>JADGPP010000065.1 GCA_017882375.1 Solirubrobacteraceae bacterium | reverse complement strand
TGCGCCGTGCTTGGCGTAGTAGCTCGATGCCCGTCCTTGGATCTCGGCGACCTCGCCGCGCATGATGCCGGTCGAGATGATCGGCGTGTCGATGATGCCGGGGCAGATCGCGCTCACGTGGATATCCCGCTTGGAGAGCTCGGCGTTGAGGGACTCGCTGAGACCGACGACGCCGAACTTCGACGCGCAGTACGGGGCCATCTTGGCGGTCGGCACGATGCCCGCCATCGATGCCGTGTTCACCACCGACGCCGGGCGGCCCTGCTGCAACATCCGCGGGATGAACGCCTGGACACCGTATGCGACGCCGAGCAGGTTCACCCCGATCACCAGCTGCCAATCCTCGACCGTGGTCGCCTCGATGTTCCCTCCGTGACCGATGCCGGCGTTGTTGTGCAGGACGTCGACGTGGCCATCCTGCGCAAATACGCTCTCGGCGAGCGCCTCCACAGCATTGGGATCGGAGACGTCCAGCGCGTAGGCCACAGCGCTGCCGCCGGCGGCCTCGATCGCGCGAGCCACCTCCTCGGCGGTGCCTCCCCTCAGATCGGCGACGTGGACCTTGGCGCCGTGACGTGCGAGGAGGAGTGCCGTCGCGCGACCAATGCCTGAGCCACCGCCGGTGACGACTGCGACCTTGCCGTGCAGATTGGGTTCGTTGCTCACGGCTTCCTCGATTTCGTCGGATGAGTTGGGAATCTCACGGTTTGCCCGGCGGAGCCCCTCTCCCCGCCTAACGGCGCTGGCGTCCTCCTGCCTGAACCTATCCCTCATCGCCGGCGTCAGGCAGCGCGCCGAGCAGCTCACCGGTCGTGAACACCTTGATGCCGGCGTCGGTGAGGTCCTTGTCCTGGGACCAGACGGGCAGGCTCAGCTTCAGCGCAAGCGCGACGGTGGGCCAGTCGTCGGGGTCGCGTGCAGCTATGCGCTCCTCAGCCTCCTCGCGACGATCCTCATACTCACCTGAGGCCTTCCACTCGACGGGCATGACACCAAGCGCCGCGAACATGAGCGCGGAGTCGAGACCCCGCTTGGCGGCCAGGGGTGGAATGTGCCGGGCGATCTCGAGCGCCACGGCCTCGGCGGCCAGACATCGGGGCCCGTGCGGAGAAGCGATCACGAGGCGGGCGCGGCCGCCGATCAGCGCCGAGAGGACGACGTTAGCGTCAGCGACGACTGCGGGAGGCAGCGAAATCGCCGAGTACCTCTGACTCGCTCACACCCTTGTCCTCGAGCTGCGCGCCGATCTGCTCTGAGAGGCGCAGGAACACCTCGCGACGAACCTCCACGGGCAGCTCGGGCGTGTCCCACGGCAGAAAGAAGCCGGCGGGAGCGCCATCGCGCGTTACGAGGATCACGTCCTCGGATCGGAACATCTCCGTGGCGTGGTCGCGGAAGTCACGTACGGTCACGACCTTCATGTGGGCACCCCAGTGGTCACAGCGACATTGTAGCGAGGATCGGCGCGGTCGGCTGGCCGGAAATGTCCACGCACGACCGGCGGTTGATCGCAATATGGCCTGCCGGGATGCTGGGTAGGATCAGCAAATGAGCAAAGACAGCTCTCCCGAACCTGACGCGCAGATACTCAGAGACTTCAAGGACGGGATGGCCAGCTGGGCCGGCGCGGTGCAGGCACATAAGCAGGCGCCACCGGACCTCGGCTTTGCCGGGCGCCTGGCCTCGCTCGCGCAGGGCGCGAGCGAGGCGGCGCGTGTCTGCCGGGCGGCCGATTCCGCCGGCTTTGAGTGGCCACACGCTCGCAAGGCCGACAGCGAGCCGCCGTATGAGCTGCGGGCAGATACCGGCCGCGTGGGCCAACGGAGCTCTGGCAACGCTTTGACCAGGCGATAACGCGACTGGGCACGATGGCGGCGGGCACGAACATGCTCGAGGTCGCGCGCGCCTATGAGGAGCTGGCGAAGGTTGCCGGGGAGCTCGCGGAGGCCGTCAAGGCCGAAGACCGCGCGAGCCAGCCGCGCCCGCGGGCACGCGCGCGGCGCTCGGCCTAGCCTAAGCGGCGACCCGCACGGTGGCTGCATCGCGTGGAAAGCAGGCGCCAGGGCACCGGCCGACGATACGCCCGGTCCTCGTCCGACGCGAGCGTCGGGTCATCGCCTGTGACGACGCTCGCCTGCCAACAGAAGCGGTGGCGCTAGCTTCAGGGCCTTCGTCGCGCTCGGTCCGGCTCGGTCTCGATGGCGCGGACGCCTGATCGGCTTCCATTTGACACTGGCCAGCGACAGCACCCGTGCGCCGTCTTCGGAGCGGGAGTTCTGCAGCGTCCAGATCACGCCCGCGCCCAGCGGCGCCGCCGCGTCCAGCGGCCCTTCGTTTTCGCCGAAGCCTTCCCGGTTGCCAAAGTTGACCTGAGCCTGCTGCGCCACGTTCGTCGTCAGGCTGTAGCGGACCCATGCGGGGCCACCATCTCCAACGCCCTCTTCGTGGTACTGGCGATAGGCGTACAGCCACGAGCCAGCGATCGTCGGAGTGAGATAGGTGCGCGTGCCGAACGCCGCGCCGCCGCCCGTGTCGATGCGGTCGATCAGCTTTGGCTTGCGCTCGGGGCGCTGCACCCAGAGGTCCGACCTGTCCCATTCTCCCAACGGCACCACGCGGGTGTAGGCGACCTGCGTGCCGTTGAGCGCCAGTGCGGCGATTTCCCCGACGTAGCCCTCGGTGTCGCGCAGTTCGGGCTGATCCTTGACTTCCGAGGCCGAGGGGCTGTTGTGCGCCAGCGCGAGCGCCCTCAGGTGCTTTGAACCAGAGGTCCACTCGAACATTTCCACCGGATGGCCTTCGCCGCCCTTTGGCACCGCGCGCAGGAACGCGACGGTACCTTTCCACAGCGCAGGTCGAAAGAGCGACCCGCCCCCTGGCACCGCCAAGCGCTTTTCGCGCGAGCCAGTCGATTCGATCGCGAGCTGCTCCAAGCTGCAGCGCTGGTGGCGCACGGCGTTGGCGCAGCGAGGGTAGACAGCTCCGATCCCGTGGGATGGAAGCGGCCCGAGACTCACTTCGAACGGCTGTGGACTCCCGGGGATGCCCATCGCCGTGACGTCGCCGCTTGCGTTGCGTACCATCAGCTGATAGGCGCGGTGCGTGGAGTCATAGCGACTCCACGCCGCCCAGCCGCCGTAGCTTGAGACGCTCGTCGGGTGCGTGATCGTTTCAAGCACATGAGCCTGCAGCGAGCCTGGCTGGTTGGGCAGCGGCGAGAGCTCACCCGTTGCGCCCGCAGTCGCAGCCGCGAGCGTGCACATCAGTCCCATGAGGCCGATCGGCAGCCACGCGGTGCCAAGAGCCCTGGACGCACACCTACCAGCAGAACGTGACCTCGAACGCATCTTCATGACGATTCCTCGTACAGCTATAGCCGTATCTCGATCTGCGGGGTGACAATCAACGGGTTGACTCCGTCGCGCCCGCTCTCCACCGAAAGGAAGCGTCGCCACCGGCGGCGACCTCGCGCCTGCAAAGGACGAGCCGCGAGCGTCTCGTCCGGCACCCGGCAGACGCCTGCTTCGCCCCCGGCGAAGCAGGCGTGTTCCGATCCTCGGTCGGCGCTATCGAGAATCGTCCAAGGCGGGCGTGAGCGCGACGCGCGCTCAGACGCTCGCTTGTCCGCGAAACCTTCAGTCTAAGAACCATTAGGTGCCCGCAGATTCGCTGCGAGGGCGGCGCGGGCATTCCGCCACTTCGCGCGTGACACGCCCTCCACCGAAGCGCGCGGCAGTCTCCTCAGCCAGCCGCGTCAGCCCGGCATAAGAACGTGATCTCGGACCACCAGGTGCTGGGGGCCGATTTCATCGGTGATGACCACCGTGATCGTGTGAGCGCCCTCGCGGCGCCAGCGATGGCGACCGCGGATCGTGTACAGCCGGGTTCCGGCATCGATCTTGTGAAACGGCTCCACGACGGTGCCAAGGCTGCACCTGCCCGTCGCCCCATTCGATCCTCGCGCTGAGCCGGTAGTAGGGCGTGTAGCCATCGTAGGCAACGCGAACGTGTGCGACAGGTCCATCGACTTCGTCGCCTGAGATGTGCAGGGACACGGGGCGGGCGAGGTCCCGAGGGAGCACGAACGCGTCGGCGTAGGAGGTCAACACCGTACCCCCGGGCAGATCGGTCGCCGCGAGCGTGATCCTCGCCAGCCCGCCTCGCAGCACCCGGGCGTAGACATGCGAGCCGACTATCAGCCCCGTCTTGACCATCACCGGTTCTATAACCGCGCCATCGATGACCGTGCTGAGTTCCGGTTTGGAATAGCTGACGTCACCCGCCGAGACGATTCCATCACCCCAGCTGATCGTGGCGTTTGCTAGCTGATCCCCAGCTTCAAGACACCAGAAGGTCGCCGCAGGCGCCTGCCACGGGATCCCAACGACCGCCGGAGCCGGCAGCGCCGCGGCGATCTCGGGATGGGGGCATTCGAGCTGCTTCGCGGACCCCGCCGCTGGGACTGCCAAGCCGACGACGATCAGCACCAGGATCGCGAGCACCAGCGGAGCGGAGCGCCTCGACCGAGCCGCGCCGCTTGCACGCATAACGTGACGAGTCATCAGCCTTCCGGCACGAGGTGGAGGCTGTGGTGGAAGGCGAGTTCGATGTGTTCGGTGAGGCCTTCTCCTTTGGACGGACCAATCGCGTTGAGATGGTCGGTGAGCTGAAGGCCTTGCGGGTCCTCGGGTGTTGTGATCTTTGCTGTGTCTTCTCCTCCACGCTCACAGACATAGCCGCTCACTCCGATCACCCGGGCGAGGTTGCCCGCGCTCGCGGAGCTTCGGAAGACCAGTCGATAACGGGGAGCGTCAACGGTGTTGGCGTACGTCATCAGGGGGCACATGGGGTTCGGACCGGCGGGTTCCGCGACCGGTAGTTCGTTGACGGCCCGCGCTACCGCCCGAACGGTAGCTGGGGCGGTTGCGATGACGCTGCGGGTTGTGGTGTGCGCGTGCGAGGGTTCGCCGGAATTCAGGGCACGATAGGCAGGTGTTGTGATCGTCACCTTCAGCCATCGCGCGGTGGCTGGCACCAGCGAGTTCGCAGGCCGACGCTCATGCCACGCGACGACCGCATCGACCCGCACCGCGTAGCGTCCGGACCCGTCGAGCGCGATCGAGACGAACAGTTGCCGAGGACCGGCGAGCGGCGACCCCAACGGCACGTCGAAGGCGTCAAACAAGCCTTCGGTCTTGCTGGCGCCGTAGCTGCCGTACGCGACCTTGGGAATCGGGCCCTTTTTGGCGATGAAGGAAATGATCGCTTCCGGGCGGTCGGTGGAGGACCAGTAGGCGTGGCGGTCGACAGCTTTTGCGGAGTCTTCGCTGTTTCCCGCACGTCCTAGCTTGCCGGCAACGGCTTGAGGCGGCCCAGAGACATGTTGCGTATGGGCCGGGAGCGGCACCGCGGCAAGCAAAGCGTCGGCGACCGCTGCGGCGGCGCCTTCGCTGTAGAGCGGACCACTCGGCGTCGCCACGGTAGTCGCATTTCGAGCGCCTGTGCCACAACCCCCGACCAACATTGCCAGGACGGCGCAGCAACCCAGCGCCCCGGTCCTTGTCCAGCGCATGGCAGTCCTCGGCTGTTGCATGCCCATACCCGAGACTACGCCGAAGCGAGAGGCCCGTCACAGCTTGGGCGCCGGAGGATCCTAGAACCGCGACTCCACGAAAACAGGGTCAGATCAAAGTCTCCGTCAAACGGCATGGCTCACCACGCTTGGCCCGGCGCATGTCGTCTTGGGCCTACTCTCAACGTACGCAGCGTACGCAGCCCTGCGACCGTTCTGCGTACGCTGGGCGCCCGCAGGCCCGCAAATCAGCGGTTTTTCTTCGCAGCCTTTCACACCCTCACGAGCCCGGAATCCCGCATCAGGGTGCGAAGTTCGCGCTACTTCGTCCCGTCTGCGTCAGTGGGCGATACTGGGCTCGAAATCGCGCCCGGACCTCAGCTCAGGTGATATGAGGCTTGTGAGCTGATCTCAGGTGCTCTCAGCTCAGCTCAGATTCGCTCACTGAAGTACCACGGGAAGTACCACGGCGAGCAGGCGGGCGCCGATCACGTCCGGCCTTCGAGGAACTCGCGCGGCGTGAGCACAGGCGGGCTTGGGTCCGTGAGCTGGGTCAGGTGAGTGTCGCCCGAGACGATGTATTGCACGTCGGCCTTCTGAGCGAGCGCGACGAGGTAGTCGTCGCCTGGGTCGGGAGTCAGGCCGGGCTGCCGTGGAGGATCGTCGACCAGCACGGCGTCCTCGACCAAGCCGGTCAGGAGCGCCTCAATATGGACTCTGTCGATTGAGGCGTGGAACTTGGGTCGGCTCAGAACCTTCTCCAGCTCGGCTAGAAGCAGGGGGCTGATGACCAGATCGAAGTCGCCGTCGGCCCACTGATCGAGGATCTGCGCGGGACCGCCCTGCGGTGAGAGCAGCGCCGAGACGAAGACGTTGCAGTCCAGGACGATGCGTGACACTCAGCGGCGGGAGGCGTGCTGCTCTTGGACTGCCACCCGCATTGCCTCTTCCTCGCTCATGCCGGCGCCTGCCGCTCGGCGATCAGCAAGAATCGCCTTTACGCGCTCGCGACCGCTCAGCATTGCTAGGTAGCGCTCGTAGGAGAGCACGACGGCCTCGGGGCGACGGTGTGCGCCGATCACCACCGGATCGGCGTCAGCACCGCGCGCGCGGAAGCCAGCGAGAAGCGAGGGCAACTTCGCCCGTGCCTCTCGCGTAGGAAGAACCTCATCTATGCGCGGACTCATAGCCCGATCATAGCAGAAAGTGTACACCTATGGATACACCTCTGGCTCCTATTCAGCGCCTGAGCAGCCTGGGCGGATGGCTTTGGTGCAGGTGCGATGGCTTCGCTTGTGCAACCAACGCGGCTCAGCGCGCCGCGAGTATCTTCGACAACAACCCCGCGAGCCTCATCGCATCTAAAAGGGATTTTCACCGTTCACCGACCATCTCGCGCATCTCGTCCAGCTCGCGGTCCGAGTGCTCGGGATCATGCTTGTTGAGCACGCGTTCCAGCCGATGCCGATACACGGTCCAGCGGGTCACGCTCTCGTGATCGCGCACGTACCGCGCCTCGGCAGTCAGCAGCGCCGTCCAGCCCTGCTTGCGCGGAGGCCAAAGCTTCTCGATCGAGACGCCTACCACGTCCGCGATCGCCGCACGCGAGCGCGTCAGCGGCTTGGTGCTGAGATCGTTCTCAATCCGGCTCCAGGTGGCCGGTGAGACGACACCACCAGTCAGCACAGCGGCTTTGGTCAGGCTGAATCCATGGGCTTCTCGGGCTCGCCGGATGCGCTCTCCACTGGTCACGCGAACAACTTACGAGCGGGGTCGGACGGAATGGCGCGCAACGGCGAAGAGCGCTTGTCCGGTGGCCGGTCTACCCTCGGTCGATGATGAAGTTCGCCACCCGAGCCGAGCTGCGCGCTTACCTAGCTGGCGTCAACGTCGCCGCCAGCAATCGCGAGCGCCCACCCGAGCCGCGCGACAACGCCGACCGCGAGAGCGTGGCCGACACTTTGCGCGAGGCGGGCGCGGTCTAGCGATGCACGTCTATGGCGTTCAAGTGACGGAGGGTGAGCGCACCGGCTTTTCCTGGGCCGGCGTCGCCACCGATCACGAGCACGCCACGGCTCTTGCTCGTCAGGCGTTCGAGCAAGTGCTGAGGCGTCCGCCAGACCACGAGCTCGTCACGTCGGGCCGGTTGCAGTAGCGCGCGGCACAGGTGCTCGGCGCCGTGTAAAGGGCCGAACACCGGAGCTAGCTAGCTCTGATGCCCGGCCCGGTGCCCGGCCATCTGTGGGGATGTTCGGAACCAGGCGAAGATACCAAGCATTTATCGCATGCGCAGAAACGCATGGACTTGTTCGCATGCGACTGAGATGTTTCCGTTGTGTCCTCTCCCGACCTTGGAGGTGCGATAAAGCGCCTACGTGTCGAGCGCAACTTGACGCAGGAAGACCTCGCGCACAAGGCCGGGGTCACGACCGGAACGCTGTCGCGCACAGAAACGGGCGAGACGTCTCCGAGCTGGCGGACGGTCAAGAGCATCGCCGGAGCGCTCGACATGAGCCCGGCTGAACTCGTCGCTACGGCCGAGCACGACGCCCACGCCTAGCCCGTGAAAATAGGGCCATATTGTGTCCACGAAACACGAGAACCCCGCGAAATACCTGCAATCGCGGGGTTCTACAAGTGGGCGATACTGGGCTCGAACCAGTGACCTCCGCCTTGTCGAGGCCAAACAGGGTGGGCAAGCGAAGGGACGGCGGGGCACGAAACGGCAGAAAACGTCCGCAGATATTGACGTTCTCCCGTGCGACGATTCCCAGGCGTTCCCCAGGATTCCCGCCGAGGTGTTCGCCAGGTGTTCGCCAAGAGCGCAGAGCCGCGGGCGACAAATCCTGTCGATGCTCCAACGCCGAAATCGGGGCGCTCAGCGGCCTCCGGGCGATCCTCAAATGGACAGCGCTCAACAGTCGCGCGACGAGAGATCGTCTGCGGCGGCCGTGGCGCAGTCGACGACGTGGCTGCCGGTCGCCTGTGCCAGGAGCTGGTAGAGCGTCTCGCGCTGGTCGACGGTGAGCGCACCGAGCACCTCGTCCTCTGTTGTCGCGAGCGCCGCCTCGGCTTGGGCCAGGCGCTCGGTCCCGTCGTCGGTGAGCTCGACGAAGTGCCGACGACGATCCTCGCTCGAGCGCCTGCGCGCGACCAGCTCCTCGGCCTCCAGTTCGTTGAGCAGGCCGATCAGGTTCGTGCGATCGGTGCGCAGCGCCGCGGCGAGCGCCTGCTGCGTCGGGCTGCCGTGATCGCGAAGAACGGTCAGCGCGACAAGGTGGCGCGGGCGCAGGCCAAGCGGGGCGAGCGCCGACTCCGATCGCAGTCGCATCAGGCGCGCGAGGTGATCGAGGAGCGCCGCAGAGCGGTGGCGTGTCGATGCCGTGGAGACCACTCCCCCAGTCTAAGACACTTTTGCAACTTAGTCGTCTGCTACAACACTGTTGCTATCAACAATCGAGTTGCAAAGGACAACACTATGCCCCATTTGCTGCACATCGACTCGAGCATTCAGGGCGAGTGCTCGGTTAGCCGCAAGCTGACGGCGCGCGCGGCGAGCGCGTGGCGCGTGGCGCATCCTGGCGGCACGGTCACCTACCGCGATCTGGGCGCCGAGCCGCTGCCGCATCTCGACAGCGAGTCGGGCACGGCGCGGATGGTGCCGCCCGAGCAGCACACGCCGGCGCAGGCGGCCTCGTGGGAGCTGACCAAGGAGCTCGTCGAGGAGGTGCTGGCGGCCGACACGATCCTGCTCGGGCTGCCGCTCTACAACTTCGGCCCGCCGAGCACTGTGAAGGCATGGGTCGACCACCTCGTCGCGCCCGGCCTATCGGTCGACCCGGCGACGATGACGGGCATGCTCGGCGGACGTGACCTGCTCGTGCTCGTCGCTCGCGGCGGCGGCTACGCGCCGGGCACGCCGCGCGAGGGGTGGGACCACGCTGAACCGTGGCTGCCGCACGCGCTGAGCCTGACGGGCCTTGAGCCGCGCTTCATCACGGCCGAGCTGACGCTTGCCGAGGTCAACCCGCAGATGGCCGAGTTGAAGCCGCTCGCGGCCGAGAGCCTCGCGTCCGCCGAGCGCGCGATCGACGCGCTGTGGTCACCGGTGATCGCGTAGTGTTCGATGGTGCTCCCGCTCGTACAGAGCGAGCGCCGCAGGCGTGAGCGCGCCACGAGGCTGTAGCCGACCATGAGGCTAACGACGGGCTCGACGTAACTACCTCATAGCCGGTCCGTTCCGAGAGTGCGCGCAGCCATCCATGGAGAGTGCTTGGGTGCGCAGGACGGGCAGCGGCGTTACCGCACACCGCGCCGAGCACGCCACCAGTCGGCGCCTCGCGTCTCGATAAGAAAGCGCTCGAGGCGGTTGCGCTTGGCCCACAGCTTCCCTTCGACGCCATCGAGCCGGCGGCGTCGCTCGCGCGCCAACTGCAGCTGGCGCTCGACGTGCCCGAGCGCCTCGGCCGCGAGCTCGCCCTGCGCCTCGGGGTCCTCGGCGCCTGCGAATCGCTCTCGCACGACGCCGAGGGCCTTCTCGGCCTCAAGCGCGGTGTTTTGATCGCCTCGATCGGTCGATCGCGTCAGTGCTCACAGGGAGTCATGGCCGCCTGTCAGAGCGGGGGCTGCGACATGTCGACCGCGTTGACAGTGACCGGTCGCAGCGTTACGACGACACGCTCCTCACCCGGAAGGTCGTACTCGGTGAAGTCAGAGTCGTACTTTGCGCCGGCCTTCGCCGCGAACGCCTTGTCCGGGTCGGGCACGATCTCGGCGTCGGCACGAATCTCGAGATAGCGCTGCGGGTTGGCAAGATCGAGCAGAAAGAGATTGCAGCGTGGATTCTCCTCGAGATTCCTCACCTTCTTGCGAGTCGTGTTCAGCGAGATCTTGACGTCACCGTCATCGTCCAGCAGGTAGGCGACGGCTGTCACCTGCGGATGCCCCGATGGCGCGATCGTGGCCAGAACACCGAAGCTCTGAGCTCGGAGAAGATCGAGATGGGAGGCGGGAAAGTCCGTCATGAGGACTCCTGTCGTGATTCCGATGACGTCGGCACATTCGAACGCGGAGGCTTCCCGGTAGCTGCTCGCCCCTGCGAGACCAACGGCGACCACTCCCAGCGGGCGGCTGAGTTCGGATGGGCTTTCGGCTCTCGCCTCACGCGACGGTTGCGATCTGCTCTGCCTCGACGACCGATGAGCTGGCGTTCCCGCCTTGGAGCACGACCTTCAACGCGCCGCTGCTCGCCGCGTCCGAGAACGTGTCGTAGGCGTCCATCGTCTCCCCCAGTGGGAAGCGATGCGTGGCGAACAGTGACGGGTCCAGGCGTCCGCTGGCGATCAGCTTCATCAGCTGTGGGATGCTGTACGTGTCGACGAGCCCTGTCGTGATCGTCACATCGCGGGTCCAGAGCGTCTCCAGGTGAAGGGTCGCGGACTGGCCGTGGACGCCGATGTTCGCCACGCGCCCACCGGGACGGATCAATTCGGTCGCGAGCTCGAAGGTCTGGGGCACGCCGACCGCCTCGAAGGCGACGTCGGCACCAAGGCCATCGGTCAACTCCATGACCTGCGCCACGGGATCACCATCGCTGTTGTTGATCATCGTGTCCGCGCCGAAGCGCTGGGCGCTTGCCAGCCGGCTGTCGGCAAGGTCGATCGCGACGATCCGCCCTGGCGTGTACAGCCGCGCGGTCAGGATCGCCGCCAGGCCGATCGGTCCGGCACCGACGATCGCCACGACGTCCCCGGGCGTGACCATGCCGTTGAGCACGCCAACCTCGAAGGAGGTTGGAAGGATGTCGGCGAGGAACAACACTTGCTCGTCGCTAAGCCGCTCAGGGACCTTGTACACAGAGTTATCGGCAAATGGCACGCGCGCATACTCGGCCTGCAGGCCGTCGATTAGGTGACCGAAGATCCAGCCGCCCCCACCCAGGCACTGCCCGTAGCGCCCTTCCTTGCAATAGCGACAGCGCCCGCACGAGCTGACGCACGAGAGCAGCACCCGATCGCCCGGAACGACCGTGGTGACGCCGGCTCCTACCTCCTGCACCGTTCCCACGGCCTCGTGACCGAGCACCGTGCCCGGCACGGTCTCGGGGACGTCCCCTTTGAGGATGTGCAGGTCGGTGCCACAAATGGTCGACGTGTCGATCCGCACGATCGCGTCGGTCGGGTCGAGGATCGTCGGGTCATCAACCGTGTCCCAGCTACGCGCGCCAGGTCCGTGATAAACGAGAGCCTTCATGTCCGGTTCCTGCCTTTCGTCGTCATCGCTATGCGATCAGCTCGATTGCCGCTTTCCCGGACTGCCTGCTCGGAACCAGTCCGGTGCAATCGACGCTAGACCTGGCCGACAGCGATCCGATCGGGAGCTCTCCCCACCTCTGTGCGCGTTTCTACGTACTCGCCCGTCGACTTCCAGCGGGATTTCCACTCGTACTGCGCATCCTGTGCAGACACTAAGTCTCGGGGCGAAGGTCGCACCGGTACCTGCTTGCCCAAGCAATACGCCCGTGCTGGCGACCCGCGCAAGACAACCGCGCGTGCGCCGAGACACCGTCTGAGTACCCTGCTCAGGTCTTCGTGTCGCCGCATACGCGGCGAGCCGGTCGAATAGGCCCTGGGTATGGCCCAGCTGATGGTCGGCGGCACACCGCGAACGACGCCGAGCTGCTGCTCGAGGCCAGCGAGCGTGACGCTTCCAAGGTCTGCGCCGCGTCCAAGGTCTGCGCCGGGTCTAGGATCCATGAATAATGGTCGATATATCGTGCAGTATGGCCTATAGTGCACTAGATATGGAGCATAAAGCCCACCAGCGAACTACGCCGGTGCCGGTTCGCCGCGCGCAACGAAGCCTGGCAGAAAGCATTGCTACGTGGCGGAAGCTGCGCGGCCTTACGCAGGCTCAGTTGGCCGAGCGGGCCGATGTCTCGCGGGGAGTAGTTCGGCGCGTTGAGGCAGCCGACGGCGGGGTCGGCGTCGAGAACCTGCTCCGAATCTTGAGGGCGCTCGGCATTCAGGACCTTCTGGTCGAGGCCTTGGACCCCCTCGCCAGCGACGTCGGGCGCCTGCGCTCAGACCAGGAGTTGCCTCGTCGGGTGCGACCGAGGAAGCTGACGGGCGATGGTTGAGCAGCCGATTGAGGTGGACGTGCAGATCGCCGGACGGAACGTCCCCGCCGGACGGCTCTGGACACATCGGCACGAGCAGAGTGAATCGGCCACCTTCAGCTATAGAGATGACTACCTGCAACGAGGCGGTTCCTACGAGCTCGATCCGGGCATGCCACTCCAAGCGGGTCAGCATCAGACGGCCGTCGGCCAGTCACTGTTCGGGGCGATGTCCGACTGCGCCCCCGACGGATGGGGACGGCGTCTCGTTCGACGGGCGGAGGCACAGCGCGCCCGCGACGCTGGCACGCAGCAGCGCGGGCTTACCGAGGTCGACTTCCTACTCGGCGCACGGGACGACCTGCGCCAGGGCGCGCTGCGATTTCGCGGGCACGGCAGCGAGCAGTATCTGGCGGTCGATACCAACGAAGTGCCGCACCTCATCGGGCTGCCACGTCTGCTCAATGCAGCCGAAGAGCTCGAACGCGACGAGCCGACAAGTGAGGACCTGCGCCTCCTTCTTCACGGCGGCAGCTCGCTCGGCGGTGCGCGACCGAAGGCGCACGTGCTCGATACCGAGGGACGCCTTGCGATCGCCAAGTTCCCATCCCCCCAAGGCGACGAGTGGGACGTGATCCGGTGGGAGGCTGTCGCGCTGACGCTCGCAGCAGATGCCGGAATCACCGTCCCCGAGCATGAGCTGCACGTCATCGAGAATCGGCCGGTACTGGTTGTGCGTCGGTTCGACCGTGATGCAGGCGGGCGTCTCGGCTACCTGAGCGCGATGTCGATGCTGCAAGCCAAAGACGGAGAGCAGGCGAGCTATCTGGAAATCGGACAGGTGCTCGAAGAGCGCTCATCCGACGCGGCGGCAGATTTGCGTGAGCTGTGGCGGCGGATCGTGTTTACGGTATTGATCTCCAACACCGACGACCATCTTCGCAACCACGGCTTTCTGCGTAAGAGCACGGCAGGTTGGTCACTGTCGCCGGCGTTCGACTTGAACCCCAACCCCGAAGGCGGAGCCAAGCGGCTGGCGACTGCGATCGACGAGAACAACGCGCACGCAAGCCTTGCGACTGCTCTTGAGGTTGCCGGTCTATTCAGAGTCTCTGAGACGCAAGCCCGTGCGATCGTCGCGCAGGTATCGTCCGCGACTGAGCGCTGGCGGGACGTTGCGTGGGTGAAGGGTCTCGGCGGTCAAGAGCTCGAGCGGCTCGAGTCGGCGTTTGAGCATGAGCAGAGCGTCGCCGCCCGCGAGCTCGTAACCGCGCGAAGCTGAACAACCAAGCACGCCCGGCGCGATGCGATGGGAGGCCGAGACGACTCCACCGGGCCCACAACTGATTTGCGCCGACGCGTGACTCCGCAGGTGGCCCGGCCACGAAAAAGCCCGCGGGCGCGGGCTTTTCACTTCATGGGCGATACTGGGCTCGAAGGAGAAGATCGGGGTGATCGGAGGTGATCTGAGGCGTGTGAGCGGCTCTGAGATGTTCTGAGGTGCTGTGAGATTCGCTCAATTAGGGACCACGGGAAGGACCACGGCCTTGGGGGCCCTCGACGCCGCGCCCGGAAGCGACCCAAGCAGACGAGTACTTCGGTGCGCGGGCCTCCACCCGGATCATCTCGGCGCACGCGTCTGAGCGCTGAGCGGGCGAGCGCACGCCGGGGCCGGGAGAGCCGGGCGGCTCAGCAGAACGGATCCGAGCGCGAGCAGAAGGTCTGCGGGACCGGCAGCGGGATGCGGCGCCAGGCCACGCTCACGAGGTGTTTGACGCTGCCTTCATCGTCCCAGTCCACGCCGGCTCCGTCGGGCACTGCCGATTCGATGCCGTCGTCGCCGAAGCGGACGAACGTGAACTTCGCGCGTTCGACATTGCCGCGCTTGTAGCGCGTCAGGCGGTCGAGGCTCGGACTGCCGACGCATGCATGCAGGTAGGCGTACAGCCATGGGCCGGCGACAACCGGCGAGAGGAACGATGGCGGGCATACGTTTCCGGCGCCGCTGGTCTGCTGGTCGATCAGTTGCGGCCCGTGGCCGATCGGCTCGTACCACAGCGTCGTCTCGCCGAAGGTGCCGAACAGGTTCGACGTTACGTAGGCCAGTTGCGAGGGCCCGATCGTGACGCTCGTGATTTCACCGGTGAGCCCCCTGGGCCAGCGCCCGCCGTTGGGTTCGCGACCGCCCTTGGAGGCCGGCAGGGCCACCGGGCGCACGCTCGCGGCGCCGATCGACCACGTGTAGAGGTTGTCCGGACGGTGGCTGGCGCCGGCCGGGTTCAGGCGCAGGAACGCCAGGCGGCGCTTCCAGATCGCGGGCCTGAAGTCCGAGCCGCCGCCCGGGATCGCGAGTTCGTGCTCGCTCGCTCCCGGCTGGCCGAGCGTTAGCGCGAACACGCGGCAGCCGCGCTTGTGCGGGGGATCCGCGCAGCGCTCGTAAACGGCCTCAACGCCGCTCGCACCGGGACCCAACTGGACTTCGAACACCCCTTTGCTGATCGGCACCGGCGCCGGGGAGATCGTGCCGCCTGGCGCCCGCAGCATGAGCTCGTATTCGCTCCCGCCCGGCGCAAAGTGCGTCCACGCCGCCCAGCCCCCGTAGGCCGACACGCCACTCCCGCGGGCGTCGAGCACCGCGACGGCAGCAGCCCGCGCACCCGCCGCTGCGAGCCCCGCCGCAAGCGCCGCGATCGCGAGCACGACGATGAGCGCCGCCAAGCGCGGCGCCGACGTCCGGGATCTGCAGCCCGCCACCATCGGAGAACGTAACGAAGCCTAGACTGTCGTGGTGTCGGTGTTCGAGCTCGAGGCGTACCCAGCGCGCATCGGCTGCAGCGGGCGGGGGTCTCCGTCGTTCTCGTAGTCTTCGTCGGCCTTCTGTTGGTGGTCGCATCACTGCCGAATTTACGAGGACCCGGCCATGACTCAAGCGACGCTGTAGGAGCCGTCGAGAGGCGTCGCGCTAGAAGCAGTTGGAGACCGTGCCGGTCAGCGCTTCAGCTTGATGCTCGTCGTAGCGACGACCGGCTTCTGGTGGGGCGGCGTGAAGCTGCCGGTCGCCGCGAGCTTGATGCTCTTGCGGTGGCCCAGCAGCTTGAGGCCCTTGCCGGTCAGTTTGATCGTCAGCTTCTTCGTCCCCGGCGCGCTGAAGCTCAACCTCCCGCTGGCGAACAGCACGGGCTTCGCTTTCGTCTTCTTGGAGAGATGTGCCCCGGGCGGCAGGTAGTACCAGTTGACGACAAGCACGCCAGCGCTCAGGGCCTTGAAGAAATACGAGTAGCTCTTTTGCTTCTTGAGCGCCGCGAACTTGGCCAGCTTGCCCTTCACGCTCAGCTGCGCCAGCAGACCCGCTTGGATCTGGGCGCGCGTCGCCGCGGAGGGCAGGACGGCCGGAGCGGGGTGGGCGGGGATCGTCAGCGGAATCGTCGCGCTGCTCGCTCCGACCCCGAACGAATCGCTGACGTGCAGGACCACGTTGCTCACGCCGGTACTCATCGGCGTGCCGGTGATCTGCCCGTTGCTGCTGATCGACAGACCAGCTGGCAGCCCGCTGGCGCTCCAGCTGTAAACGCCGGTGCCGCCTGCCGCCTCGGCGCTCGCCTGGTAGGGAGCGCCCACGTCTCCGATCGGCAACGTCGTGGTCAGCACGGCGATATCGGCGACGAGTGCGAGTGTGTGGTCTCCTTCGGGACCGCGGGCGACGGTGTCGATCGTAGTGCCCGATGGGAACCCCACGAGCGCAGGCGTCGGGTTCGGCGCTGTCGTGCCGGCGCTCGTCGGGCTGCCGAGCTCCCCACTGAAGTTTTCGCCGAACGCGTACAGCTGTCCGGTCGACGTGACTGCGAGCGTGTCCTCTTCGCCGCCGTCCACCTGTACGACCGGACCGCCGGCGCCGGGCAGGCTGACGAGACTCGGTACCGGGTTGGGGGTTGGGTTGTTTTCCGTGCCGTTGTTCGTCGCGTTGCCCAGTTGACCGCCGGTGTTGTTGCCGAAGGTGTAGACCTGACCCGTGGCGGTGAGCACGACGCTGTGCACGAGTCCTCCCCTTGCCTGCACGACCGGGCCGGTGGCTCCGGGAAGGGATACCTGCGTGGGCGTGGGGTTGGGGTTGGTCGTGCCGTTGTTCGTCGCGTTGCCCAGTTCGCCGTACACGTTTTCGCCGAACGTGAAGAGCTGGCCGGTCGAGGTCACGACGAGACTGTGACGGGCCCCTGCGCCGACCTGCGTCACCGGGCCGCTCGCTCCCGGCAGGCCCACCAGCGCGGGCACAGGGTTGGGGCTGAGCGTGCCGCTGTTGGTCGCGGTGCCGAGTTGACCGCCGTTGTTGAGGCCGAACGTGTAGAGCTGCCCGGTCGATGTCACGGCGAGGCTGTGGAATGCGCCGGCGGCTACCTGGACCACCGGGCCGCCGGCTCCGGGAAGGGACACGAGCGTGGGCGTCGGGTTCGGATTGGCGGTGCCGTTGTTCGTCGCCGTGCCGAGCTGTCCGAACTGGTTTTCGCCGAACGCGAAGAGCTGGCCGGTCGAGGTCACCACGAGGCTGAACGCGCGGCCTGCGGCGGCCTGCACGACGGGCCCGGTCGCCCCGGGCAGGGACACGAGCGTCGGGTCGGGGTTGGCGTTGGCGGTGCTGTTGTTCGTCGCGCTGCCGAGCTGCCCGAATTTGTTTTCGCCGAACGCGAAGAGCTGGCCCGTCGAGGTGACCACGAGACTGAGGTCTTCCCCGGCCGCGAGCTGCACGGGTGGACCAGTCGCCCCGGGCAGCGACACGAGCGTGGGCACCGGGTTCGGAGCGAACACGCCGTTGTTCGTGGCGCTGCCCAGCTGTCCACCGAAGTTGTTGCCGAAGGCGTAGATCTGTCCGGGCGACGCAGATGCGCTCGCCGTCGCCACGAGCAGCAGCGCGACTGCGAAAAGCGTCACGAGAACTCGCCGAGCGGTGCTGCGGCCCATGCGTGAGCGTCCCTGTCTGTGCATCACTCCCCCACCTCTCAGAGCTCCGACGAAGCAGTTTGTCTTCTCGATTTCGCGCGAGGTTACTGCATCCGGCACGCCGCGTGTCGACCGGGACTCGGTGGTGTGGGGGCGTGCGGCGGCCCACCGGCGAGCGCGTGAACGCCGGTGTGAACATGGCCCACGCCGTTCAGCTACGCCCGTCGGTGCGATTCGGCGGTCTAGTGTGAGTCTCAGACCGGCCTACACCGACTACGCCGCTCGGCCCGAATCATAATCCGCATGTCGGGATTCGAGTCTTTCCTCTGGCGTTGGAAACGCCTTCCCAACAGGCTATTCCGCCTTGAAGCTGCTGCCCGCGAGCTACGCGATCGAGCACGTGAGCTGGCCGGCCTAACCTGATTGAATGCGTCCCGCGCCCCACCAACGATCCCAGCCTGTACGATCGCCGGAGCCAATCGCGATATTGGGGGGCAAGACATGAGACTCAAGAGGCTGTCCGTGGCCACGATGTTCGCACCCGTCGCGCTCACGGTGGCGACGCTGCTGCCGGCCTATGCGCACGCGACGACCGTCAGGTTGGGGCCGGAAGCCTCGCCCGCCACGACCGAAGTGTGTACAGCTCCATGCACGGGCGGCCGCACCTTTGCGCAGCTCATATCCCCTGGCGTCGTTGAGGAAGCGCCCGCCGCCGGTGTGATTACGAGATGGCGGGTGACCGGCTCCGGAGCGCCCAGGCTGCGCGTGCTCCGGCCGGCACCGGAAGGCGAGTGGATCGGTGACGGAACCAGCGCGGGGGCGACCAACGTCAAAGGCGAAGCGAACGCGACGAGCCTGCCGATTCGCGCCGGCGATGTGATTGGCGTTGACCTGCCGAGCGGCGCGACCACGGGGATCGGCTTGCGCGAAATAGTCCCGTCGGACAACACCCAACTGCTCGAATGGAAACCCGCGCTCGCCGACAACGGCGTCGCCGGCGAAGCGTCGCAAGAATTTTTCAGCACAGAGCTTGTCCTCAATGCCGATGTCACGCTCGCGCCCGTAGTCTTCTCCGTCTCGCCCGCATCCGGAAGCTCGTCCGGAGGCAATACGGTGACGATCAGCGGGCGCTATCTCGACGGCGCGACGGGCGTGAGCTTCGGCTCCACTCCCGCGTCCAGCTTCAGCGTCGACTTCTCCAGCCAGATCACCGCGATCGCCCCGCCCGGGACGGCCTCGACGGTCGACGTGCACGTCACTGGACCAGGCGGATCGAGCGAAGCCGTATCGGCGGACAAGTACACGTTCAACGCCCCGGCGGCTCCGGTGAATCCCGCTCCGAAACCGCTGATTCAGGGGGGGCCACCGGCTAACCCCGCCGTAACCGGGTTCAGCGAGTCGGCGACCAGGTGGCGGCGCGGCCGCTCGCTGCCGCGCATCAGCAGCGCTGGCGGAACGCCGGTCGGCACGACGTTCAGCTTCAGCCTCAACGAGCCGGCGACGGCGACATTTACGTTCACGCACAGCGTGGCGGGGCGCCGAGCGCACGGAAGGTGCGTGGCGCCCAGCCACGGCAACGCGCACAAGCCGAAGTGCAAACGCACGGTCGTCGTCGGCAGCTTCGGGGTCTCCGGCAAGGCGGGCCTGAACAAGGTGCGCTTCCAGGGCCGGCTGTCGAGCGCCAAGACGCTCGCGCCGGGGACCTACGCCGTCAGCATCGCCGTACGCGACGCGCATGGCCTGAAAGCCATCTCGCGCTCGCTTCCCTTCACGATCGTCTCGTGAACAGTCGCCTGCCATCACGCCGCCCCGCGTCCGCTTAGCGAATTGAACATGGCCCAGACGGCGCCCCCACGCCGCTTTGCCCGGCGAGGTTCAGCACGCTCGATATGCGATAGGGCTCAGGCGACAGTTGAAGGGAGATCGCGCGGTACTCCCTTGTGAGCTCGTCCTCGAGCGCCACTCGCTCCTGCCCGGTTCGACCAGAGCTGGACCGCGACTAGTGCGACGCTCACCGTCCATTGCGCAAGCGTGGCGCCAGAACTGGCTGACGCTCGCATTGCTCGGCGAGCAGGCGCAAGCGGGATAGCAAGCGCCGCCGGTTCAAGGTCGGACTGACACCTCGGAAAACGACTTCAAAGCGTCCAGTTGCTCCCAATGATGGGCGATGCCACGACGGCCGAGAGTGGTCAGCGTCACGTTCGTATTCGGTTTCTTGCGCACGAACCGCTTCTCGATCCGCACCAGCCCCGCGTCCTCGAGCTTCGTCAGATGGCTTGAGAGGTTCCCCTTCGTCAGCCCCGTCGTCCGTTGCAAGAACACGAAGTCGGCCTCCTCAACCGAGGACAGGACTGTCAGTATGGCCAGGCGCGCCGGCTCGTGAATCAGCCGGTCGAGAGTCAACTGGTCGCTAGGCACCGACATCGTCATTGCGAGGACGCAGCGCGCGGGCGGACCCTGGGGTTGAAGGTGTGACAGTACCGGACTTGATCAGTGCGGACTCAGAAACCCCATCTTTTCACTGAATCGCATTGTCTCTCGGGGAGGTTACGACACACCTGGAGGCCAATTTGGGCTCGCGTACCACTTCACCCCAGCGATCTTTGGATCGCTGGGGTGAAGTCGACCTCAGTTGAACGTGATATAGAAGCCCGCTTCGCTCGGCAAGGCATTTTCGCTCGTGAAGTCGCGGACCAGCACGACAGCTTTTGGTGGTGCGCCGCCGGTAGTCGGGCAAAGCGCAGGAACATAGATTCCGTTCACGACTGCTTCCGAAACGATATAACTACCAGCACTTTCCCCGTAGGTACTACTCCGGCCCAGTAAACGTCCGACGGTACTGGTAGGTTCTGGTGTGTGAGGACTCGGGATGCGAGGCGGTTGGGGCAGGCGGCTCAGGAGGAGCTTCGCCGGCGTGCCGTCGCGCTGGTTGGCCAGGGGCGCTCCCAGACG
>JADGPP010000064.1 GCA_017882375.1 Solirubrobacteraceae bacterium | reverse complement strand
CATGCGCTCCAGGCGCGGGCGGAAGTCCTCGCGCAGCAGCGTCTGCCACGCCTCGCCTTTGACGCCGCGCCCGCCCCAGTGCAGCTTGAACAGCACGTGCGTGTCGAGGTGGCGGTAGACCTCGTCCAGGTCCACGCCGATCTCCTGCACGCCCCAGTAGGAAGGGGTGGGGATCGGCACGTCGGTGCGCGCCGGCGAGCGCACCGAGTCGTCGGCGAAGTTCAGCTCCTGCTGCGGCGCCTCGCCCTTGGCACGGAACTCGGTCGCTCCGGCGAGCAGCTTCTCCACGAGCGCGCCGCGCGCGTCGGCGTCGACCAGCTGGTCCATCACCGACAGGCCCTCGAAGGCGTCCTTGCAGTAGAAGACCCCCGGCTCGTATACAACGTCTGAGTCTTTGCCGCCGGGATAGAGCGTGCGGTAGCTGAACGCGCGGTTGATCGCCGCGCCGCCGATCAGCACGGGGTACTCAAGGCCCTTGGCGTGCAGCTCCTGGATGCACGCCGGCATCTGCTTGGAGGTGGAGACCAGCAGTGCGGACAGGCCGATCGCCGTCGCCTCGTGCTCCTGGGCGGCGTCGACGATCGTCTGGATCGGCACCTGCTTGCCGAGATCGACGACCGTGTAGCCGTTGTTCGTGAGGATCGTGTTGACCAGCGACTTGCCGATGTCGTGCACGTCGCCGAACACCGTCGCCAGCACGACCGTGCCCTTGGTGTAGCCCTCGATCTTGTCTAGGTATTTCTCCAGCTGCGCGACCGCGCGCTTCATCACCTCGGCTGACTGCAGCACGAACGGCAGGATCAGTTCGCCGGCGCCGAACTTGTCGCCGACCTCCTTCATCGCCGGCAGCAGCACCTCGTTGAGCGTCGGCACGGCGCCGATCTTCTCGACGCTGCGGTCGATCTGATCCTCGACGCCGTCGCGGCGGCGGCGCAGGACGTGGAAGTGCAGCGCCTCCTCGGGCTCCATGCCCTCGGTCGGGTCGGCCGCGCCCGCCGGACCCTCCTGCTCGCCCTTGGACTCGAAGTGCTCGATGAACTTCTCCAGCGCGTCCTCGCGGCGGTTGAACACGAGGTCGTCGGCGAGCTCGCGCTCGTTGTCGGGGATCTCCGAATAGGGGGTGATGTGGTTGGGGTTGACCATCGCCAGGTCCAGGCCCGCGTCGACGCAGTGGTGCAGGAAGACCGAGTTGAGCACCGCGCGCGCGCCCGGCGAGACGCCGAAGGAGACGTTGGAGACCCCCAGCGAGGTCTTCACCGAGGGGATCTGCTGCTTGATCGCCTTGATCCCCGCGATCGTCTCGACTGCCGACGGGCGCCACTCCTCGTCGCCGGTCGTCAGCGTGAACGTCAGGCAGTCGAAGATCAGCAGCTCGGGATCCATGCCGTGCTCCTGACAGCACAGGTCGCGGATGCGCTTGGCGATCTCGACCTTGCGCTGCGCCGTCTTGGCCATGCCGACCTCGTCGATCGTCAGCGCGATCAGCGCCGCGCCGTGCGCGAGCGCGACCGGGACGACGCGGTCGAGCTTGTCGCGACCGGCCTCGAGGTTGACCGAGTTGACGATCGCGCGCCCGGGAACCTGCTCGAGCGCCCGTTCGATCACCTCGGGCTCGGTCGAGTCGATCTGGATCGGCGCCGGCTGCGTCAGCGAGACCTTCTTGGCCACCAGGCGCATCTGTTCGTCCTCGTCGCTGCGCTCGGTCAGCGCCACGCACAGGTCGAGCACGTGCGCGCCGCCGTTGACCTGGTCCTCGGCGATCTGCACGAGCCCGTCGTAGTCGTCTGCCAGCAGCAGCTCCTTGGCCTTGCGCGAGCCCTGCGAGTTGACGCGCTCGCCGACCATCGTCGGCGCCGGCTCCTGCTGCAGCGGCGTCGAGGCGATCATCGATGACAGCTGCGCCGGCCGCGGCGCCGGTCGCGCGCCCACGGCTCGCCCGGCGACGCGCTCGGCGATCGCCGCGATGTGCTCGGGCGTCGTGCCACAGCAGCCGCCGACGATGCCCACGCCGTAGCGCTCGACGAACTCCTTCAGCGCTTCGGCCAGCGGCTCGGGCCGCTCGGGGAAGATCGTCTCGCCGTCGGGGCCCTGCAGCGGCAGGCCGGCGTTGGGGATGCACGCCACCGGCAGCGGGGAGAACTCGCCGAGGAAGCGGATCGCGTCGCGCATGTCCTCGGGCCCGGTCGAGCAGTTCAGGCCGATCACGTCGACCTTCAGCGCCTCCAGCGTCGTCAGCAGCGAGGAGATGTCGGTGCCGAGCAGCATCTTGCCGCCGTTGGGCAGCAGCGACACCGAGGTGTGGATCGGCAGCGTTCGTCCGGTGCTCTTGAAGGCCTCGCGCGCGCCGAAGATCGCCGCCTTGACCTCGAGGATGTCCTGGGCGGTCTCGATGATCAGCAGGTCGACGCCGCCGTCGATCAGCCCGGCGGCCTGCTCGGAGAAGACCTCCACGAGCTCTGAGAAGCGGATCTGTCCGAGCGACGGGTCCTCCGACGCGGGCAGGAACCCCGTCGGCCCGATCGAGCCGGCGACGAAGCGATCATCGCCCGCCGCCTTGCGGGCGATCTCCGCGGCCTTGGTGTTGATCTCGACCGTGTAGTCGGCCAGGCCCCACTCGCCGAGCTTGATCCGCGAGGCCTGGAAGGTGTCGGTCTCCAGCACCTCCGCGCCGGCCTCGATCATCGAGCTGTGCACGCCCTCGATCACATCCGGGCGGTTGAGCACCAGCGCCTCGTGGCACTTGCCCTTCAGGCCGCCGTAGTCCTCGCTGGTCAGCTCGAACTGCTCCAGCGTGGCGCCCATGCCGCCGTCGTAGATGACGACACGGGTCTCGATAGCATTGCGGTAGTCGCGGGCCATCAAGCAATGCTAGCTAGCGGGGCTGCCCTCGCCTCGCCGGAGCAGATCACCGCGCGACACGATCTACTTTATAAAAAGCATCTCCTGGTACTTCGGCAGCGGCCACAGGTCGTCGGCCACGAGCTTCTCCAGGCGGTCGGACACGTCGCGCACGTCGTCCATCGCTGCAATCACCGTGTCGCGCATGTACACCGCCCATTTCTGCGGTGAGCTGTCGGGCTGGTTTTCCGGCAGGTTGGCGTCCTCGAGCTTGACCAGCGCGTAGTGCAGCTCCTTCAGCAGCGGCTCGATCTCCTCGAGCAGCTCCTCCAGGCCGCTGGCGCGCAGTTCGTTGAGGTAACGCATCGCCGCCGGCAGCACCATCGTGCGGGCGATCGACGCCTCGGTCTCGGCCTCGATGTTCAGGTTCACCGCGTACTGCTCGGTGAACACCTCATAGCGGGCCTCGAGCTCGCGCTTGGACAGGACGTTGTACTTCTTGAACGCCGCCAGCGTCGATTTCTCCACCAGCCAAGGCAGCGCGTCGGGCGTCGTGCGCAGGTTGGCCAAGCCGCGCTTCTCGGCCTCCGCGTGCCACTCCTCGGAGTAGCCGTCGCCGTCGAAGACGACCTGCTTGTTGGCCGTCCAAGCGTCCTTGACGACGCTCGTCACGGCCTTCTCCAGCGTCGTGCCCGAGCGTTTGAGCGCGGCTTTGAGCTTGTCGGTCATCTCGTCGACGGACTCCGCGACGATCGTGTTGAGCACCGTGTTGGGGAACGCCGGCGACTGGTTGGAGCCCAGCGCGCGGAACTCGAACTTGTTGCCCGTGAAGGCGAACGGGCTCGTGCGGTTGCGGTCGCCGCCGTGCAGCGGCAGCGGCGGCAGCACCGGTGTGCCCAGGCCGAGGAACGAGCCCGGCTTGGATGCCTGCGTTTTGCCCTTCTCGATCGCCGTGAAGACCTTCTCCAGCTCGGCGCCGAGGAAGATCGAGATGATCGCCGGCGGCGCCTCGTTGGCGCCCAGGCGGTGATCCTGACCGGCGCTGGCGATCGACGCGCGCAGCAGCTGCTGGTGCTCGTTGACGGCCTTGATGACCGCCGTGCAGAAGAACAGGAACTGCAGGTTCTCCGCCGGCGTGTCGCCCGGCTCGAGCAGGTTCAGCCCGGTGTCGGTGCCCATCGACCAGTTGTTGTGCTTGCCCGAGCCGTTGACGCCGGCGAACGGCTTCTCGTGCAGCAGGCAGACCAGGCCGTAGCGGCGCGCCGTGTTCAGCAGGATCTGCATCGTCAGCATCTGGTGGTCGGAGCCGACGTTGGAGTTCTCGAAGATCGGCGCCACCTCGAACTGGTTCGGCGCGACCTCGTTGTGGCGCGTCTTGATCGGCACGCCGAGCTTGGCCAGCTCCAGCTCGACCTCGAGCATGTACGCGAGGATGCGCTCGGGGATCGAGCCGAAGTAGTGGTCGTCGAGCTCGTGGCCCTTCGGCGGCTTGGCGCCGAACAGCGTGCGGCCGGTCGTCACCAGATCGGGACGCTCGAAGTAGTACTGCTCGTCGATCAGGAAGTACTCCTGCTCGCAGCCCGTCGTCGTGAACACACGCGCCGCGTCGTCGACGCCGAGCTCGCCCAGCGCGCGCATGGCCGCGCCCGACAGCGCGTCCATCGAGCGCAGCAGCGGGATCTTGTGGTCCAGCGCCTCGCCCGTCCACGAGGTGAAGGCCGTCGGGATGCACAGCAGCGCGCCGTTGGGGTTCTCCAGGATGAACGCCGGCGAGGTCGGGTCCCAGGCCGTGTAGCCGCGCGCCTCGAACGTCGCGCGGATGCCGCCCGTCGGGAACGACGAAGCGTCGGGCTCGCCCTGGATCAGCTCCTTGCCCGAGAACTCCGCCAGCGCCGTGCCGTCGCCCGAGGGCCCGTAGAAGGAGTCGTGCTTCTCCGCCGTCGAGCCGGTCAGCGGCTGAAACCAGTGCGTGTAGTGCGTGGCCCCTTTCTCCATCGCCCACTCGCGCATCGCCTGCGCGACGGCGTCGGCCAGCGAAGTGTCCAGCGCCTCGCCGTGCGCGAGCGTCCGCGCCAGCGCCTTGTAGACGTGCTTGGGCAGGCGGTGGCGCTGCACGGTCGGCGAGAAGACGTTCTCACCGAACACCTGGTTGCCGGCGACGGTGAGGTCCGGCGAGCCCAGCGCGCCTCCGTTGGGGCTCCACTGCGCGGCGGTGACGTTGTGCTGACGAGTCCTTGGTGGCATGAGCGGAATCGATTCCTCCTGGAAAAAGGTCGGGCGAGGCGGCGTAGAGCCGAACGCAATCGTAGTGCCAAGCAGGCCCGAGAACATCACCGCCTGGCGAAATCGCAGGGGTGGCCGATTCGACAGCGGGCCAAACGCGCGGTGGCGGAGTCGGCGCGGCTAGGGCTGCGCCGGGAACTGCCCCGCGGCGACCTTGCCGGTGCTCGGATCCACGTGCGTGGCGGGGGGCGCCGCAGCGATGTGCGCGCCGAACGTCGCCGTCAGCGGCGCCGTCGTCTTGGCCTGCCCGGCGAGTCCGGCGCTGATCTTGACGTGCACGCGGTGAAAGCCGGACTTCACCGGGACAACCTTCCATTCAAACGTCTGCGTGTGTTTGGGCGCCAGCGGGCCCAGCGCCCAAGTGTTGACGTACACGGTCTGGCCTCCGCCCGGAGGGCTGACCGCCTGGCTCTCAGCGGGACGCTGCGGCGGTGTCCCGGGGCCCTGTTCGACGATCCACACCGGCCGCTTGTTGGCCGCCAGTTCGGGATACTTTTCGGTGTAGTAGAAGGAGTCGACCGTCACCGCGACGTTGGGAACGGTTTTCGAGTCGTCGTTGCGAACCGCGATGCGCATCGTCGTCGGGCGCGCCACCGCCTGTTCGGGCTTGAAGGTCAGATCGGTCGGCGTGAGGTCGTAGGTGTGCGCCGGTTCTCCGGCGGTCTGCTTGGTGCCGCCACCGCAGCCCGCCGCGAGCAGCGCTATGCACGCTGCCGCTATCCCCGCCGAGATGGGAGATCTCACCCTCACCGGCGAGGCACCATATCAACGCCTCGGCCGTCGAGCCGGAGCTTCGCGCTTCCGGCGTGTCGCCTAACGGTGGCGCAGCGAGGACGCATCGCGTAGAGTTCCCAAGACCACCGACGGCAACCCGAGGAGGGGTACGCAGGGGATGGTTCGCAGCGTCGCCGACCGGGCGTTTGGCCCGGCTCGCAATCTGCTCGAGGAACTCGGGGACATGATGGTCCTCACGGGTAGGACGATCTGGTCCGCCCTGCGCCCGCCGTACCCCTACGGCGGCGAGCTCGTCTCGCAGTTTCTCTTCGCGCTGCAGCTCTGCTGGTTTCCGCTGCTCATCTCCACCGTGGCGATCTGCTACGCCGCGCCGGGACTGCAGGCGGCCAACTTCCTGACGATCTTCGGTGCCCTGGACCGTGTCGGCGGCTTCTTCGTGCTCGGGGCGATTCGCGAGATCGGACCGAGCGTGACGGCGATCGTGCTGGCCGGCGTCGCCGGCACGGCGATCACTGCCGACCTCGGCGCGCGCAAGGTGCGCGAGGAGCTCGACGCCCTGCAGGTGCTCGGCGTGGACCCCGTCAAGAACCTTGTCGTGCCGCGCTTTCTCGCGCTGATGGTCGTCACCGGGCTGTTCGACATCTACGCGCTGCTGTTCGGCATCTTCGGCGGGATCATCGCCGAGCTCGTCAACGGTCAGCCGCTCGGCCCCTTCTGGGACACATTGTTCGCCAACGCTTCGGTCACGGATCTGTGGGGGTCGGTGCTGAAGACGACGATCTACGGGGCGATCATCGCGATCGTCTGCTGCTACAAGGGCATGACCGCCTCCGGCGGCGCCGAGGGCGTCGGGCGCGCGGTCAACGAGGCCGTCGTGCTCGCCTTCACCACGATCTTCTCCTTCGACTACGTGTTCACGCAGACGCTCCTGGCCACCCATCCGCAGATCCTGGTGATCAAGTAATGCCTAGACGGCCTAGGCGTGCGTACGGGGAGGCCGGGGCGTAATGGGTGAGCTTCTGGCGATGCCGCGCGAATGGCTCGCGGCGACCGGCGAAATCGGCAAGTTCACGGGCAGCATCGTCCGCGATGTGTGGGGGCTGCGCGTGTTCCGCTTCTTCGGCGAGTCGCTGCGCCAGGCGGGCATCCTGATCGTCGGCTCCACGGCGATCATCTGGACGCTGATGTTCATCCTCGGCCTGCAGTGCGGGATCGAGGGCGCGTACTTCACCGCCGCCCAGGGCGCGCCCGCCTACTCGGGCATCTTCACCGCGTGGTGCGACCTGCGCGAGATCACGCCGTACGCCTTCGGCTACATGATGTCCGCGAAGGTCGGTACCGGCATCGTCGCCGAGCTCGGCGCGATGCGCATCTCCGAGGAGATCGACGCGCTGGAGGTGATGGGCATCAACTCGATGACCTTCCTCTGCGCCACGCGTCTGCTCGCCGCCTGGCTGGTGCTGCCGTTCATGTACCTCGCCGGCATCGGCGCGGCCTTCCTGGCCTCCTACATCGCGGTCGTGCAGCAGATCGGCTACGTGTCCTCCGGTGGCTACTTCCTGATCTTCTGGCAATTTCAGAATCCACCCGATTTCCTCTACAGCCTGATGAAGGCCATGTTCATGGCCACCGCGATCGTGCTCGTGGCCTGTTACTACGGCTACAACGCCGGTGGTGGGCCCGTCGGCGTGGGTCGGGCGACCGCCAAGTCGATGGTGCTGAACCTGGTGCTCGTGCACGTCATCGGCATGCTTGGAACGCAGATCTTCTGGGGAGCCAATCCGCGCGCCCCGATCGGGGGCTGACGTGGCGCGCGAGGACGAGCAGCAGGTGCCTGCGGCCGGGCAGGGCGCCACGTCGTTCACCGAGCGCGAACGCGAACGTCAGCGCGACCGCAAGGACACGGAGGAGTTCGAGTTCCACACCGGGACGCTGCGTCCGTCCGAGACCCCCGACGCGATCGAATTCATCGACGTGCACAAGTCCTTCGGTCGCAATCATGTGCTGCGCGGCCTGAACATGAGCCTGCCCGAAGGCCAGATCTCGATGATCATCGGGCCGTCGGGCACCGGCAAGTCGGTCTGCATCAAGCACATCGTCGGGCTGCTGTACCCCGACCAGGGCGACGTGCTCGTGAACGGCGTTTCGATCCCCAGCCTCGCCGACGCCGAGCTGTTTGAGATACGCAAGAAGTTCGGTGTGCTGTTCCAGGACGGGGCGCTGTTCGGCTCGCTGACCCTGTGGGACAACGTCGCCTTCCCGCTGCGCCAGCACACCGAGAAGGGCGACGAGGAGATCGCCGAGATCGTCAACCGGCGGATGAGCGAGGTCGGCCTCGGCGGCGAGGGCTCCAAGATGCCCAACGAGCTCTCCGGCGGGATGCGCAAGCGCGCCGGCTTTGCGCGGGCGCTGGTGCTCGACCCGGAGATCGTCCTGTTCGACGAGCCCGACTCGGGCCTGGACCCGGTGCGCACGGCGCTGCTGTGCGAGCTGATCAAGGAAATCCACGCCGAGAACGGCGGCTGCTACGTGGTGATCACGCACGACATCATGAGCGCCCGCCGCGTCGCCGAGCACATCTCCGTGCTGTGGAAGGGTCGCATCGTCGAGTCCGGCCCCGCCGCGGAGCTGTTCGCCTCGGAAAACCCGTTCGTGCAGCAGTTCCTCTCCGGCGCGTCGGCCGGACCCCTGGGAATGGAGTAGTCCCCGCCGGGACGGCGCATCGCGTTCGTGCGCGCGTCTAGCCTTCAGCTGTGAACGCCTCTCGTTTCCTCTCCGCGATTGCCGGCGGTGCGGCTCGCCGCCCGCGGCTGGCGATCGCGGTGGCGATCGTGCTCGCTCTGGCGGGCGCCGGTCTCGCGCTGCGGCTGCGCCCGACGGCGGCGACGAGCACGTTCGTGTCGAGCGCAAGCTCGCAGTACAAGACGACGCAGCGCTTCTACGAGAGCTTCGGCGAAGAGCCGGTCGAGGTGCTCGTCAAAGGCGACCTGCAGCAGCTCGTGCTCAGCGAAGACATCGACCGCCTGGTCGGGCTGGAGGGGTGTCTGTCGGGCAACGTCCCGGCGAGCGCGCTGGGCAAGGAGGGCGGGGCCAACGGACCGTGCGGTCAGCTCTCGCGCGCGCACACGGTGAAGGTCGTGTTCGGCCCGGGCACGTTCGTCAACGAGGCGGCCAACCAGATCGACGAACAGCTCGCCAGCCAGACCAAGCAGGCCCAGGGACAGGCCACGCAGGCCGAACGCGTCGTCGCACGCGCGGCGCTGCGCCGCGGACTGAGCGCCTCAGAAGCGCAGGCGCTCGGGCGCCAGGCGGCGAAGATCACGATGGCGCGCTTTCAGGAGGGCCTGGTGACGCTCGCGCTGCAGTACGGCCTTACGTCGCGCCCGAGCCTCGACAACCACGACTTCGTCACGTCGCTGGTGTTCGACTCGAGCAAGCCGGCGGGAACGCCCAAGCAGCGCTTTGCCTATCTGTTCCCCAGCCGCAACGCGGCGCTCGTCTCGGTGCGCATGCGCGCGGGCCTGAGCGAGTCCCAGCGCACGCGCACGATCGCGCTGATCCGCAAGGCCGTGGCGATGCCGCAGTGGCGATTGCGCTACGGCGAGTCCTACCTGGTCACCGGCGAGCCGGTGATCGTCTCGGACCTGACGCACTCGATCACCGATTCGATCGAGCTGCTGCTGATCGCCGTGCTGCTGGTGATGGCGGCGACGCTCGGGCTGATCTTCAAGGGCCGCCCGCGACTGCTGCCGCTGGCGATCGCGCTGCTCGCGGCCGCGCTGACCTTCGGCGCCCTGTCGCTGGCGGGCGCGTCGCTGACGATGGCGTCGATCGCCGTCCTGCCGGTGCTCGTCGGGCTGGCGGTCGACTACGCGATCCAGTTCCAGTCGCGCGTGCGCGAGGAGGCCGAGCACGGCGGGTCGCCCGAGACGCTCGTCCGCCGCGCCGCCGGCCTCGGCGCGCCGACGATCGCCACGGCCGGCGCCGCCAGCGCCGGGGCGATGCTCGTGCTGGCGCTCTCGCCGGTGCCGATGGTGCGCGGCTTCGGGCTGCTGCTGGTCGTCGGCGTCGTCCTCGCCTTCCTCTGCGCCCTGACCGCGGGGGCGGCGGTGCTCGCGCTCGCGGGCGATGGCGCGACGGCACGCGCCAGGCGGGTGCGCGAGCCGCTGGGCGCACGCGCCGCGCAGGCCTGGGGCGCGGTGTCGGCGGCGTGGCGCGGAGCGGGGGAGCTGCTGCGCGACAATCCGCTCACGCGCGCGATCTCGCGCGCCGCGCTCGTCGGGGCGGTGCGCCGGCCCGGGCGCGTGCTCGGCGTCGGTCTGGCGCTGGCCGCGCTCGGCTGGGGCCTTGACACGCAGACGAAGGTGCAGACGGACATCACCAAGCTCGTGCCGCAGAACCTCAGCTCGCTGGAAGGCCTCAACGCGGTCGAGCAGACGACCGGCGTGGGCGGCGAGATCGACCTGATGGTCAGCTCCAGGTCGCTGAGCAAGCCGGCGACGATCGAATGGATGAGCGCGTATGAGACCGCGGTGCTCAAGCGCTTCGGCTACAGCACGGCGAGGGGCTGCGGGCGGGCGCGGCTGTGTCCGGCCTTCTCGCTGCCCGACCTGTTTGCCCAACAGACTGCGCCGGCGAGGACCGGCAAGGCCGCGGCGAAACGCAAGAAGCTGACGCAGGCGCAGGTGAGCGGCCTGCTGGCGGCGATTCCACCGTACTTCTCCCAGGACGTGATCACGGCCAATCGCCGCGTGGCGACGCTTGCCTTCGGCATCCGCCTGATGAGCCTGCAACAGCAGCAGCAGCTGATCGACCAGATGCGCTCGAGCCTGCATCCTCCGGCGGGCGTCAGCGCGCAGCTCGTCGGGCTGCCGGTGCTCGCGGCGAAGTCGGCCGCCGAGGTGGCCTCGCCGCTGCGGCGCGTGGAGACGCTGCTGGCGAGCCTCGCCGTCGTCGCGCTGGTGCTGCTGATCGCCTTCGGAGGCGATCTGCGCCGGGCGCTCGTGCCGCTCGCGCCGATCGCCCTGGCCAGCGGCTGGTCGGCGCTGATCCTGTTCGCCGTGCGCGTGCCGCTGAACCCGATGTCGGTCACGCTCGGCGCGCTCGTGATCGCGGTCTCGACGGAGTTCAGCGTGCTGCTCGCCGAGCGACATCGCCAGGAGCGCCTGGCTGGCCACGACACGATCGAGGCGCTGCGGCGCAGCTACCGGCGCACGGGCGCGGCCGTGGCCGCGTCGGGGGTCACGGCGATCGCCGGGTTCGGCGTGCTGGCGCTCTCGGACATCAGGATGCTGCGCGACTTCGGCCTGGTGACGCTGATCGACTTGAGCGTGTCGCTGCTCGGCGTGCTCGTCGCGCTTCCGGCCGTCCTCGTGCTGTCCGGCGCCGCCGCCGAGGACGGCGGTCCGGGCGAGCCGGTGAGACTCCGCGGCGGCCCGCGCGAGCCGGTCCATGAGCCCGCCTGAGCCCAGGCGCCTCCCGCGCTACGGCGGCTATGCGGGGCTGCTGGCGGTGCTGATCCTCGTGCTGATCACGATCAACACGATCGTCACCAAGCCCAACGGCGTCAAGGGCCTTGCGCCCGGTGAAAAGCTGGCGCCGTTCGCCGTCCCGCTGGCGCTGGGCAGCCTCAACGGCGACGCCGACACGGCGACGCGGGCCAACGAGGGAGCGGCCGGCCGCGTGCCCGCGTGCCAGGAGCGCGGCGCGCAGATCCTCAACGTCTGTCAGCTCTATGAAGGCGCCCCCGTCGTGCTCGCGCTGTTCGTCGACGCCGGGTCCTGCGCGGCCGTGCTCGGCGACATGCAGGCGCTGTCGGGCTCGTTCGCCGGCGTGCGCTTCGCCGCGGTGGCGATCAAGAACGGCCGCGCGCAGATCCGCCGGCTGATCCACTCGCGCGGGCTGACCCTGCCGGTCGGCCTGGACAGCGATGGCGCGCTGGCGGCGCTGTACAAGGTCGCGACGTGCCCGCAGGTGACGTTCGCCTACCCCGGCGGCGAAGTGCAGAGCAAAGCCCTGCTGGCGCGCCCTTCGCGCGCGACGCTGCGCCGGCGGGTCGCCGAGCTGGTCGCGGCGTCGCACGCGCATGGTTGGAAACAGCCCCGCGCCGCCCGGGGAAGCGCCGCCGGGTGAGCGCGCAGCCGCCGCCGGGCCCTTGGCCGGCGCCGCACGAGGACCGGGCCGCGGGGTTTGCGCCGACGCCGGGATGGTGCGCGCGCGAGGTCGAGCAGGAGCTGCCCGGGCTGCGGCTGCTCACCGCGCAGGTCGACATCGCGCGCGAGGGCTCGCTGACGGGACAGTCGCCGGCCGACGTTCAGGGACGGCTGCGCGAACTGTCCAACCGCTTTCGCGGCGCCGCGGCGGTGGCGGTGCGCAGCGAGCCTGTCCCGTCGGCCTACCGCATCTTCTTCCGCCACATAGGCCTGGACCCCGAGGTCGTGCGCACGCCGATCGAGGCGGCGGTGCTCGAGCGGATGATCAAGGGCGGTTTTCTCAGCGGCGGCCTGCTCGAGGATGTCCTGTTGATCGCGCTGATCGACACCGGCGTGCCCGTGTGGGCGCTGGACGCCGAGCGCGTGGACGGGCCGCTGGGCATTCGCGCGAGCGCTGCCGGGGAGCGCTTGGGCCGCTCGCCCGACGCTCCCGTGCTGCCGGCCGGGCGGCTGGTGATCGCCGACGCCTCGACGCCGCTGGCGATTCTCTTCGGCGAGCTCGCTTCCGGTCACGCGCCACAGGCGCGCAGCCGACGGCTGGCGCTGTTTGCCGTGCAGGTGGCCGGCGTGCCGGAGCTGTACGCCGAAGAGGCGCTGTGGAGCTGCGCATCCTCGCTGCAATCGTCGTGAGCGGGCGCGTGTTTTGCCCCGCGAGCGCTCGCGTCAACCGTCACATCGGGGTGGGTCGCACTGGTAGACTCGGTCGCGTCCGCCGTTACGAGGAGGAGTCGGAGGCGTGAGCCAGTCCGAGCAGCTGACGATCGACCGCGGCAGACCGGCCGTCGAGTCGGTTGACGAGCGTGCCGCACGGCGTTCGCTGCGCGCGCAGGTTGCGCGTCTGGAGCGCGAGCTGTCACAGGTCGTCGCCAGCGGGTTTCCGCACATCGCGGCCGACGCCGCGCGCGACTTCGCCGGAGAGGTGTTCGGCGGGCCGCGTCTGCTCAGCCTGGCGCAGCTGGAGCGCCAGCGCGACGCGCTGGCCGGGCGCGTGCAGGACGTTCGCGCCATCGCGCGCAAGCGCGCCGAGCACGAGCGGCGCTCGCACGAGCTGCTGCAGCGGATGAAGCTCGAACCCGGGCGCTACAAGTTCGTGCGCCTGCCGGTCCGCGATCTCGGACAGGGCGGCTGCGGAGTGTGGGAGGTGCGCCCGCGGCTCGGCCTGATCGGAATGCTCGCCGGCTGGTGGCAGCTCACGCTCTCGTCAGGCTGTCCGTTACCCAGGGGGTCGCGCTCCAGGCGCGGCCCCGCTCAGCAGTCGTGAGCATCGCCGCGAGCGTGCGGCGTTGACGGTCGGTCATCGAGCCGATCGTCTTCTTCTCGGACATCGGTATCTGCGCGAGGAACTTGCGGCAGCGCGTCTGGCCCCAGCGGCGCTGGCTCATCAGCAGGTCGGCCACGGCCATGCTCTGCGCCTCCCAGGGGCAGGCGAGGATCACCTCGGCGGCATCGATCTCGTCCATCGCAACCTTGCGCTTGAGCTCCGCGCGGGCCAAGCGAACCTTGTTGGCGCGCTCCAGCGCGCGCATGTACTGCGGAGCAGGGGCGATTGTCGCTGTCGCGTTCATGGGGACCCTCCCGGTTGCGGCGCGGTACTAGCGCACCGCAACATCCGTGCTTGATGGTTGACGAGTGCGCTCGTGAAGGCCGTCGGAAATCAACCCCAGGTCCCCGGCATGTGACCCTAAAGGTGTTCCGGCAATTGCAGATTGAGGGCGAACCCGAACGTCATGCAGAGCGCTCCCGCAAGGTACGTGCGGCGGGGCCTGCGGTCAACAGCGATCTCGCTCATCGTACGCTAGAAGCGACCTTTTTCTGCCGGCCTTGCGCTTGTGAAGATCTGGACAAGAGAAGCTCGCTGCTGCTCGCCGGCGCGCAACAGGCCGTCAGGCCGGCGAGGCGTGCCCGTGCGGCCCCGGAAGCGGACCGTGCTCGGACTCGAACTCGTGCTTGACGGTCGCAAAGACGTCCAGCGCGCGTGCCAGCGTGGCCTCGTCGTGCGTAGCCATCACGCTCGTGCGCAGCAGCGCGCCGCCCGGTGGCACCGCCGGGTGCAGGGCCGTGTTGACGAACACGCCGGCGTCGTAGAGCGCGCGCCACAGCAGCGCGGCCTTCCAGTCGTCGCCGACGAGCACCGGCACGATCGGCGTGACGATCGTCTGCTGGCGCGGGTCCGAGCCGGTGCCGGGAAGCAGGCCCGGGGCGTGCTCCTGGACGTGGGCGTCGAGTGCCAGCGCCTGCGCGGAGACGACGGCGAAGCCGCGCTCCTCCAAGCCGTCGCGCAGCTGGCGCGCATTGGCCAGCACGCGCTCAAGCAGCGGCGGGCCGTCCGGCGAGCGCAGCACGCGCAGGGCTGCGAGCGCAGCGCCGACCGCGGCGGGCACGGCGGAGGCGGTGAACAGGAAGGCGCGCGAATACAGGCGCAGGTACTCGATCACCTCGGCCGAGCCTGCGACGAAGCCGCCGCACGAGGCCAGCGACTTGGAGAAGGTGCCCGTGCGCAGGTCGACGCGATCGGCGACGCCGAGCAGTTCGGCCGTGCCGGCGCCGCGCGCGCCGAGCACGCCGGCGCCGTGGGCCTCGTCGACCATCAGGCGCGCGCCGTAGCGCTCGCACAGGTCGCAGATCTCGCTCAGCGAGGCGATGTCGCCCTCCATCGAGAACACGCCGTCGACGACCACCAGGATGCCGCCGCCGTCGTCCTGCGCGCGCTGGAGCATCTTCTCGAGCTTGTCCAGGCGGTTGTGGCGAAACGGGCGCAGCTTGGCGCGCGAGAGCAGGCAGCCGTCGAGGATCGAGGCGTGGTCGCCGGAGTCGGCGATGACCGTGTCCTGGGGGCCGAGCAGCGTGCCCAGCGTGCCGATGTTCGCCTGGTGGCCGGTCGTGAAGACGATCGCGTCCTCGGTGCCCATCCACTCGGCGATCTCGCGCTCGAGCTCCAGGTGCAGGGGGATCGTTCCGTTGAGCAGCCGCGAGCCGGTCAGGCCGGTCCCGAAGCGGTGCAGCGCGTCCTCGGCGCCCTGCATCACGCGCTCGTCGCCGGTCAGGCCGAGGTAGTTGTTGGAGCCGAGCATGATCCGCTCGGCGCCCTCCATCTCCACGATCGGCATCGCCGGCGAGGTGAGCACGTGGAAGTAGGGCAGGATGTCCGCCTCGCGAGCAGCAGCGAGCAGCTCCGCGCGGTCGTGGTCGCGGGCCTTGGCGAAAACGTCGGTGGAGGTGTGCATGTAGTGTGCCTCGGCCGTGGGAGTGCAAATCAGCCCTGTCTCAGGCGCAAGAGACCTGAAGCGGTTCATCGACCTCCCCTTTCGCCTGCATGCTAACCACCCGCAGTGGGTGCCACCGCTGAAGCTCGAGCGGCGGCTGTTCCTCAACCGCCGGCTGAACGCGTTCTTCAGCCACGGCGAGGCCGAGTACTTCCTGGCCCGTCGCGACGGACGTGTCGTCGGTCGCGTCAGCGCGCAGGTCAACCACGCCTTCAACGACCATCAGAAGAAGCGCTGGGGCTGGTTCGGGTTCTTCGAGGTCGAGGACGACCAGCGGGCCGCCGACGCCCTGCTCGACGCCGCGGCGGCCTGGCTGCGCGACCGCGGCATGCAGCGGATGGTCGGCCCGGCGGACTTCTCGATGAACGACGAGAGCGGCATCCTCGTCGAGGGCTTTGCGCTGCGCCCGATGATCCGCCAGCCCTGGCACCCGCCCTACTACCAGCGGCTCGTCGAGGGCGCCGGAATGACCAAGGCGATGGACCTGCTGATGTGGAATCTCGAGGTCACCGAACGCGACAAGGTGCTGCCGGTGATCTGGGAGCTCGCGGCGAAGGCCGAGAGCGAGCACGGCATCCGCGTTCGCCCGATGCGCCGGCGACAGCTGCGCAAAGACATGGACGCCTTCGCCGAGGTCTACAACTCGGCGTGGTCTGAGAACTGGGACTTCGTGCCGTACTCCAAGAAGGACCTCGACGCGCTCGCACAGGAGCTGCAGCTGGTCTTCGACAAGCACTGGGCGATGATCGCCGAGCGCCTGGACACGGGCGAGGTCGTGGGGATGGCGATGACCTTCCCGGACATCAACCAGGTGCTCGCGAAGATGAACGGCAAACTGCTGCCGCTCGGCTGGTGGCACTTCCTCAACAAGGGCAGGCTGACCGACCGCGTGCGCGTCGGCTTTCTCGGCGTCAAGCCCGAGTACCAGCACACCGGGGTCGCTGCGCGCCTGTACGAGCTGCATTTCGACGCCGCCGAAGCGCGTCCGCAGGACGGCGGCGAGATGGGCTGGATCCTCGAGACCAACACGGCGATGAACCGCGGCATGGAAGCGATGGGCGGGCGGATCGTCAAGCGCTACCGGGTCTACGAGCGCGAGCTGTAGTGCGGTCTGAGACGCTCTCTACACTTGGCGACGTGAGCGGCGACGCCCAGCACGAGCCACCGGCGGAGATCGATTCACTGCCGGTGCTCGCACAGGAGGCGATCGTCTTGGGCGATCCCTTCGCAGGAGAGCTTTCGCGCTCGCGTGGGTCGGCCGCGATCCCGGCCGTGCAGGCCGCGGCGGTGGCCGCCGGAGGCTTCGTCGCGGGCGCGGCGGTCGTGCGCCTGGTGACGCGCCGCCAGCGGCATTCGGCGGCCCTGGTGAAGGGCCGTCGGGCCGGCCGACGGCTCGGGCGTGGCGGTCGCCGCGCGACGCCGGGCGCGAGCGAGCTCGTCCAGATCGTCGGCAGCCGTTCGCTGTTGGTGGACGTGCATCTGCTCGGCGGTCGCGACTAGCGCCGCAGGAGTGCGCTCGTGACCAACGTCGAGCTGCGCGTGGAGATACGTCCGGCCGGGCCGTTTCGTCTGCCGCGCGGGGGCATGGACGGCGTGCTGCGTCGCCGCGGCGGCGTGCTCGAGCGCCTGCTGCACCACGACGGCGAGCCCGTGTTGGTGCGCGCGGCGCAGAGGGCGCCCGACCGCGTGCTGCTCGGCGCGCGCGCGAGCACCGCGGCGGCCGCCGGGCACGGGATCTCGCGCATGCGCTTCGCGCTGGGCATCGACGAGGATCTGCGCGCCTTCCATCGCCGCTTCGCCCGCGATCCGCTGATCGGCCGTTCGCTGCGTCGCCGGCCGTGGCTGCGCTGCAGCAGGCGCCCGGAGCCGTTCGAGGCGCTCGCGTGGGCGGTCTGCGAGCAGCTGATCGAGTACGAGCGCGCGGCGGCGATCGAGCGTCGCCTGCTCGCCGCGCTCGGGCGCCGGTGGGTCGGCTGGGACGGCACCGCCAGCCCGCTGCGCGACCTGCCCGCCCCGGCGGAACTAGCCGGTACCGCGCCGGCGCTGCTGGAGTCCTTCGACCTGGCGGGCACGCGCGCGCTGACGCTCGTGCACGCCGCACGCGAGGTAGCGCTCGGGCGCGTCGACCTGCACAGCGCCGAGCACGAGCACGGCTGGCGCCGGCTGCGCGCGATCCCCGGCATCGGCAGCTGGACGGTGGAGATGCTCGCGCTGCACGGCCAGGGCCGCCACGACCAGGTCCCCGCCGGGGACGTCGGGCTGCTCAAGCTCGTCGGGCGCCTGCTCAGCGGCGGCGATCCTCACGCCCGCGCGCAGGAGCACGAGGTGCGCGAGTTCTTCGCGCCGTATGAGGAGTGGGCGGGGCTCGCGGCGACGCATATGTACGCGGTCTGAGACCGACCGCGGGCGGCGGGCGTCTGCCTAGCGCAGGATGCCGGTGTGGCCGATCGAGTAGCGGCCCGGCTGTGGCCACACGCAGAGCCCGTGCGGTCCTTCGCCGACCTTGATGCGGTGCAGCAGGTGCCCGGTGGCGGTGGAGATCGCGTACACCTCGCCGTCGTAGCGACCGGACAGCCACAGCACCTTGCCGTCGGCCGACAGCCCGCCCATGTCCGGCGAGCCGCCTCCGGGCAGCCGCCACTTGGCGATCGGCCGACCGGTCGCAAACGACAGCACGCTGATCGAGCCCTCCATGCGATTGGAGACGTACAGGACCTTGGCGTCGCGACTCGGGTACAGGCCGTGGGCACCGGCCCCGGTGAGCTCGAAACGCTTGACGCGCAGCGTGCGGGCGTTGACCAGCCACACGCCGTTCAGCGCCATGTCGGCGACGTAGAAGGTGCGCCCGTCGGGTGACAGCTTGACGTCCTGGGGCATCGCGCCGGGGGCGAGCGCAATCGTCTTGACGATCCGCTCGAGCTGCAGGTCGACGACGATCATGCGTCCGGCGAACTCGCACGAGACGAGCGCGTAGCGCCCGTCGGCGGTGTAGTCCATGTGATCCACGCCGGCGCACTGTGGCGTCAGCAGCGCGTGGTGCAGGGCCATCGTGCGCGGGTCGCGAAAGTCGAGCTGGCGGTCGGCCTCGGCGACGACGATCGCCCAGCGCCCGTCGGGGGTGAAGTACATGTTGTACGGGTCCAGCGTCGGGATCGGTTTGCCTGGACGAGCCGTCCGCGGGTCGATCGGCGTAAGGCTGTTGCCGGTGTCGTTGGTGACGTACAGCGTGCGCAGGTTCCAGGCGGGAGTCACGTGCTGAGGCAGCGATCCCACCGCGAAGTGCTCGATCACCTTGAACGTCCGCTGTGAGATCACGTCGACGGTGTTGGACTTGCTGTTGGGCACGTAGACGAGCGCCGGGTCGTGGCGCACGACGGGGCTGAGCAGCCCCGGCCGGCCGGCGGCGTAGACGTTGTTGGCGTCCAGTGTCGGCGGGATGCGACCGGGCGTCGGCACTTCCACGGCGCCACCGCCGTGACCGTGGCGGGCGCCCTGGCTCGTCGCGGAGGTCTGTCGCCCGGCCGTCGGGCTGCTGGTCGATCCGCCGCAGCCGGCGATGGTCAGTGCGCCGGTCAGCAGGGCGGCGGCGAGGGCTCTGGCAGGTGAGCTCATCGTGGCGCGGGCCGCAGCGTCAGCGCGCGGTCGGACACCGTTCCGGCTTGGTTGCGTCCGCCAACGGCGAGGATGTGGTCTCCCAGCGACGTCGCGCCCACGTCCGACAGCGCTTCGGGCAGGCGCCCGGCGGAGCGGACGGATCCGTTGCGAGGATCGACCGCGAGGATCGACGAGCGCTGCCCGGAGAGGCTTTCGCCGCGACCGCCGAGCAGGTAGAACGAGCCGTTCAGCGAAGCGCCGCCTGCGTGGGTGACGGGGTAGGGCAGCTCGCCGATCTGGCGCGTCGTGCGCGTCGCCGGGTCAAAGGAGAGGACCGCCCGCTGCGCGGTGACCCCGGAGGTGCCCCCGGCGATCAGCACGTGACCGTCGACAGCTGCGACGGCGGCATAGCGCAGCGGTCGGGGAAGCGTTCCGACGATGCGCGCGCCGGTCCCCGGTGTGAACGCGACGATCGTTCGCAGCGGGTCCGACACGGTGTAGCCGCCGACCACGTAAGCCGTGTGCGCGATCGTCGTCGCGGCGATGTCTGAGGCGCCGACCGGAAGCCGGCCGGCGCCTTGCACGCCGGAGGCGCCGACGCGAAAGATCGATGCGCTGGTGCCTCCCGGCTCGCCTCCACCGAACAGGTAGGTCTGCCCATCGATCTGCGCCGCGGCGGCATCGTGAAGCGCGAGTGGGAGCTGCGCGACCTCGCGGGCGCCGGAGCCGTCGATCAGGACGACGCTCGCGACAGAGGAGTCGCCCGCGTCGAGGCCGCCGACCGATAGCGCGCCGCCGTCGCCAGGGGCGACCGCGGGCAGCTGCACTGCGGCCGGGAGCGTCGTCGAGGAGCCGACGCGCAGCGCCACGGGCACGCTCGCGCTGCGCTTGGCAGCGACGGCTGCGGCTGCGGCGGAGCCGGTTGCGCGCGTGGCCGTAGTGGTCTGCGTCCCGCCGCAGGCGCCCAGCGTCAGCGCGAGCGCCAGGCCGAGCAGCGACGCGAGGACGATTGCCCGCGCCGAGGCGCTGCTCCGGGCCGGCCGGCGCGCCTGTGAGCGAGCTGCCGCGCGGTCCGCTGCAGCTCGCCCGCTCGTCGACACCCGCGCAGCTTCTTCGCGGCGCCTAAAGCCGGTGTGAGCGGGCGATGAGAACCCGCTTAGGACCGCCGCGCCGGTGGCTCCGGCGGGCATCTCGGCGCTAGGGAACGATCACGGCGGCGCCGGTGAAGCGCCCGGCGCGCAGGTCGGCGAGCGCCTCGTTGGCGTCCTGGAGCGGGTAGCTGCTGACGCGCGTCTTGACAGGCACCTGCGGGGCGAGCGCCAGGAACTCCCTGCCGTCGGCGCGCGTGAGGTTGGCGACCGAGCGCAGCACGCGCTCCTGCCACAGGGCGCTGTAGGGGAAGGAGGGGATGTCTGACATGTGGATGCCGCCGCACACTACGGTCCCCGCCGGGGCGACCGCGGCCAGCGCCAGCGGTACGAGCGAGCCGACGGGCGCGAAGACGATCGCCGCGTCCAGCGGCTGCGGCGGGGACTCCAGCGAGGAGCCGGCCCACACGGCGCCGAGCTCGCGCGCGAACGCCTGCGTGGCGTCGTCGCCGGCGCGTGTGAAGGCATAGACCTCGCGTCCCTGCGAGCTGCAGACCTGCGCGAGGATGTGCGCCGAGGCGCCGAAGCCGTACAGCCCGATGCGCTTTGCCTCGCCGCACATGCGCAGCGCGCGGTAGCCGATCAGCCCGGCGCACATCAGCGGCGCGGCCTGGTCGTCGGGATAGCCGGGCGGG
>JADGPP010000063.1 GCA_017882375.1 Solirubrobacteraceae bacterium | reverse complement strand
GCTCACCGGCCGCTCGCTTCTGCTTGGGGACCAGTTCCATATCGATGGTCATCTATATACATATATCAATAACAATTGCATCTGTCAATGTAATACGATTTGGCCATGACCTTCCTCCCGTGGTCGCTGCCGGACGGGACCGCATGAGCGCACGCGTCGGAATCAACGGCTTCGGGCGCATCGGGCGCCTTGCGCTGCGTGCGGCGTGGGACTGGCCCGAGCTCGTCTTCGCTCAGATCAATGAGCTGAAGGGCGACCCCGAGACGGCGGCGCACCTGCTGACCTTCGACTCGATCCACGGGCGCTGGTCTGAGGACGTGCGTGGAGAGAACGGCGTGCTGGCGATCAAGGGAAGCACGATCGGCTACAGCGCCGCCGCGGAGCCCGGCGACGTCGCGTGGGGCGAGCTGGGCGTGGAGATCGTGCTCGAGTGCACTGGGCGCTTGCGCACTGCGGAGTTGCTCGACGGCTACTTCCGCCAGGGGGTGCGCAAGGTGATCGTCGCCGCGCCGGTCAAGGACGAGGCGCTGAACCTCGTGGTCGGCGTCAACGACCACCTCTACGACCCCGAGCGCCACCATTTGCTGACGGCGGCCTCCTGCACGACCAACTGCCTGGCGCCCGTGGTCAAGGTCATCCACGAGGCGATCGGCATCCGCCACGGCCAGATCACGACGTTGCACGACATGACCAACACGCAGACGATCGTCGACGCACCCCACAAGGACTTGCGCCGAGCGCGGGCTGCGAACGTCTCGCTGATCCCGACGACAACCGGGTCGGCCACGGCGATCGGTCTGATCTTCCCCGAGCTGCAGGGCAGGCTCAACGGCCTCGCCGTGCGCGTGCCCCTGCTGAACGCCTCGCTGACCGACTGCGTCTTCGAGGTCGGTCGCGCGACGACCGTCGAGGAGGTCAACGGGCTGCTGCAGGCGGCCGCCGCGGGACCGCTCGCGGGGATCCTCGGCTACGAGCCGCGTCCGCTCGTGTCGGTCGACTTCAAGGACGATCCGCGCTCGGCGATCGTCGACGCGCGCTCGACGATGGTCACCGACGGAACGCAGGTGAAGATCCTCGCCTGGTACGACAACGAGTGGGGCTACGCCAACCGCTTGGTGGAGCTCGCCCGCACCGTCGCGTCCAGTCTGCCGGGCGAGCCGGCCGCGATCGCCGCCGAGCCAGATGGCTAGCGGGGCGACAGCGAGCGCGTCGACCCCGCCCCAGCCGCGGGGCGATTTGCGCAACTACGCGCTCGTCACCGGGGCCTACTGGACCGACACGCTCGTCGACGGGGCGACGCGGACGCTCGTCCTGTTCTACTTCGACCGCCTCGGCTACACGCCCCTGCAGGTCGCCTCGCTGTTCGTGCTCTACGAGGTCGCAGGCGTCGTCACGAACCTCGTGGGCGGCTTCCTGGCCGCCCGGCTCGGGCTGAAGATCACGCTGTTCATGGGGCTGGCCGTCCAGATCGTGGCGCTCCTCATGCTCGGCTTTGCTCCGGCATCGCTGCTGGTCGTTCCCTACGTGATGGCCTCTCAGGCGCTCTCGGGCATCGCCAAGGACCTGACCAAGATGAGCTCGAAGAGCGCCGTCAAGCTCGTCGTGCCCGAAGACGACCAGTCCTCCCTGTACCGCTGGGTCGCGATCTTGACCGGCTCGAAGAACGCGCTGAAGGGGGTCGGCTTCTTCCTCGGCGGCGTGCTGCTGACGCTCACCGGCTTTCGGACGGCGCTGCTGATCCTGGCCGGCATGACGCTGGTGGCGCTGGTGCTGGCCTCGCGGCTGATGCACGGTCATCTCGGAAAGCCCGACAAGGCCGCGAGGTTCAGGCAGATGTTCTCCAACAACCACGCGGTCAACGTCCTCGCCGCCGCCCGGATATTCCTGTTTGCCGCACGCGATGTGTGGTTCGTCGTGGGGCTTCCGTTCTTCCTGTACTCGGTGCTCGGCTGGTCCTTCTGGCAGGCGGGGACGCTGCTTGCGGTGTGGGTGATCGGCTACGGGGCCGTGCAGGCCGCAGCGCCTCGCTTCGTGCGCCGCCGGGCCGGCGGCGCTGGGCGCGAGCCCGACGGCAGGACCGCGCTGTGGCTGGCGCTCGTGCTGGCGCTGTGCCCGGCCGCGATCGCGGCCGCGCTCGAAACACACGTCGACGCGACGGTCGCGATCATCGTCGGGCTGATCCCCTTCGGCATCGTCTTCGCGATGAACTCGGCCGTTCACTCCTACCTGATCCTCGCCTACTCCGACAACGACAAGGTGGCGATGAGCGTCGGCTTCTACTACATGGCCAATGCCGGCGGGCGCCTCGCCGGAACCGTCCTGTCGGGCGTGATGTACGAATGGCACGGGCTGGCCGCCTGCCTGTGGACGTCGACGGCGTTCGTTCTCGCCGCCGGCGCACTGTCGCTGCTGCTGCCCTCAGACGCCGCCAGGCGAGCGCCGCCCGCCCGGGCCTCATTCCCGGCCTAGCGCCGGGGCCGCGGCTCTGCGCAAACAGCGTCCTGCTTGTGAACATCGTGTGACGATTTGCAAACAGGCGTGCCGGGGTCCTCGTGCTCCCCTAGACTGCACGGCAATGACGGAGAGCATCACCGCCTCAGACGTGGCGGCGCCGTCGGGCCCGGGGGGCGCTTCCTCACCGTTGCGCATCGCCGTGCTGGACCGCGACAGCGGCTTCATCCAGGTTCTCTCAAAGCGCCTGGACCGGCTCGGCTGGGAGCACCGCGTGCTCGCCAGCCCGGTGCCCGCCGACACCGTCGTCTCGATGCGCCTGAGCGCGCTCGTGGTCGATCTCGCGGTGCTCGGTCCGCAGGCGTGGGAGTGGCTGGAGCGCCTGTGCGGGGCGCTGCCCGACCTCGGCATCGTTGTCTGCACCGGCCCGTCGACCGTCGCCCAGCGCGTGCGCGGGCTGCGACTGGGCGCCGACGACTGGATCACCAAGCCCTGTCACCCCGAGGAAGTCATCGCGCGGGTGCAGAGCGTCGTGCGACGCCGGCGCCGGCCGAGCGGCCGCACCAAGTCAAAGCCGCTGATGGCCGGCGAGGTGGAGATCCTCTCCGACCGCTTCCAGGCGTTCGTCGGCGAGTCGAGCCTCGACCTCACACGCCGCGAGTTCGAGCTGATCGAGCTGCTCGCCGCCGCCGAGGGCCGCGTGCTCGAGCGCGAGGAGATCTACTCGCGCCTGTGGGGCTACACGATGGTGCGCGGCGACCGCTCGGTCGACGTGTTCGTGCGAAAGCTGCGCCAGAAGCTCGAGAAGGCCTCGCCGCGCTGGCGCTACATCCACACGCACTTCGGCATCGGCTACCGCTTTGCGGCGGAATCGCTGGACGTCGACTCGGTCGAGGTCGACGTACCGGCCTCAGTTCCCGCCGCCTGGGACGCCCGCGATCAGGGCAAGCTCGCGCGGGCGCATCAGGACCGCGAGCTCACCCCCGACGCCCTCTAGGCGCACGACCGCCAGGCCGCCCTTCTTCAGGTCGATGCGGCCGCCGGTGAGGTCCGCGACCGTGCGCGACAGATCGGGCTCGTGACCGACGATCAGCAGGCGTCCGTCGGCGCCGATCGTCGAGAGCGCATCGAGCGCCTGGCGCCCGTCAAAGCCCGAGGCCAGCGGCTCGTGGGAGCGCAGCAGCTCGCGTTGGCTCTGCTCCCAGTGCTCGGCGGCGAGCTCAGCCGTCCGGCTGGCACGCATCTTGGGGCTGAACAGAACGGCCTCGAAGGCCACGTCCATACGCGACAGAGCCGCGCCCGCCGCACGCGCCTGATCCTCGCCGCGCGCGGTAAGGCGCCGTTGGGAGTCCGAGCGCGTTCCGTGCGGCTCGGCCTCGGCATGACGTAGTACCCAGAGCTGACGAGCCATTGCCAGCCGCCCACCCTACCGCGTGCGGTCCGGCGGGTGTGACCAGCGCGTTGCCGTGCGCGGCGAGCCGCCGCCTGACGCGTGCGAGGATCCTCGCGCCCGCCGGGAAATCGGCCGTGAGGGTGTAGCTTGAGGAGCACATGAGCAGCAGTCTCGAGCACAACTCCAACGAGCGATCTGCCAGCGCTCCGGGCGCCGAGGCCGATCTCCATGACCCCGCGCTCTACCTCAATCGCGAGCTCTCCTGGCTGGACTTCAACGACCGCGTGCTGCAGCTCGCCGAGGATGCGCGCCTGCCGCTGCTCGAGCGCGTGAAGTTCTGCGCGATCTACACGACCAACCTCGACGAGTTCTACATGGTGCGCGTGGCCGGCCTGCGCGATCAGATCGACGCGGGCGTGGAAAACCCCGGCCAGGACGGGCGCACGCCGTCGCAGACGATCGCGCTGATCCGCGAGCGGGTGCTCAGCCTCGGCAAGCGGCTGACAGACTGCTTCGAAGGGGAGCTGCGCCCGGCGCTCGCCGACCAGGACATCCAGCTCGCCGGCGTGCGCGAGCTCGACGAAGAGCGCCGCGCCGAGCTCGCCGCGCTGTTTGCAAAGAAGATCTTCCCGGCGCTCACACCGCTCGCGGTGGCTCCCGGGCGGCCGTTTCCCTACATATCGAACCTCTCCCTCAGCCTCGCCGTGCTCGTGCGCGACCCCGCCACCGACCAGACGGTCTTTGCGCGCGTGAAGGTGCCGACGGAGATCCTTCCGCGCTTTGTCGCGCTCAAGCAGCCCGACGCCGGCCAGGTGCTGCTGGTTCCGCTGGAGGACGTGATCGCACACCACCTCGATGCGCTCTTCCCGGGAATGGAGATCGCCGACTACAACGTCTTTCGTGTAACCCGCGACGCCGATCTGGAGGTCTCAGACGACGCCGCCGATCTGCTGCAGGCCGTCGAGGACGAGCTGCGGCGGCGGCGCTTCGGGGAGATCGTCCGCGTCGAGGTCGGTGCCGACTGCTCACCGCGGCTGCTTTCAGAGCTGTCCGGGCTGCTCGGCGTGCACGACGATGAGGTCTACCCGGTCGACGGGCTGCTCGACATGGGCGCGCTGTGGCAGCTCGTCCGGCTCCCCGGCCACGCCGAGCTGCGCCAGGAGTCGCTTGTGGGGATCACCCATCCACGCCTGCTGCGTCACGAGGACGAGCGCCCCGACGTGCTCGGAGCGATGCGCGAAGGCGACCTGCTGGTGCACCACCCATACATCTCCTTCGCCACTTCGGTCGAGCGTTTCGTCGAGCAGGCTGTGGCCGATCCGAACGTGCTGGCGATCAAGCAGACGGTCTATCGCACCAGCGACGATTCGCCGCTCGTCCCCGCGCTGATCGACGCCACCGAGCGAGGCAAGCAGGCGGTCGCGCTGGTCGAGCTCAAGGCGCGCTTCGACGAGGGCATGAACATCCACTGGGCGAAGGCGATGGAGGAGGCCGGCGTGCACGTCGTCTACGGCCAGCCGTCGCTGAAGACGCACGCCAAGTGCGTGCTCGTCGTGCGCCGCGAGGGCGACGGCGTGCGCAACTACGTGCACATCGGCACCGGCAACTACCACTCGGCGACCGCCCGCCTGTACACGGACTTCGGCCTGTTCACGACCGACGAGCAGATCGGCGCCGACGTCGCGGACATGTTCAACTACCTAACCGGCTACGGACGCCCGCTGCACTACCGCCGCGTGCTGATGGCCCCCGATCAGCTGCGCGATGGCATCCTCGCGCAGATCGAGCGCACGATCGAGGCCCACAGCGAGGGCTCGCCGGCGTCCATCACGATGAAGATGAACTCGCTCGTCGACGGACGCTGCATCCGCGCTCTGTATCGCGCCTCCCAGGCCGGCGTTCAGGTCGACCTCAACGTGCGCGGCATCTGCTGCCTGCGCCCGGGCGTGCCGGGGATCTCCGAGAACATCCGCGTCGTCTCGATCGTCGGGCGCCTGCTCGAGCACTCGCGCGTGTTCGGCTTTCAGCGCGACGGGGAGCACACCATCTACATCGCCTCGGCCGACCTGATGCCGCGCAACCTCGACCACCGCGTCGAGCTGGCAGTCCCGATCCAGTCACCGGAGCTGCGCGCCGAGCTGCTCTACACGCTGCAGCGCGCCTTCGCCGACAACCAGAACTCCTGGGAGCTCGACGAGGAAGGCCGCTGGGACAGACGTGCGCCGGCGCCCGGCGAAGCGCCACACAGCCTGCAGCTCGAGCTGGCCGAGCACTACGCCGGGCGGGCCGTCGAGCAGCGTGCCGCGCGCGAGCTCGAGCCCGCGGCCAGGCTGCCTCGCTGAGCGGCGCCCCGGCGCCTAGCCGAGCTCGTCCAGCGCGGCTTTGAGGTCGTCGACCGACTGATAGTCCAGCCCGAGCAGGTGGTCGTGGCGATGGCGCACGATGCCCTGCTCGTCGATCACGATCACCGCCCGCTTGGTCCCCAGCCGGGGGGAGAAGGCGCTGTAGGCCTTGGCCACGCCCTTGTCGACGTCCGCCAGCAGCGGGACGTTCAGGTCGTGCTTGGCGACGAACTCCTCGTGCGAGGCCAGATCCTGCGAGGAGATCCCCAGCACCGTTGCATTGAGCGACGCGAAGTCGCCGCCGCGGTCGCGATAGGAGCAGAACTGTTTGGTGCAGACCATGGTGTTGTCGCCGGGATAGAACAGCAGCACGACGCGCTCGCCGCGGTGCTCGGACAGACGGAACCGACCAGCGGTGCCGGGCAACTCGAAGTCCGGCGCCGGCTCACCCACCTGCGGAGTATTGGCCACCTTGCTCATTCCTGTCGTCGATGCTCGCCGCGGCTTCGCCGCGGGCGCCCAGCATAACGGGGCGCAGGCCTGCGACAACGGCGCGCGGTCCTGCGCCCACCGCCCGTCAGCGGCCGCGACGACGGGCCGCCGCGCGGGGCGCGCGCAGAGCCGTCGCCCACCACGGAAAGACCGGCCTGGTCTCGCCGGGCAGCGTCTCCAAGGAGGCTTGCTTGGAGCAGATGAACGCCAGCCGACGCTGGCGGCGATAGTCGCTCATCCCCGTGTAGTCGGTCATGTTCTGCGCGAGCGTCACCGTGTCGAAGCCGAACTGCGCGGCGAGCTCGGCCACGGCGTCGCGCGAGGGGATCAGCACCAGGCGGTGGTCGACCACCTTCTCGGGGTCGTACAGGCTGTCGACCTCGAACACGCTCGTGCGCGAGCGCGAGACTTCGGTGTCGATGACGATGATCTCGGCGCCCGCGCGCGTCATCAGCTCGAACAGCTCGACGGGCTTTGCGACGTGATCCAGCAGCCCCAGACACAGCACCACATCGAAGCGCTCGGCGAGCTCGTGCTCGAAGACGTTGCCAGTCTCGAAGCGATAGCGAGCGGGGTCGGCCCCCTTGGCCTCGAACACGAGATTGGCCTGATCGACGTGCATCTGCCTGGCGTCCACGCCGAGAACGAAGTCTGCCCCCGCCTCCAGCGCCTGCAGCGACCAGAAGCCCGCGTTGCAGCCGAGGTCGAGCACGCGACGGCCGTGCAGCGAGCCGCCGCAGAGCGCCAGCAGCGCCTGGAAGAAGTACGCGCCGCGCTGGCGATGGCGATTGGAGGTGCCCGGATCGAGCGCCGGCGTCGTCACGCCGTTGTCGAACTCGAAGAAGTAGTACCAACCCGGAAACGCGGCGATCCGGCGCTCGAGCTCATCCGCTTGCACTGAGGTCCTTTCTCGCTGTCGTGCGACGGCAGCGGCAAAACCTAGCCGATGGCGCGCCTGGCGCTAGCCTCAGCGATGATGGACGAATCGCTGGCCGGCCAGCTACTGCTCGCGTCCCCCTCGCTGCGCGACCCCAACTTCGAGCGCAGCGTCGTGCTGATCGGCGTCCACAGCGCCGACGGCGCGATGGGCATCGTGCTCAACCGCCCCTCCGATGTGACCGTCGGCGAGGCCGCACCTCAGCTGGAGGAGGCCGTCAGCGACAGCGAGCGCGTGTACGTCGGTGGACCGGTGCAGCCGAGCTCGATCGTGTTCCTCGCGGAGTTTCTCGACCCCACGCCGGCCGGGCTGCTGGTGCTCGGCCGGATCGGCTTTCCCACGCCCGAGGCGGAGATCGGCGAGCTGTCCCAGGCCACCGAGCGGGGGCGCGTGTTCGCCGGGTTCGCCGGCTGGGGCGAGGGGCAGCTGGAGGCCGAGATCGCGCAGGGCGACTGGATCGCCCAGGCAGCCCTCCCCGACGACGTCTTCACCGAGGTTCCCGAGCGGCTGTGGAGCGACGTGCTCACGCGCATGGGCGGAAGCTACGCGCTGGTCGCACGGATGCCTGCCGACCCGAGCGTCAACTGAGCCGAGCCCCCGCCCTCGGCCGGGTGCCGTTGCCCTGGCGGGAATCTCCGATCGCCCGCCGCGCTAGAGTCGTTGCGACACCGTTCGTTCCCCGCGGACGGCTAGCCTTTGCCCAGTCCCTCGGCCCCCCCCCAGGCCAGGCTCTCCGGAGGACTCCGTCATGCTCAAGCTCGCTCGCTGGTCGACAAGCCACCGCAAGTATGTCCTGCTCGGCTGGGTCGTCCTGCTGGTCGCAATCAACGTGCTCGCGCAGTCTGCGGGCACGTCCTACTCGAACAACTTCACGCTGCCCAACTCCGACGCGCAGCGCGCGGCTGACCTGCTGCGGCGCAGCTTTCCCTCCCAGGCGGGCGACCGCGACACGATCGTCTACAAGGTCAGCTCCGGCTCGGTGCTCGACCCGGCGGTCAAGTCGCGCATGAGCGCGATGTTCGCCCGCGTCGCCAAGCTTCCGCACGTCGCCGACGTGATCAGCCCATACGCCGGCGCCGCCTCGGGCAAGTCGATCTCCGCCAACGGCCGGATCGCGTTTGCCACGGTCGTGTTCAACGAAAAAGCCAACAACCTCCCCAAGGAGGCCGGCGAACGCGTGGTCCACGTCGCCCGCGCGGCCGGGCGGACGGGACTGCAGGTGGAGCTCGGCGGCCAGGCGATCGAGGAGACCGAGCAGGCGGGCTTCGGCATCTCCACCGCCGTCGGGCTGCTCGCGGCGATCATCGTGCTGCTGCTGACGTTCGGCTCGCTGATCGCGATGGGACTGCCGATCGTCACGGCGCTGTTCGGCCTCGGCACCGGCCTCGGCGTGATCGCGCTGTTCACGCACGTCGTCGACACGCCGAACTTCTCCACCGAGCTGGCCGCGATGATCGGCCTCGGCGTCGGGATCGACTATGCGCTGTTCATCCTCACGCGCTTTCGCGAGGCCTTCGTGACCCCCGGGCCGACGTTCGGCGACGCTCGCGAGTCGGTGATCCAGTCGATGGACACCGCCGGGCGCGCCGTGCTGTTCGCCGGCTGCACCGTCGTGATCGCGCTGCTGGGCATGATGCTGCTCGGCGTCGACTTCCTCTATGGCGTCGCGATCTCCGCGTCGATCGGCGTGCTGCTGGTGATGCTCGCCTCACTGACGCTGCTGCCGGCCCTGCTGACGCTCGTCGGCGCCCGCCTGGCACGACCGGCCCGGCGCGCCCGCCGCCGGGCCGCGAAGGCCGCGGACACCACGGGCGCCGCGGATACGGCAAGCGCTGCCGCCGGCGGGGCGGTCGCGGTCGGTGGCGCGCCGGTCGGCGCAGCGCCCTCCGGCGGGCAGGCCTGGTTGCGCTGGAGCATGTTCGTCGAGCGCCGACCGCGCACGATCGTGGCGGTCTCCGCGCTGGTCATGCTGCTGATCGCCGCGCCCGCCACGGCGCTGCGCCTCGGCTCCAGCGACGCCTCCAACGATCCCCCCAACCAGACCACGCACCGCGCCTACGGGCTGCTCGCGCAGGGCTTCGGCGAAGGCTTCAACGGTCCGCTGCTGGTCGCGGTGCGAATCCCCACCGCTCACGAAACGGCAGGTGTGGCCCGGCTGCGCTCGGCGGTCGCCGCCACGCCCGGCGTGGCAGCTGTGGCTCCGGCCAAGGTCAACCCGGCGGGCAACGTCGCCACGCTGACCGTCTACCCGCGTTCCTCGCCCCAGGCCTACGCCACGACACAGCTCGTCGAACGCCTGCGCGACAAGGTCGCCCCGCCGATCTCCGGGCAGACGGGACTGAAGGTGTACGTGGGCGGCGTGACAGCTGGCGCGGTCGACTTCGCCAAGACGCTCGGCCAAAAGCTGCCGCTGTTCATCGGCGTGGTCGTGCTGCTCTCGGCGCTGCTGCTGATGATCGTCTTTCGCTCGCTGGTGATCCCGCTGCAGGCCGCGGTGATGAACCTGCTCAGCATCGGCGCCTCCCTGGGGGTGATCGTCGCGATCTTCCAATGGGGCTGGCTGGGAAGCCTGATCGGTGTGCAGCAGGGCCCGATCGAGTCGTTCATCCCGGTGATGTTGTTCGCGATCGTCTTCGGGCTGTCGATGGACTACGAGGTGTTCCTCGTGTCGCGTATCCACGAGCGCTGGGCGCACACGCACGAAAACTCGCGCGCGGTCGCCGAAGGGCTGGCGCTGACCGGTCGCGTGGTCACGGCCGCTGCGGCGATCATGGTCTGCGTGTTCCTGTCGTTCATGCTCGGCGAAGACCGCGTGATCAAGGAGTTCGGCCTCAGCCTCGCCAGCGCCGTCTTCCTCGACGCGCTCGTCGTGCGCTGCCTGTTGCTGCCCGCCGTCCTGCACCTGATCGGTCCGCGCACGTGGGCGCTGCCGGGCTGGCTCGATCGCGCGCTGCCGCGCCTGAACATCGAGGGAACCGTGCTGCCAGCCCAGCCTGAGGGGCCGACGCCGGACCCTTCGGCCGGCGCTCGGCGCGGTGGCAGGCCCGAGGTGGCGACGAAGGGGGCCGAAGGCTGAGCTCAATCAGCCGGGGAGGGCTCGTCTGCCTCCCCCTCCTCTGCCTGGCGACGCAGCTGGTCGCGATGCCCGGCAACGCGGCGGCGATGGGCGCAGCAAAGGCGCCGCGCGAGGCGCCGAAGACCGCCAGCGCTCCGCCCAGCAGGCCTCCGGCCACGGGCGGATCGGTCGTGCTCGCGTTCTTGCCCGCCGGCGAGTCTCGGCTGAGCAGCATCCCTGGGCTGTCGGTCGGGCTGATGTCGGCGACGCAGGGCTCCTACACCCGCGAGCAGCTGCTGCTCGACATCGGCCAGGGGGCGCGCATCGCCGCGTCGGCTTACAGCCCCGCTCGCCCTCCGGCGCTGGCGCTGCAGACTTTCGGCTCAGGCGCCGTCGTCGCCGGCTGGCAAGCGGCGCGCAAGCGCGCCGAAGGCGCGCCGCAGCTGCTGCGACCCGGGCTGCTCGCCGCACAGATCCCCGGCGGGACGGGCTACGCGGCGATCATCGGGGAGGGGCACTCAGACGCCGTAGCCGCCGCCGATCGCCAGGGGCGCCTTGCGGCAGTCTCGCTGGGGAGCGCGCCGACGCTGCTCGGGCGCATCGCCGCGCTGCAGAGCAGCCGGCGCCTGGTGGTCTGCGACCTGCCCGGCGGCGCCGCCGGCCTCGCCGACGTGCGCGCGTTGAGCGACACCCGCCGGCCCGGCGATCTGCTGATCGTCGTCCAGCGCGCAGGCGAGCGGACGGGGCACGAACTGCTGTGGGCGGCAGCAGCCGGTCTGAGGGGCGGCGGCGGGCGCGAGCTGACCTCGCAGACGACCAACCAGCGTGGCCTGCTGGCGGCGATCGACATCGCACCGACGATCCTGCAGCGCCTCGGAGTGCGGCCGCTGCCCGCGGACATGCGCGGCAAGCCGCTGGAAACGGACGGGAAGCTGGACTCCGCGGGACTGCGCTCGCTGAGGGGGCGGCTGCTCGTGATCGGCGGGCGACGCCTGACGGCGCTCGGATGCCTGCTCAGCGCGTGGGCGCTGCTGCTGCTCGGATCGACGTTGCTGCCAAGCGCCCGCGCGCCAGGCGCGCGCCGTTGGGCGATGCGGGTCGGCGCACTCGCCGTGCTCTGGGCGCCCGCCGCCGTGCTGATCGGGGCGGCACTGGAACCGGGCGCGGCGGTCGAGTACGTGACGATCGCGGTCTCCTGCCTGATCTTCGCGGCGCTGACCGATGCCCTGCTGGCATGGCCGCGCGCTCCGCTGGCGCCGGCGATCGTCGGGGTCCTGGCGCTGGTCATCGACGCGCTCGCCGGCACGCAGCTGCTCGTGCGTTCGCTGCTCGGGCCAGACCCGGCTCTCGGGGCGCGCTTCTACGGGATTGGCAACGAGCTGAAGTCGGGGCTGGCCGTGGCGGTGCTCGCGGCCATCGCCGCCGCGCTCTACCCCGCCGTGCGCTCGCGTCGATCGGCTGTCGCGTTGGCGCTCGCCGGCATCGCGCTCGCGGCGATCGAGGGAGCCGCGCGGATCGGCGCGGGCGTGGGTGGGGTGATCCTCGTCAGCGCCGGCTTCGCCGTGGCGGTGATCATGGTCCTGCCCGGGCGGCTCTCGCGAGGGCGCGCGCTGCTGGTGCTCGCAGCCCCGCTCGTGGCCCTCGTCGCGCTCGCAGCCATCGACCTGGTGACCGCCCACGGCTCCGGCCACTTCACCGGCAGCATCCTTCACGCGCGATCGGCGGGCGACCTGCGCGACGTGATCGTGCGGCGCTACGGCGCGGCGTGGAAAGAGCTGAAGAACCACGCGATGCCCGCGGCGACGGCGCTCGCGCTGATCTACGCAGTCGTCGGCGTGCGCCTGCGCCGACGGCTGCTCGCTCCCGTCGGCGACGATCCCGCCTGGCTGGCGGCGCTGGCCGGCGGGCTGACCGCAGGCGTCGTCGGCGCGTTCAGCGAGGACTCCGGGCCGGTCTTGCTGGTTGTCGCCGTCTTCACCCTCGGCTGCGTGAGCACGTACCTGTGGGGCCGCCCGGCGTCGGTGGCTGTGCGCGCGCCGCTGCTGGCCGGCGCGCAGAGCGGGGCTCAGGCGAGCGCCGTGGAGGCGTAGTAGATGCCCACGGCGATCGTCACGATCGCCGTCGACGGCGGCAGCGCGGGAATCGCGTAGGCCAGCGCCAGCCCGCCCCACATCGCCGCGACCGCCAGCCCGCCGGCGAGCGCGATGGCCGCGAACGGCCCTCTGGCGAGGCGGTGGGCCGCCGCCGCCGGCGCCGCGAGCAGGCCCAGCAGCAGCAGCGCGCCGACGACCTGCGTCGCCTCCGCGGCGACGACTCCCAGCAGCGCAACGAAGCCGATCCCCAGCAGCCGCGTGGGCACGCCGCGTGCGGCCGCCACGTCGGGCGCCACCGAGGCGAACAGCAGCGGGCGGCCGATCGCCACCGTCAATGCCGTGGCGGCGAGCGCGATCGCCGCCGCCAGGCGCGCTTCGCCGGCCGTCAGCCCGAAGATCGATCCGAACAGCGTGTGCGCGCCCGCGATCCCCGAGCCTCCCGCCGAGCTCGTGCTGACGCGCGCGAGGAAGAACACGCCGAGCCCGAGGATGAACGTGAACACCGTGCCGATCGCCGTGTCGTCGGCCGGCGAGGAGCCCGCGGACGCCGCCGGACCGCGCGCGAGCACGCCGCGGCCGAGCGCTCCGATCGCCGCGCCCACGGCGACCGTCGCGACGAACAGCCCGATCCGCTCATCGACCCCCGCCGCCGCCGCCGCCAGCGCGCCCGGGAAGGCCACGTGGCTGAGCGCGTCGCCGGCGAACACCTGACCGCGCAGCACGACGAACCATCCGCTGACGCCACACGCCAGCGCGACGAACGTCCCGGCGAGCAGCGCGTTGCGCATGAATTCCTGCGAGAACATCAGGCGATCACCCCAGCCGGCCTCGCCGGCGCGTCTGCGGGCTGGCGATCGCGGCGCGTGCCCCCGCGAGCAAAGGCGATGACGCGCGCGAGCACGTACAGCACAAACGACACCGTCGCGATGAAGAAGCCGGCCGGGTAGACCGAGAAGTAGGCGATGCCGAGCCCCAGCCACACGACCGCCAGCCCCAGCGCGACGGTCAGCACGAGGCTCGCAAGCGGGCGGGCCGTCAGCGCCTGAGCGCTCGCCGCCGGCGCAACGAGCAGCGCGAACACGAGCAACACGCCCGTGATCTGGCTCGTCGCCGCCACCGCCAGGCCCAGCAGCAGCAGGAAGGCCAGCGAGAGCGCGCGAACGGGCACGCCCCGCGCCGCGGCGACGTCGGCGTCGACGGACGCGAACAGCAGCGGGCGGCCGAGCACGGCGAGCACGGCGAGCGTGCCCGCGGCGACCGCCGCCAGCAGCAGCAGCTCGCCGTCGCCGACGCCGAGCAGATCGCCGAACAGCAGGCTCTCCAGATCGCCGAGGACCCCGCCGTACAGGCTGACGAAGAGAAAGCCCACGGCTAGCGCGAGCGCCTGCACGGCGCCGATGCCGGCGGACTGCTCACTCCAGGAGGCCCGCCGCCCGGGGCCGGAGAGCCGGCCGATCGCCGTGGCGCCGGCGGCACAGAAGAGGAAGAAGCCCCACGCGGCGGGCACGCCGGCCAGCGCCGCGGCCGATGCTCCGGGGAATGCCATCATCGACAGCGTGTGACCGGCGAACGCCTCGCGCCGCAGCACCATCAGCCAGCCGACCAGCCCGGCCATCACGGCGACGACGCTGCCCGCCAGCAGCGCGTTGACCATGAAGTGGTATTCGAGGACCTGCGCGACGTCGTGCGCGACGTTCCAGCTGAGCGTCGGGTGCGCGGCGTCAGCCGGCATCGGCGTGGCCCGGATCGCCGGCGTGCGGACCGTGGCCGTGGCGGTCGTGATGATGGGCCGGCGGCTCTGGCTGACCCACCACGACCAGGCGCCCGTCGGAGGCGCGCAGCACCTCCACGGGCACCCCGTACAGCCGCGTCAGCGTGGCGGTCGTCACGACCTCCTCGACCGGTCCCTCAACGGCATGGCCGCGCGCCAGATAGACGACCCTGTCGAGATACGCCAGCAACGGGTTGACGTCGTGCGCGACCAGCAGCGCCGCCACTCCCTCGCTGCGGCAGATCTCGCCGACCAGCGCCGCGACCGAGCCCTGGTTGGCCAGGTCGAGGCTGTCCAGCGGCTCGTCCAGCAGCAGCAGCTCGGGGCGGCGCACGAGCGCCTGGGCGATCAGCAGGCGCTGCTGCTCGCCGCCGGACAGCTCGCCGATCGGGCGATCGGCGTAGGCCGTCGCACCGACCGTCTCGATCACCTCCGCGACGCGCCGGCGCGCCGCGCGCCCGCGGCTGGCAGTCCGCCCCCACGAGAACGGCAGCGGCAGGCCCCAGCGGTCCCCGTCGAGGCCCAGTCGCACGATGTCGCTCCCGCGCAGTCGAGTCTCCTGCGCAAACGAACGTCGCTGCGGCAGGTAGCCGATCGCCCCGCTGCTGGCGCCGGGCGGACGCCCGAGCACGCTGATCTGCCCGGCCGCCGCCGGCAGCGCTCCGAGCAGCGCCTTCAGCAGCGTCGACTTGCCCGACCCGTTGGCGCCGAGCAGCGCGACGAACTCCCCCTCCTGCACGCGCATCGACACGCCGCTCCAGATCGTCCGCCGGCCGATGCGCACGGCGGCGGCGTCCACCGCGATCGCTGGCTCGCCCATCGCACGACCATAGCAAGACTGAGTCTTGTTCTTGTCTTCTATCGATCGCCGCCCAGCGCCTTGCGCAGCTCGCGCTCGCCGATTCCCTCCACGCGTATGCGCTTCTCGCGCCCCCCGGCCCCGCGCACGATCGAGACGCGTCTGACGCCGACCCGCGCGCGCTTGGCGATCAGGCGACACAGCGCAGCGTTGGCCTGGCCGCCCGTGGGCGCGGCGGTCACCCGCACGACCAGCACGCCGGCTCGCTCGCCGACGATCTCATTCGCGCCTGCCCGCGGCTGAACGCGCACGGCGATCTCGCAGTGATCCATCGCCAGCGATGATCCTCGCTACGCCCGACCGACCTCTCGATCACCGATACTCACCACGAAATCGCGCCTGGCGCCAACCGGCGAGCCGCAATCCACCGGCAGGAGGAACTCGATGCACAAGCTGGACCTCGACTCCGACGACGTCGTCTCCCCCACCTACGCAGCGCGCTCGTTCTCGCACGACATTCCCAAGTACCGCCTGCCCGCAGAGGGCATGAGCGCCGACGCCGCCTACCAGCTCGTGCACGACGAGCTCAACCTCGACGGCAACCCCGCGCTGAACCTCGCCTCGTTCGTGACCAGCTGGATGGAGCCGCAGGCCAACCGGCTCGCCGTCGAGACGCTCGCCAAGAACATGATCGACCAGGACGAGTACCCGCAGACGGAGGTCGTGCACCGGCGCGTCGTGTCGATGATCGGCAGGCTGTTTCACGCGCCCGCGGGCTCCGGGTCGACGGGCACGGCGACGATCGGCTCCTCCGAGGCGATCATGCTCGCGATGCTCGCCCACAAGCGCTCCTGGCAGCGCCGGCGCGAGGCCGAAGGCAAGCCCACCGACAACCCGAACATCGTGATGGGCGCCGACGTCCACACCTGCTGGGAGAAGTTCGCGCGCTACTTCGAGGTGCAGGCCCGCGTCGTACCGATGCAGGAGGGCCGCTACACGATCGGCGGCGAACAGGTGGAGCCGCTGCTCGACGAGCGCACGATCGGCGTCGCCGGCCTGCTCGGGACGACCTTCACCGGGCAGATGGACGACTTGGCCTCGATCGACGCGCTGCTCGGGCGCGTGGAGTCAGCGCGCGGCTGGCGGATCCCGCTGCACATCGACGCCGCCAGCGGCGGCTTTCTGACGCCGTTCTGCGAACCCGAGCTGGAGTGGGACTTCCGCCTGGCTCGCGTGCGCTCGATCAACGTCTCCAACCACAAGTTCGGGCTCGTCTATCCGGGCATGGGCACGGTCGTCTTCCGCGAGCAGCAGGACCTGCCGCAGGAGCTCGTGTTCCACATCAACTACCTCGGCGGCGACATGCCCAACTACTCGCTGAACTTCTCGCGCCCGTCGAACTCGGTGATCCTGCAGTACTTCACGTTCCTGCGCCTCGGTCGCGAGGGCTACAGCGAAATCGTCGCCAGCGTCATGGCCAACGCGCAGGCGCTGGCGGGCAAGCTCGGCGCGATCGACGGCCTGACGCTGCTCAACGACGCCTCGCAGTTCCCGATCGTCGTGGCGCGCGCCGAAGACCCCGAGAAGCTCGATCTGACGCTGCTCTCGCGGCTGCTGCGAGAGCGCGGCTGGATCGTGCCGGCCTACACGCTCCCGCCCGACGCCGAGCACATCACCGTGCTGCGCCTGGTCGTCAAGGAGAACTTCTCACGCGACATGGCCGACATGCTCGCGCACGACGTGCGCGCCGCCGTCCACACGCTCGAGCATGGCCCGTCGGCGCGTCCCAAGCGCGAGCGGCGCCGGCCGCTCTGCTGAGCGCGGCTCAGTCGCGCTGGCGACGGCGGTTGACGAGCACGACAGCGGCGACGATCACGATCACGGCGATCACCACTGCAGCGACGATGTAGCGGATTTTGTGGTGCGTCGGTTTCTTCGTCTTGGCTTCTTTTTCCGCGTCTGACTTCGCCAGCACGGTCACGGCCACGCCGCGCGCCTTGAGCTTGGCGACCATCACCGGCTCCTGGTGCTTGGGGTATTTCGCGAGCACGTGCCTTCCGTCCTTCAGCGTCAGGCGCAGCGTGCGCAGGCGCTTGTTGACGATCGCGCTCTGGATCTGCTTGGCGGCGAGCTGCTGCGCGAACGCGCCTTCGCTCTCGTGCTGGTAGGTGATCGTTGATTCGGCGGCGATCGCGGCGGGTGCGAGCAGCGAAAGCGCCACGCACACGGCCAGCACCACACTCGTGAGGGCTCTGGTCGGTCGATTCATCGCCCGTACCCTAATGCCTAGACCCGTCCGGCTGCGCCGCGCTTGCATCGCCGGCTCGCTTCGTGGCTGCCTCGCCGAGCGAGCGATCACTTGCGCAGCTGCCTGGCCGTCTTCACGCGCTGCACCCGCGACAGCTCGACCTTGCGCATGCGTACCGAGGAGGGCGTCGCCTCGACCGCCTCGTCCTCGCGCACGAACTCCAGCGCCTCGTCGAGCGTCAGCTTGCGGTGGGCGTCCAGCCGCACGAGCACGTCGGAGGTCGATGAACGCATGTTCGTCAGGTGCTTCTCCTTGACCGGGTTGACGTCGAGATCCTCAGCGCGCGAGTTCTCGCCGATGATCATGCCTTCGTAGACCTCCTCGCCCGGGCCGACGAACAGCGAGCCGCGCTCCTGCAGGGTGAACAGCGAGAAGGTGACCGTCGCCCCGCGGCGGTCGGCCACGAGCACGCCCGAGTTACGGGTCAAAAGCTCGCCCGCCCACGGCTCCCAACGGTCAAACACGTGGTGCATGATCCCCGTACCGCGGGTCTCGGTGAGGAACTCGGTGCGGAAGCCGATCAACCCGCGCGCGGGAATCAAGTAGTCCATGCGCACCCAACCGGTGCCGTGGTTGATCATGTGCTCCATCCGCCCCTTGCGCGCGGCCAGCAGTTGGGTCACCGTGCCGACGTACTCCTCGGGGACGTCGACCGACAGCAGCTCGACCGGCTCGTGACGCTTGCCATCGATCTCGCGCTCGACCACGTGGGGCTGGCCCACCGTCAGCTCGAAGCCCTCGCGACGCATCATCTCCACGAGCACCGCCAGCTGCAGCTCACCGCGGCCCTGGACCTCATAGGTATCCGGGCGCTCGGTCTCCTTCACGCGCAGCGAGACGTTTCCGACGAGCTCTTGATCGAGCCGCGCCTCGATCTGCCTGGCGGTCAGCTTCGTCCCGTCTTTGCCGGCCAGCGGCGAGGTGTTTGCGCCGATCGTGATCGACATCGCCGGCTCGTCTACGGTGATCACCGGCAGCGGGCGTGGATCGACGGGGTCGGCAAGGGTCTCGCCGATCGTCACGTCGGCGATCCCCGCCACGGCGATGATCTCGCCCGGCCCGGCCTCCGGCGCATCGACGCGGTCGAGCGCGTCGGTCACGTACAGCTCCGCCACGGTCGCTTTCTGGATCGAGCCGTCGGCGCGACACCAGGCGATCTGCTGGCCCTTGGTGATCGTCCCGTTGCGCACGCGGCAGATCGCCAGACGCCCGACGTACGGGGAGGCGTCGAGGTTCGTCACGAGCGCCTGCAGCGGATGGTCGGGTTCGTAGGTGGGCGCGGGAATCCGCTGGAGCAGCAGGTCGAGCAGCGGCGCCAGCGTGTCTCCTGCAAGCGGCTGCCCGGGCTCGTAGTGCAGCGAGGCGATGCCCGCCTTGGCGTTGCAGTAGACGATCGGGAAGTCGATCTGCTGCTCGTCGGCATCCAGGTCGAGGAACAGCTCGTAGACCTCGTCGATGACCTCCGCGACGCGCGCATCGGGGCGGTCGACCTTGTTGACGACGAGGATCACCGGCAGTTTGGACTCCAGCGCCTTGCGCAGCACGAAACGCGTCTGCGGCAGCGGCCCCTCGGAGGCGTCGACCAGCAGCAGCACACCGTCGACCATCGTCAGGCCGCGCTCGACCTCGCCGCCGAAGTCGGCGTGCCCGGGGGTGTCGATGATGTTCAGCTTGACGCCCTCGTAGCGCAGCGAGGTGTTCTTGGCGAGGATAGTGATGCCCTTCTCGCGCTCGAGGTCCATCGAGTCGAGCACGCGCGTGGCGACGTCCTGGCCCACGCGAAAGGCGCCCGACTGCCACAGCATGGCGTCGACGAGCGTCGTCTTGCCGTGGTCGACGTGGGCGACGATCGCGACGTTGCGTATGTCCTCTCTCGGAACAAGCACGGCCGACTAGGCTAGCGGCGCACGCCCGCGGCCCTCAAACCTGTGCGTGCGCCGAAGCGCGCGAGAGCCGACGGATAGCGCTCGGCGCGAGCGATCGTCTCCTCCAAAGCCGCGGCGAAGCGACGTATCTCATCCTCTTGCACGACCAGCGCGGGCAGCGCCTTGATCGTGTTCATGCGGTGTCCGGCCACCTGGCAGAGGATGCGGTGCTCGTGAAACAGCGGAACCGTGATCAGCTGCGAGAACAGACCCGCCTGGCGACGCTCGACCGCCTCCCACAGCGCTCGCCCGACGCGCCCGGAGGGCGGCCCGAACTCGATCGCCCAGATCAGCCCGAGCCCGCGGACCTCGCTGACGACCTCGTAGCGCTCGACGAACGGCTCGGTCAGCTCCAGCAGCAGCGCCCCCATGCGCTCGGCGTGTGCGATCAGGCCCTCTCGGTCGAGCACGCGCAGCGTCGCCAGCGCGGCGGCGGCCGCGAGATCGTTGCCGCCGAACGTCGAGCCGTGGCGCACGGCGCGCTCCATTCCGTCGAACACCGCGTCGAAGGCGCGGCGCGAGACGAGCACCGCGCCGATCGGCACGAGACCGCCCGACAGCGCCTTGGCCACGCAGATCATGTCCGGCTGCAGCTGCCAGTGCTCGAGCGCGAGGAAGCGCCCGGTGCGTCCGATGCCCGTCTGCACCTCGTCGCACACGAACAGCGCGCCAGCCTGGCGGCACAGAGCCTGCGCGCGCTGCAGGTAGTCCGCCGGCGGCAGGTTCACGCCCTTGCCCTGGATCGGCTCGACGACGAACGCCGCCACGTCGCCGCGCGCCAGCTCGCGCTCCAGCGCGTCGACGTCACCGAAGGCGACAGGGTCACAGCCCGGCAGAAGCGGGCCGAAGCCCTCGCGGAACTCGGCGTTGCCGTTGAGCGACAGCGCGCCGAGCGTGAGGCCGTGGAAGGCATGCTCGGCGTACAGCACTCGCGGGCGTTTGGTCGCGGCACGCGAAAGCTTGATCGCCGCCTCGACCGCCTCGGTGCCCGAGTTCGCCGGCACCATCGCCGCGACGCTGTCCGGCGCACGCGCCAGCAGCTGCTCGGCCAGCACGCCGCTGAGCAGCGTCACGCCGAGCTGGGGCAGGTTGCCCGTGCGCGCGGCCATCACCTCCTGCACCGCGGCGATCGCCTGCGGATGGTTGCGCCCGATCGCGAACACGCCATAGCCGCCGAACAGGTCGAGGTAGCGCTCGCC
>JADGPP010000118.1 GCA_017882375.1 Solirubrobacteraceae bacterium | reverse complement strand
ACCCCTTTCGACCAGAAACCCACTCATTTGCAGGACATTCTGGCGATCAGACCGGACGGAACAAGCCCCCCAACACCCTACTTTTTCCGCAGGAAGTAGCTAGCCCCTCGGGTAGGTTTCGTCAGTGGCCGTCGAGCAGCAGGTGGAGGGACCGGCGTGGACAGGGTTTGGCCTGGAGGAGTCGGCCGGTCGCTATCCCCTACGGGTCGAGACGGCGGTATCGCGTATCGTCGATCAGCTCCTACCAGGCGTGATTACGACGACCCGCCACGCGCGCATGTACTGCCTACACGCGCTCGCGTGGGCCGAGGCGCAAGAGCGAGGTCTTGATGAGCAGGCCGCAAAGGAGCTTGTGCGCCGCGGCGAGGTGGTCATCTGTGCGGTTCACCACTTCCATGAGCGGCACCGAATCGAGCTCAGCTCCGCCCACGGCGAAGATCGTTTGCCTCGGTTCCTTGATGGCGATCGGCTGGATGTCCGCAGCGCGGCTCAGCTCGGTGGTTTGAGTGAGAGCGGATTTGCGGGCGTCTACCAGGGACCGTGCGTCCGGATCGGCGCGCTGTCGTCGCAGACGCCACCGCGCCTTGGACCACGTGCTGATCTTCCCGCGCTGCGGGAAGGTCTAGGCGAGCTATTCGATCTAGCCGGCCACGACACGCTAGACGGCGACCAGCTGCGGGCGGCGGGACACCTGTGCCTCTGCGAAGCTGCCGACGCTGCGGACGGCCGATGGCTTCGGCGGATTCTCGTTGAGGATGCCGAGGAAGGGTGGCCGGATGATCGCAACCGTCAGCTCACCTGCCTGCTACTGCTCGACACACTGCACGATCAAGCCTCGCCCGACCCAGTGCGAGCGTTCCGGGAACGGTGGGCATTCGGAGGGCCGCTCGGCAATCCCGCGAGCGATCAGCGGGCAATGGTCGCCGCGATGTGGCGCGCCGCGGCACTTCGCAACTACTCGGTCGGGGCGTGGCGTGCGCTGTGGCGGTGGCTCGCCCAGCAGCTCAACATGAATCCGATGACCGCTGAGGATCTCGGCGACCAGCTTGCCGAGAGCCTGGACGACATTGGTGTCGCCGAGTTGATCACAGGTCTACCGGCGCGCATGGATGGCGAGGTGATTCTCCCGGCCGAGGCTCAAATCGCTGACGATGACTGGACGACTATGAACGCCATCCGTCAGCTTGCGCTCGGCGCCGCGCGTCTGAACGACCTCGAAGGTGAGACGCTCAAAGCGTTCATTGGCACAGACCGTACCGACCTCGGGCCGCGCTGGGTGGCGGACCTGTTCGACGGTGGGCACGATCGCATGGTTCCAGGGCTTTCCCGGGATCTCGCTGTCGTTCTAGTGCGCCGGGCCAAGCGCGTCGCGCTCTCAAAGATGTACATCACCCGTAGCGGTCGCCCATTTGTACCGACACGCCTGCGCGACCGCGACGGCATTCTCAGCGTCTGGGGAGAAGAGGGCGCAGGCGACGTCGCGCTGCGCACCGGCACACTCTCCGGTGTCCTCGCCGGTTTGGGCGTGCTCACGGTCGACGACGCGGGCCGTTATCTGCCTAGTGAGTTGGGTGAGGAGCTGCGTGCCCATCTTGGCTGAGGCTCGTTCTCCCCGTTCGCTCCTGGACGAGGTGGAGAATGCCCGCGAGGTTCTAGTACTCACATACACCTCGACGCTTGAGTATTTCGAGCGCTTCGCGCTCGCTGACGCCCGCGCACTCGGCGCTCTGGTCACAGTGATCTCCGATGCGACGATGGTGCACGCGGATCCGGTAGTGGTTCGTCGCGCCGGCACGCAGTACCTCGACGCTCGCGCACTGTGCCCCCGTGGTGCCTTTCACCCGAAGCTTTTCGTGATCGTCGGCGACGGTCAGGCGCGGATCGCCATTGGCTCAGGTAACCTCACGATCGCTGGCTGGAACGCCAACGCCGAGGTGTGGACGGTGCTGCGCGCCGACGAGGACGGTGGCCCGCAAACACTCCGGCAGGTCGCCGGGTTCCTGCGCGATCTCGCGGGCTCTGAGATTATGCTCGGCCCAGGTGCTCCCGCGGCTCTCATGCGAGTGGCAGAGCGTCTTGATGAGCTTCCCGCCGACGATCCCGGACCGGCGCTGGTCCACTCTTTGCACCGGCCGATAGCCGAACAGCTACCAGAGGGGCCCGTCGAGGACCTCATCCTCTACGCCCCGTTTTACGACACGGCGCTCACCGCCGCGCGTGCTCTGCTTGATCGCCTGCAGCCGGATACGTGGACGGCATATGTGCGGCCCGACACTGAGGTTGACGGGGTTGCGCTTGCCGAGCTTGCTGCTGCGCGCGGTGGGCGCTTGGGATGGATTGCACGGCAAGCAACCACGGATGGCAAGGTCGTCGCCGACGAGCGCTACTGGCATGGCAAGCTCATCCAGTGGCGCCAGGGCGATGCCATATGGACTCTTACGGGGAGCCCCAACCTGTCAGCACCAGCGCTGCAACGCACCGTGTCCACCGGCGGCAACTGTGAGCTCGCCCTGCTCGCGGGCTCGGACGCCGACCTAACCCCAGCCGAGGGTGAGCCCGCGCCGGATGGCATCGCGGGCCTGTCTCGGACATCGCAACCGCATGAGGCGTGGGCGCCCGCGGTCGTGCTGATGTCGGCGACCGTGTCCAGCGGCGCGGTCGCGCTATTGCTGCACAAGCCGCTCGCGGTTGACGCAATATTGCAGCGGTACGACGTCGTAGCCGATCAGTGGCGCCGAAGCGCCACCCTTGCCGCGGGAAGTGACCGCTACGAGGTTGATCTCGCCGCCGCGCCAATCGGCGGTGCAGTCCGCGTCCTGCTCGGCGACGAGACGAGCTCTAACAGCGTGTTCGTCGCCGACCTCGATCGTGTACAGCGGCCCCAGGTCAAGGCGATCGGAAAGGCCCGCGCCACCCCGGCGGAGATCGCGCGCCTCGGTCTCGGCAACCAACTACTAGCCGACCTCGACGAGCTCCGCCCACACCTGCTGCGTGTCGGCGCCAGCATTGTCACTCCAACGAGTTCCCTCGACGGCCGGGATGAAACAGCAGACGACGCAGATACACCCGCCGCGCGGCCAGCTCCTGGCATCTCGCTGGAGGACTACCTAGCCGCGTGCGATCCGGTGCTCGGTCAGCGCGCTACAGAGTTCGCGCTCGTGCTGCCCGCGTTGCCGGGCCTCGGTGGCGCGCTCGACGACGAAGCGGAAATCCTTGACAGCGACGAAGAGTCTGACCCCCGGGGTCAAGGGGAAGACGAACATGAGCCGACGCTCGCCGAGCAACTGGGCCGGTCCACAGAGAGCGAGCGTGATCGCTATCGGCGCTTCCTGGAGCGACTGATCGCTCGCGCGCCCGAATATCCGATGGTCGTGCGCACGCTCGCCGCGCGGAGCGTCCTGCACGCGGTGGCTTCGCAACTCTGGACCGACGAGCGCTGGCCGGAGATCCTCGCCGACGCACTTTGTGCCCTTGGTGGTGCGGGGGATGAGCCCAACGAGTACGAGCGCGCAGCAGCAGCCAGCCTTGCGGCCGTCGGCTTGGGCCTACTACGCACGACCGTCGATCGCATATCGCGACTGGACGAGAACACCATGCGCTACCTGAGGGCAGGTCGTGCCGTTGCCGACCTCCTGAGCGAGGTGTCACCCGAGCAGATCGCGTTGCTTGCGGGCGATCTGCCCAAGTACCTCTCAGGCGCTGCAGGCATTCTCGCCGCCAATGACGCGGCTGAGGAGATCCTGCACCCGCTCACAGGTGCTGCCCGGGCTGCGCGCCTGCTGGCCGACGAGCACGACCTCACAGCAACCGTCACGGACGAAGTCATCGTCGAGCTGGGAGACCCGATAGAGGGAGTCGCAGAGCCACGACTGATACTCGCACTTGCTCTCTCAGGGGACGAGGGGCCTGTCTATGTGCGGGGGCGCGACTCGAGCGGCCGACAGGTCGTGGGCGCGTGGTGTGCGCCCTGGTTTGCTGTAGAGCGGGTCGCGCCCGCCGGGCGGATCGGCCGCGCATGGAGACTCGGAGCGGGACAGACACCGGTCATGCTCCCCTGGGACGACCTGCCCAAGGCGGCGTGTTCATGGTTCGGAGGCGAACCCCGACCCGATGAGGTCGCGGAGCTGCTCCGGCCTATCGACTAGCCCCAATACCGCCAAAACCCGACCGTGATCGCACTCCGCCAGGTAACACAACTCGATTGGTCGGCTGGCGCGGTCGATAATCGCTAGACCATGCAGTCGACCGACAACGGGCTGCTCCTCTCAGCCTCCGACCTCGTCGCGTTCTTGGAGTGCGAGCACCTCTCGGCCCTCGATCTGCGCGTCGCTCGCCGGCTCGAGGCAATCGAGCCCACTCGAACCGACTCGACCGATCTGGTTGCGCGCAAGGGCGACGAGCACGAGCGCGCGTTCCTTGACTCGCTGATCGCGCGGCGAGCCGATGTCGTCGTCGTTCCCTCGGTTATCGATGGTGATGTCAGCGATCACGAGGCGCGACAGCAAACCGAGGCCGCAATGCGCGCCGGTGCCGAGGTGATCTACCAGGCCGCACTCGCCGACGGCGATTGGCGGGGTTTCGCTGACTTCCTCGAACGCGTTCCGGTGCCGTCCCCCGCCCTCGGCGACTACAGCTACGAGGTGCTCGACACCAAGCTCGCCCGCAGTGCCAAGCCGAGCTACCTGGTCCAGCTCTGCCTCTACTCGGATCTGCTCGCGCGCGTTCAGGGACGGATGCCCGAGCACATGCACGTGGTGCTCGGGTCGCGCGAGCGTCAGACGTTCCGTCTGGATGAGTTCCTGGCGTTTTATCGGCGATTGCGGCACCGCTACGAGATCAGACTGGCCGACGGCTTCGCCAGCACGTATCCCGAACCCGTAGACCATTGCGGCCTGTGTCGCTGGTCAGAGCACTGTTCGGCCCGTTGGGAGGCGGACGACCACCTGTCGCTAATCGCCGGCCTCGGGCGCGCCCAGATCGTCCGCATGAGCGAAACTCGGATCACGACTTGCGCGCAGCTTGCCGTGGCGCAGCCGGGGGACCGCCCCGCGCGAATCGGACGTCCGACCTTCGAACGTCTCCGTCAACAGGCCCGCCTGCAGCTGCACGAGCGCTCGACCGGCGAGCAGATCTACGAGCTACTGCCCCCCGAGGAGGGACGCGGGTTTGCGCGGTTGCCTGAGCCGCGGCCGGGCGATCTCTACTTCGATATGGAGAGCGACCCGTTCTATGAGAGCGAGGGACTCGAGTATCTGTTCGGCGTGACGCGCATCGAGGGCGGGGAACCGGTCTTCCGTTCGTTCTGGGCGCATGGTCGCCGCGAGGAGAAGCTCGCGTTCGAGGCGTTTGTCGACCTTGCGGTCGCAGCGCTCGCGGAGGATCCGACGATCCACGTCTATCACTACGCACCGTATGAGCCCTCCGCGCTGAAGCGGCTGATGGGCCGGCACGGCACGCGCGAGGAGGAGATCGATCGGCTGCTGAGCGAGAAAGTGCTTGTTGATCTCTACGCGGTGACCGTTCAGGCGCTGCGCACGTCAAAGCCGGGCTACTCGATCAAGCAGGTGGAGGACTTCTACATGGAGGCCCGCGAGCAAGAGGTGACCGAGGGTGGGGACTCGATCGTGCGCTTTGAGGAGTGGCTGGACACCGGCGAGCAGTCGCTGCTGGACGCGATCGAGGTATACAATGAGGTGGACTGTCTCTCGACGGTCAAGCTCCATCAATGGCTTCTCGACCGCCGAGCGGAGGCGCAGGAGCGGTTTGGCGTGGCGATCCCATGGCGGCAATCAACGGAGTCGCACGAGGTCTCGCCCGATGCCATGGCGATCTTGGATGAGATCGCTCAGATTGAAGCCGCACTCGTCCAGGGCCTCCCCGATGATCTGCCTGAGGCGAGCGGTGATCAGCGTGCGCGTTGGCTGATGGCGCAGCTCTTGCACTACCACCGGCGTGAGGAGAAGCCGGTCTGGTGGGCGTACTTCAACCCGTTGGAAATGTCGCCCGAGGAGCTCGTCGAGGACAGCGAGTCGATCGGCGAGCTCACCGAGGACCTGACCGAGCCGCGTGTTGTGGATAAGCAATCGTTCATCCACACGTTGCGGTTCGGAGAGCAGGAGCACAAGCTCACGGCCGGCAGCGAAATCCGCGACGTTGAGACCGAGCGCGGCGTCGACGTCGTCGAGATCGACGACACGAATGGTGTAGTGCGCATCCGTCGCGGTCAGAATCGTGCAGACGAGCCGCTCCCGGCGGGCCTCATACCTGGCGGCCCGTACCGCACCATGGAGCAGCGCGCCGCGCTGCGCCGGCTCGCCGCCGAGATTGCCGCTTCCGGTGTCGACGGCCCCGGCGAGTTCCGCGCGCTGCGCGACGTCCTCCGTCGTTGCCCACCCCGGATCTCAGGACGCGCGCCGGGTGTGCCGTTGCAGGACGGATCGCCCCATGTCGATGATCTGAAGCGCCTCGCAGAGGGTCTCGACAGCTCGTGCCTATTTATTCAGGGCCCGCCCGGGTCGGGCAAGACGTGGACCGGTGCGCAGCTCATCGTCCATCTGATCGGCCAGGGTCGGCGAGTCGGGGTGGCCGCGACCAGCCACAAGGCGATCCACAACCTCCTGCACGAGGTCGAGTCCGCCGCCCACGAACAGCACGTGGACTTCCGTGGCTGGAAGAAGTGCTCCAACGACAACCCTGAGTCGGAGTTCTCCTCGAGGCTCGATCGCTCGTTCATCGAGAACGAGCCGGACACCCATGCGTTCCCCCCGCCAGAAGACGTGCGCCTCGTTGCCGGCACCGCCTGGCTCTATTCGCCCCAGTCCATGGATGAAGCTCTGGACCATCTCGTCATAGACGAGGCTGGGCAGGTGTCGCTAGCCGACGCCCTCGCAATGGGCACCTCTGCTCGCAATCTGGTCCTCCTTGGTGATCCGCTGCAGCTGGCCCAGGTCTCTCAGGGCGTGCATCCCGACGGTGCCGGCGCCTCGGTCCTCGAGCATCTGCTCGGTGAGCACGGCACGATCCCACCCGAACTCGGGATCTTCCTTGACCGCACCCGGCGCATGCATCCCGACGTGTGCCGCTTCGTCTCTGAGGTCATCTACGAAAGTCGCCTCGACGCAATCGACGAGTGCGCCCGACAGAAGATCGATGCTCCCGGTGCACTCACGGGCACCGGAGTGCGGTTCATCGCGGCCCACCACGCAGGCAACACGCGTGTATCCACCGAGGAGGCCGATCTGATCGCCGCCGCCATCGAGGATCTGAAGCAGGGAACAGTCACCGACGCGGACGACGTCACGCGCCCAATCGAGCCTGAGGACGTCATGGTCGTGACCCCCTACAACGCCCAGGTACGGTGCCTGACGGCCCGGCTACCCGCTGGCGTGCGTATCGGCACGGTGGACAAGTTCCAAGGTCAGGAGGCGCCGGTCGTGTTCTTCTCGATGGCGACCTCCTCCGGCGCCGAGGTGCCGCGCAACGTCGAGTTCCTCTACAGCCGCAACCGCCTGAACGTCGCCGTATCGCGTGCTCGCTGCCTCGCCGTGCTCGTCTGCAACCCGGAGCTTCTGCACGTCGAGCCGCGCTCAATCGAGCAGATGCGGCTTGTCAACGCGCTGTGCCGGCTTGTTGAGCTGGCGGAGCAACGCTGAATGTAACTGTTCAGGTCGTAGCGGGCTCGGCAGAGGTGAAGAGTTGTTGACCTGAGCAGGATTCCGTGTTTTTGCAGGGAACTTTGCAACCGTGGCGGGTG
>JADGPP010000117.1 GCA_017882375.1 Solirubrobacteraceae bacterium | reverse complement strand
TGGCCTCGCCATAAACATCTGTGATGTGTTGGTCGAGGAAGGGGGTCCCCGGGTCGAAGCGAAGCGGAGAGGCGGGGACCCCCTTCCTCGGGCCAGCTGTAGAGCCAAACTTCGGGAGCGAGCGGGCAGCAGGGTGGTCCTTTGGGTGGTCCGCTTATAGAGGACCACCCAAAGGACCACCCCGCAAGGGGACACGGCCGGGGCTCCGCGCGGCGGTTTTAGAGGGGCTGCCCAGCTGATCCGCGCTCGACGGCGCGGCGCGGCAGACTTGTGAATCGTCCGTGTCGCGTGGCAAGGGACGACTGACCCAGCGACGGTGTACCTGAGCGCTCGTCTAGCGGCTCGAAAGTACCGCCATCCAACACACAACGCCAAGCTGCTCGGCGGTGATCTTCTCAGGCAGAGCCGGTGACTCGACCGGCTGGAGGCCGAAGTCGTCGACCACTCGGACGATCTCCTGCGCGGCCTCGTCACGTGAAATCTGGGCCGCGAGGACACGATCCTGAATCTCGCCGATGGCTCGGCGAACCGCCGAGCTGCGCTCCACCGAGAGTGCTTCGTCGGCGAGATCCGCGCCCGCTGGTAGGGCGACGGCCGGGTCGCGCAGCACCTCAAGAGCCCAACGCTGCTTGGGCCCGATCTGTTCTTGGACGGCTCTGAGATCCGTACGCTCGTTGTGGGCGGCAACAATGTCTGCTGCCGCGGACTCCCACGCCCCCTCGAGGTCGACGCCCTGCAACTCGGCCGGCTCGCCGCCTTGCGGGTCTATCCGACGCAGGATCTCAAGGTCGGTCTTGACGAGCGCTCCAGCAGGGAGCTCGACAAAACGCCAGTAGCGGTAACCGTCGAGGGCACCGGGCATCGCGGGCGTGCGCGTGGCGAAGAACACGCCTGGCGCCCCCTGGGAGCGTCCCCACGCCGTCTGGCGAAAGCATGCGCCGATGCCCCACGGCAGGCGAAGGACGCGCTCCACCTCGCCCTCGGCCAGCGCCCGGTCGATCAGTCGACGTAGCTCCTCCCCGATGAACGCTCCAGAGGTCTCCTCCGATTCGTCGAGCAGCTCCGCGTCACCCTCGGCGAGGCGCGTGGCGTAATGGCGTAGCTCGCTCTCGAGACCCTCGATTACCTCGGCCTCCATTCCGTACACGCCGCCGGCCGCCTTGACCTTGGCCTGGATTCGCGCCTCGAGGCCGAGCAGCCGCTCGAGCTCCCCTGGAGTGGGGAGCATGGTCCAAAGGTAGACCTCCTCGTGATCTGAGAGCAGTCGGATCACGCGGCCGTTGCGCTGGACGACGCGTTGGGGGTTCCACGGCATGTCGTAGGAGATGACCTCCTGTGCCTGCTGCAGGTTCTGGCCCTCCGAGAGAACGTCCGTCGAGAGAAGAAGATCCACCTCGCCGTCGGGCGGTTCGTAGTCGGGGCGCACCACGGTGCGCGGAGCGAAGCGGCCCAAGGCAGTTAGGCGCCGGTCGGGAGTGCTCTCGCTGCCGATTACTGCCACCCGCTCGCGACCGCCGACACGCTTGGCTAGGTGCTCGTCGAGATAGCGGACCGAATCACCAAATGTTGAGAACACGGCGATCTTCTGCGCCGGTGAACTCTCCAGAAGCTCCACCAGGGCGGCGAGCTTGGGGTCGGTTGCTGCGTCCAGCTCGGACAGGGCGTCGCGGATCACAGCTAGACGGTCTCGATCGGCCGCCACGGCCTCGCCGTAAGTCGGATCAAACTCGCCCGCCGGCCGTATGGCGTCGGTGGCCTCGAGCTGCTGCTCCACCCATGCCGCCAGCCCCGCCTCGTCAGCCTCGCCGGCCGCGGCGGCGCGGAGCTGGTCGCGCGACAGCACCTCTCCGTGGCTCCATGCGAGAAGGAAGGCGTCGTGCGCCGCGAGCATCCTCTCAACAGTCTCGAGGCACGCGCGCCAGCACGACTCAAAACGCTTGAGGACGCCGGACTTCAGCAGGCCGCCGAGCTGCGCCTCGACCGCCACTTCTTCGCCGCCAATCTCGAACGCGCTAGGCCGGTAACGAGCCATAGTGAGCGCGTCTATCTCGTCGGTGATGCACTCGAACAGCCCCGGGTGGGCTGCATCGAGGTCATAGCGCCGCGTGCGCAGGGTGGGTTTAGGGAAGCGGACCGGCGTACCGTCGGGGAAGGTGGCGCCCTCGTACTCGCGCTCGATGAAGAGGCGGTCACGGCGCACGCTCACCGCATCAGCCAATGGGTACAGCACGTCAGGGTCGAGATTCTCCGGGTCGCGGCGGTTGGCTCCCGCCGCGACGAAGAGATTTCTGACGGAGTCGATCCCGGCGCTGGCGAAAGCCCGGTCGTGGCGCCCAAACAGCATCACAAGGTTGTAGAGATCCCAAAGCCCGTTGTTGATTGGCGTGGCAGTCAGCATCACGACCTGCTTCGGCGTGCCGCCCAGGAGTCGCTCCATCGCCCTGTACCAGGTCGTGTCCTCGTTGCGCAAAGCATGCGCCTCGTCGACGATGATCAGGCGGTATGAGTCCTTGGCGTTGTTGAGGTGGCGATGGCGGTTGCGTGCCTCCGGCATCAATTGCTCGTCTGACGCGAGTTCCTGGAAGGAGATGACCTGCGCCGGCAGCTTGGTCTGATCGATCCGCTCCCGCCAACGCTTCGCGAGCTGCGCTGGAGTAATGACGAGCGCGAAAACGCCATCCTCCTTGGTGCGCTCCTCGATGAATGCGAGGCCGATCTCGGTCTTGCCGGTCCCTACGCCGTCGGCGTAGATCACGCCGCCGTGGCGGCGCGCGATCACGCGGGCTCGCTCGTAGCCGTCGCGCTGGAAGGGAGCCAGCTCGAGTGCCGTTGGGCGGCTCAGGCGTAGAGGATCATCTGCTTCGGGACCGTGCAGCTCGAGCAGCGCGCGCAGGTACACGGTTGCCGGGTCGATTCGCCCTGGATCGGGAAACAGCAGCGCTCGTAGCTCATCTTCGAACGGTGGCGCTTGCTTCCACAAGTCGTCGAACCATGTGATCGCGTCGCGCGCTACCGGCACGTCGTAGTTCGCGAGGCCAAGCTCCAAGTTGCGCTCCATGCCGGCGCCCGTGAGGTTCGCGGAGGTCACGAGTGCCACACGCGCGTCCGTTTCGTCACCGAACAGATAAGCCTTGCCGTGCAAAAACTCGCTCACAAAGCGGCGCACCTCGACCTCTGGACGGTCAAGCCACGATTCCACAGCCGCAAGCTGCCGGGCGGCGCGAGACGGCGGGAAGCGGGAGAAGTCGCGCTCGCCGCGGAGACGCTCGAGCTGGAGCTTGAAGCGGTCCATCGGGGGGAGCTGTGCTCCAAGGCCCGGGTCTGGCGCCGCTCCGAGCAGCAGACGGGTTGGGCGGCCGTCAGCGAGCGTTGCCAGATGATGTAGGCCGGCCAGGTTGATGTAGCCGGTTGCTATCGAGAGCGCGTGCCGGTCATCAACGTCTGCCATCAGGTACGCGAGGGCCTCCCGGTGGCTTGTATCGGCGCTTCGGTTGTCGAGCAGATACGGCCGCGAGTCCACGAGCGCAGCCTACGCGGCGAGGCGCTGGCGCACCATCTCGCGGTAGGCGGGCGTGACTGCATCCTCGGTGAAGTCGTCGAAGGCGAGATCAAGGTCGGCCGCGGTCAGCCCCCATGCACGCGCGACAAGCGCGTCAATATTGGCCCGGAGCTCCACACGCACGCCCTCGCTGAGCTGGCCGTATTCCACTCCGATAGCCGCCGCAAACTCAGCGTACCTGCTATCGGGGCATGAGAGCTGGCCCGCGAGCTTGGCAAGCGCGGAAACCGTGTTGCGGTCGAGGTGCGGAATCCAACGACCTTCAAGTGCGTAATGGTTGAGATTCGCCTCGATGAATCTCCTGGCCTGCCAGTCGAATACCAAGCTATTCATGAGGGCCAAGCATGCCGCTTCAGCTTCCGGATCGTCTTCGAGGAATGCCAGGTAGGGCGCGCTGTTTGCCAACAGGTGGCCCGGTGGAACAAGACAGGCGAGGACGGTCCGTGAATTGGTGCGGTTCGTTATCAAGCGAAACGCAATACGGGCCCTAGGAAAGGTGCGCTCAACGGCGGCGAGTCTCGCGTTGACTGAAACCTCACCAGCGATCAGCGAGCCCGCGCCTGGACGCTTCTTCCGCACCTTCGCGAGCACCTCATCTGTCGCAGCGCACACGCGCTCTCCCGCGCCGTGGGGGTCAAACTGGTCGAAACTCTCCCCCTTCCAAAGCGGCAACCCGTCCGTACAATCTTCCCAAAAGTGAGCGTCTTTCGACTCGTGCAGCTCATCGACCGCGAAGCACATCCAAGACCCACCACCGTGCACGAAGACTTCGCCCGTGCGCAATCGCGCTAGTAGGTCCGCCTCGTGCTGTGTCCTCAGCAACGGCACTTCGAGTTCGGAGCCGAGCGCATCTCGTCCGAGGAGGAGCCCAGGGCGGTCCGACTGCTGGGCGAACTCGTTGGCGGATCGCGCCACTCCGGCTACCTGAAACACGTCGTCGGGTTTACCTTGTCGCATTACGGCGGCCAGGAGGGCAACCGTGTATTGCGCATGTGTATCGAACATCCAGAGGCGGTTGTTCAAGAGGAAATCGAGCCGAGTTGGCACGGCGTGGTCGAAGAGCCACAGTCGGAAGCCAGCAGAGCCCTGATTCTGAAATGCGGTTCTTGGGAGGACAACACCAAGCCTGCCGTCGGCGCGCAGGAGATCGCGGTATCGCTGGCAGAAGAACTTATAGAGATCCGGATCACCTCGCGTCGTTTCATATTGGCCGTCGTGTGTGAGGTAGGTCCGGACCGCCTCTGCGCGCTGCTTTTCGGCGTCAAAGCGCTCGCAGAGCGCCGGAGCCTGAACCTTCAGCTCCTCGATTGCGGCTTTACGCGCCGTCGGCGTCAACGACCGAACCCCTGGCCGATAAAGGCCGAAGAAGCCGAGCTCCTCGATCTTGATCTCCTCCCAGGGCGGATTCCCCACGACGACGTCGAACCCGGGGCGCTCGCGGGCGAACGCCTCGGCGAACGCGATCGGCCAGTGCAGCGCCCCATGTTCTTGCGCGAGATCTTCCGCCTCATCGTCGATGAGGGAGGCCTGCCCGTCAAGGATCTCTCCGCCGGTCCTGAGCGCTTCGTCGCGTGCCCCCTCCAGCCCGAGCGCCTCGGCTGTCCACAGATCGAGAAGGAGCTCGGCAGCGGCGGTCTTTTCCCTTAGCGCTTCGTGCGCGGCCCGGCTCTCTTCGACCTCCAGCGGAGTACGGTCTTCGATGGCACGCAGCTCAGCGGCCGCCTTAGCTGCGTTAGCGACAGCCTCCGATAGAGCATCCCCGAAGAGCGCCACCTGCCCATGCTCAGATCCCGGAGGCGCGACCGAGTCGGGGCGCGCAACGCCGATCAGCGAGTTGCCGACCTGGATGTTGTGGTCGAGATAGGCAAGTGACAATCCTGGGACGAACGAGCCGAGCCAGAGCGAGACCTTCGCGATCTCCGCTCCCATTCGCGACAGGTCCACGCCGTAGACACAGCGCTTGAGAACCAGGCGCTTGAGAAGTGCGGTGTCCTCGATGCCAGCTCCGAACGTGCTGCCCACTGCCCCCCGCAGCCCATCGAGCTCATCCCGCACGGCCGGCAGTGCAAGCTCGCCGAGAAGCGTGGCGATTTGGTCGGCGAGCTCCTCGACGACCTCGACCAAGAAATGGGCGCTGCCACAGGCCGGGTCGAGGACGAAAAACTCGAACAGCTGCCGGGCGGCAGCCTTGGGGTCATGCGAGGCGGCCTCGCGCACGTCCGCAAGATGTCGCTCAAACGCTGGTCGGACCGCCTCGCGGACGAGATGGCGCACGAGCTCAGTGCGGGTGTAGTACACGCCGCCGCCCTTACGTCCGCCCTCGTTGGTCAGCCACAGCAGATCGCCGCGAGCGATCTCGGCCTCCTCGCCACTCGCCGGAACGTAACGATCTTTCCTGGCGTCGTAGCGGAAGTCGCGGTCGGCAACAGACAGACGCAGGGAGAGCAGGCCCTCGTAGATGTGGCCGAGATGACCGATCTCAAGGCCCGAGAAGTCGATACCTGTATCGGGGTCCTCGGGATCGCGAGCGAGCGCAACGAGCGCGGGAGCAAGCTCGGCGTCCGGGATCGAAGCCGCCTCGAGTATCTCGGCGCCGTCGAATCCGTCCGGCGCAAAAAGAGCGCCGTTGTAGGCGGGGACCCCCCACGCGCTCTGCCCGGTGCGCATCGCATCCACAAGGGCGCCAATATCGCGCCAGAACGTCGTCGCGTTCCGATCGGCGACATCCAGCTCTTCGGCTGCGCGCTCAGCGATGCGCGTGAAGCTGCGCCCCGCGTATGTGTGATTGGACATTGGCAGATGCCCGGCGCTCTCGGCATAGAGCAGGAACAGCGCTCGGAATATCCACGTCAGCGCTGCCGCCTCTAGCTCGGCTCGAACGTCGTCGTCGTCAATGTCCCGACCGCTGGCAGTAGCCCAGCGGCCGAGCCCCCGTCCAAGCACCGGAAGCACGTCCTCGCGTACTGAGCGGTCGAGTCGCTTACGCAGGTCCGACCCGTAGTCGCGAGCCTCAACGAGCAGGTCCTCGAGACCTCCAGACGCAAGAAACGCCGGCGCCAACAGGCCGACAAGCGGCAGGTAGTCGGGCTCCATGGCGGCCGGGTCCAGCTCGAGGTAGCGCGTGGTCGATCCCGTATCATCGTGCCCGGCACGCAGTAGCCGCATCCTCGCGCCCGCGGCCAGCAAACCGTATGGGGCGCCGCTTGCCAGGCAATCAGTCACGAGCGCACCCTCCGGTAGTCGCCCCGCCTCGTCGAGCCGCGCGAACTGGTCAGCCGACTGGCGCGGATGTACCACGATCAGCGGCTCTCCGCCGCTGCTCGCGAGGTACCCGCGCTTCGGCAGAGGCGCGACCTCGTAGCCGAGGCCGGTCAGCACCTCGCGCCAGCCAACCGTCGATAGACCATCGGTGGTCTGCTTGAGCTTCTCCCATCGCGCGGACTGCGGTAGGCGCTTCGCGTAAAGATGCTCACTGCCCAACCCGCGCACCGCAAGTCCCGCGACGCCTTCGGTGTCGAGGCGCTCGACCTCCTGGGCGACCTGACGGACGGCTTCGAGCTTCCCCATTCCCGCCGTCCTCGAGATCAGATCGAAGAGCGACTCAGCTCGGATCTTCCGCACGGGACCCTCCGGCTGGGGTCCGAGCACACGGAGTCGGCCCTCATCGGCTGGGTCGTCGCCGATCAGCAGCAACGGCACGGCGCCACCTCCCCGGCGCCGCTTCCACGCGGCTCTCAGCCTCCGCTCGTCGACGCCAGCAGCGTGCGCGTACTCCACGCCGTTGACGAGCCTGCTCGCCGAGATCCCATTAGTCGCGCCCGCGTCCCGGCTGCCCGGAAGCCCGGCAAGACCATCAAAGAGCTCGTTCGCATTCACGAGACGCAATGATGGCTGAGCGGGGGGACGAGCGCGCGACGCATGGCCACAAGCAGGCTGATGAGGGCCGATACCACTATGCCTGTCTATTCCGTCGGAGCGCGAGAATCGGTCCGGTGCGGCTAGCGCGACGTACGGCTCTAGCGCAGATTCCGCCGAGCCGGGGTACGCTCAGTCGCCGGTCGGTTATCGCTCGCGAGGTCAGCGCGGGGCAGTGAGCAAATTCAGCGGTAACTATTCAGGTGCTGCTGGCTTCAGTCTGTGGCCCAGCGGCGGTATGCGGCAACGAGGCGTGAGGTAGCTGCGTCTGCGTTGATGTTGATATCGA
>JADGPP010000022.1 GCA_017882375.1 Solirubrobacteraceae bacterium | reverse complement strand
AAGGCACGCTCCTTTCGCGAGGTGGTGTGCCTTGCCGATTCAGCTCAAGTAGTCATAACTCCTGCCCCGACCCAGGGTTCTCGGATAGTTTCTAAGCGCCGCGCCGGCCGCCGAGGTCGCTGCTGCGGGCGCGCCCTGCCGGCGCCCTAGGCCGGCTTGCTGCGCGCCTTGCGCGTGTGCTCGCGTTCCTGCTGGCGCTCGACGACGTTGACGATCAGCTTGAGGATCTGCTCGGGGCCGGTGGCCTTGGCCTGGCCGTAGCGGAACGCCTCGATCCAGTCGGGCACTTTGCCTTCGCGCGACATCACGTTGAAGAACTCGCGGCGCATGTCGACGCGCACGCGTGCGTCGGCTGCCGGTCCCTTGGTGACCTTCATGCCTGGCATCTCCATGCGGAAGTGCTGGACGTCGCCGCGGCCGCGCAGTTCGACCCCGACCACCAGCTTGATCGGCTCCAGTGCCGGAACCTCCTCCACGAACCGGCGCGTCGCGAGCTCGATCAGAGCCTTGGCGTCCTCTGCCATCAATCAGATCTTATGACGCTGCAGGAGCTTGCGCCCGATGACCATCCGCTGGATCTCCGAGGTTCCCTCGCCGATCAACAGCAGCGGCGCGTCGCGGTAGAGACGCTCGATCTCGTACTCCTTTGAGTAGCCGTAGCCGCCGTGGATGCGCAGGCATTCTTCGACGCAGAAGCGCCCGGCCTCCGAGGCGAACAGCTTGGCCATGCCGGCCTCCAGATCAGAGCGCTCGCCGGCGTCCTTCAGACGGGCGGCGCGCAGCGTGAGCAGGCGCGCGGCGTCGACCTGCGTGGCCATGTCTGCGAGCTTGAACTGGATCGCCTGGTGCTCGGCGATCGGCTTGCCGAAGGTCTTGCGCTCCTGCGAGTAGCGCAGGCCGAGCTCGAGCGCGCGCTGGGCGATGCCGACGCCGCGCGCGGCGACGTTGACGCGGCCGACCTCCAACGCGTCCATCATCTGCGAGAAGCCGCGGTTGAGGCCTGCCTGCTCGCCGCCGAGGACGTTCTCGGCCGGGCAGCGGTAGCCGTCGAACACGAGCTCGGTGGACTCGACGCCCTTGTAGCCGAGCTTCCTGATCTGCGGCGGAACGGTCAGGCCGGCGAAGTCGCCGGTGTTCTCGCCCACGCCAGGCTCTTTTTCGGCGATGAAGCAGGTGAAGCCCTTGTGGCGCGGCTCGGCGTCGGGGTCGGTCTTGACGAGCACGAACACGAGCGTGCTGCGCAGGCCGTTGGTCACCCACATCTTCTGACCGTTGATCTCGTAGTCGCCGTCGGCGGTCTTCTTGGCGGAGCTTTTGATCGCCTGCACGTCGGAGCCGAGCTCTGGCTCGGACAGCGAGAAGGCTGCACGGATCTCCCCGGTGGCCATCCGCGGCAGGTACTTCTGGCGCTGCTCCTCAGAGCCGAACTTCATCAGCAGGTAGGAGCCGATGAAGTGCGTGTTGATCACGCCGGAGATCGAGATCCAGCCGCGCGAGAGCTCCTCGACGATCATCGCGTAGGTCGTCAGGTCCAGCCCCATGCCGCCGTACTCCTCGGGGATCGTCACGCCGAACAGCCCGAGCTCCTTCATCTGCTCGACGATCGGCTCGGGGAAGGAGTCCTCGTGGTCGTAGTGCTCGGCGTTGGGCAGGATCTGCTCGTCGGCGAACTGATGCACCATCTCGGTGATCGCCTTCTGCTCGTCGGTCATCTCGGTATACGGGGAGGCGGCTACGGCCATGCGGTCTGGGCTCCAGAGTCGTTTTGGGCTGGTCAGGGGAGAATACCGCCATGAACTTCGCCGGCGACGTGGTCGACCAGCTGCCCGCCGCGCACACCGCACTGGTCGAGCTCGCGCGCGACGGCGCGCGACGCGAGTGGAGCTTCGCCGAGGTCAGCGAGCGCAGCGCGCGCCTGGCGGGCACGCTGGCGCGCCTGGGGATCGGCCGCGGCGACGTCGTGATGACGCTGATCGGCAACCGCCCCGACTGGGTGTTCGCGATGCTCGCCTGCTTTCGCATCGGCGCCGTCGTGCTGCCGTGCACCGAGCAGCTGCGCGCGAAGGACCTGCGCCTGCGCCTGGACGCCGTGCACCCATCGCTGATCCTCGCCGACGAGCGCAACAGCGCAGAGCTGCAGGCCGCGCAGCCGCAGTGCCGCGTCGCGCTGATCCCCGACGAGCGCTTGTACGACGCAGAGCCGGCGCCACTGGCCGACCTGGCGCCCGACGAGCCGTGCCTGATCACGTTCACGAGCGGCACCGCGGGCGAGCCCAAGGCGGTGGTGCACGCGCAGCGCTATCTCGACGGCCAGCGCCTGCAGGCCAAGCACTGGCTCGGCCCGAGCGCCGGCGAGCTGGTCTGGTGCACGGCGTCGAGCGGCTGGTCGAAGTCGGCGCGCAACGTGTTCATCGCGCCGTGGCTGTGCGGGGCGACGGCGCTGCTGCACGACGAGCGCTTCGACCCGGCGCAGCGTCTGGAGCTGCTGGCGCGCGAGCGCGTCAACGTGCTGTGCATGGCGCCGACCGAGTATCGCGTGCTGGCCAAGCGCACGACGCTGCGCCCGCTGGCAGACCTGCGCGCGATGGTCGCGGCCGGCGAGCCGCTGAACCCGGAGGTGCTGCGTGCCTGGCACCAGGCGACCGGCCTGGACATTCGCGACGGCTACGGCCAGACCGAGACCGGTCAGCTGACGGGGGCCCCGCTTGCGCTGCGCGTCAGGCCGGGGTCGATGGGCAAGGCGCTGCCCGGTGTCGGGCTGCTGGTCAAAGGCGGCGAGCTGACGGTCAACCCGCGGACCGTGCCGACGTTCTTCCTCGGCTACCTCGGCGAGCACGTCCGCCGCGGCGAGGACGGCGGGTGGGAGATCGACGATCGCCGCGCGGGCGGCCCTTGGCGAACGGGCGACCTCGTCGCACAGGACGACGAGGGCTGGCTGCACTTCGAGGGTCGCGACGACGACGTGATCATCTCCTCGGGCTACAGGATCGGGCCGTTTGAGGTGGAGTCCGCACTGGTCGCGCATCCCGCCGTCGCCGAGGCAGCCGCGGTGTCGGCGCCCGACGAGGAACGCGGGTCGGTCGTGCGCGCGGTCGTGGTGTTGCGCGGCGGCGACTATGCGCCGTCGCCGGAGCTGGTGCGCGAGCTGCAGGAGCACGTCAAGCGAGAGACCGCGCCGTACAAGTACCCGCGCATCGTCGAATTCGCCGCCGAGCTGCCGAAGACCGCCAGCGGCAAGGTCAAGCGGGCCGAGCTGCGGGCACGCACCTAGCGCGCCCGCAGCTCGGCAGCGAGAGCCGGGTCAGGCGAGCTGAGGCTCGGCCGTGGCGTACTCGCGATCGAGCTCGCGCTCGAGCTCGTCGACCTCCTGCTGCAGCGAGCCGGCGGGCGGGCGCAGCACGAGGAACGCCGCGAGTACGCCGGCCGCCACGCACGCTGCCGCGACGAGGTAGGCGAGGTGGTAGCCGCCGGTCAATGCGCTGATCAGCGAGTGTCCGCCGGCGCTCAAGGACTTGGTGTGGTCGGTGGCGATCGTTCCCAGCGACGCCAGGCCGATCGCGCCGAACAGCTGCACGGAGACGTTGATGATTCCCGAGGCCAGTCCGGCGTCGCGCGGCGGCGCGTCTGCCATGCCCATGGTCAGCAGCGGCAGGAACGATGCGCCGGCGCCGAGGCCGATCAGCAGGAAGGCGAAGAACAGCCCGGGGAAGTAGCTGGCGTGCACCCCGGCGGTCGCCAGCAGCAGCAGCCCGGCGACGATGCTCGCGAGTCCCGCGCCGAGCGTGTTCAGCGCGCCGAAGCGCTCGGCGACCCTGGCGGTGAGGCCGACCGACATGATCGCGATCGAGGCGGTCAACGGCAGGAATGCCAGACCGGTGTCGATCGCGTTGTAGCCGAGCACGCGCTCGAGATACAGCGAGCCGAGGAAGAAGGCGGAGAACATCCCGGTCACCAGCAGGCCGCGCACCAGGCTGGAGCCCATGAGCATGCGCAGGCGCAGGACGCGCAGGGGCATGATCGGGTTCTCCAGGCGCGCCTCCAGCGCGAGGAAGCCCGCGAGCAGCAGCAGCGAGGCGGCGCCGACGCCGAGCGTGCGCGCGGACAGCAGCCCGTATTCGGTCGACTTGACGATCGCGAACGCGCCGAGCATGGTCGCCAGCGTGATCAGCGCGGAGCCGAGCCAATCGACGCCGCCGGACAGGCCGATGCCCTCGTTCTCGACGATCAGCACCTTGCCGAGCGCGAACGCGAGCAGGCCGATCGGCACGTTGACGAAGAAGATCCAGTGCCAGTCGAGCGACTGCGTCAGCACGCCGCCGGCGAGCAGTCCGATCGAGCCGCCGCCGGCGGAGACGAACGCGTACATGCCCATCGCCTTGCCCTGGTCGACGCGCTCGGGAAACTCGGTGACGATGATCGCGAGGATCACGCTGGAGGCGACGGCCCCGCCGATGCCCTGCAGCAGCCGCGCGCCGATCAGCAGCGCCTGGCTGTCGGCGATGCCGCACAGCACCGAGGCGACCGTGAACATGACCAGGCCGGTGAGAAAGACGCGCTTTCGCCCGACGAGGTCGCCGAGCCGACCGGCGAGCAGCAGGAAGCCGCCGAAGGTGATCAGGTAGCCGTTCATCACCCACGTGAGGTTGCCCTGGGAGAAGTGCAGGTCGTGCTGGATCGACGGCAGGGCGACGTTGACGATCGTCGCGTCCAGAACCATCATCAGCTGGCCGAGGCAGAGGACCGCGAGGGCGATCCAGCGACGGCGATCGCTGGATGTGGACGATGCGGCGATTGACTGCGGACGCTTGAGTTGCTGGATCGTGGTGCTCATGCGGCTCCCTTCGAGGTTGCGAAGGGAACACCGTAGCAAAGATCATCCTTGTCAAAGGGATGATCTATGAAATATTTATTATGGATGATATAGTGACGACTGATGCGAAATGGTGTAGAATCACGCGGCATGGGTGACGAGAGGCCATGTGCCCCGGGCTCGATGGCCCTGCTCACACGCCTGGCCAAGCAGGTGTACAGGCGCAGCAACGAAGAGCTGCTGGGCATGCACATGCGCCATCTGATGGCGCTCAGCTACGTGCGCGACCACGACGGCGGCCCGCAGCAGGAGCTCGCGGAGGCGCTGTGCATGGACGCCAACAACGTCGTGCTGCTGCTCAACGAGCTCGAGGAGCTCGGGTTTGTGGCCCGTCGCCGCGACACCGCCGACCGCCGCCGCCACGTCGTCCAGCTGACCCCCGAGGGGCGTGCTGCGCTGGAGAGCTCCGAGCACGCCCAGGAGGAGATCGAGGACGAGGTTCTCGGAGCGCTCGACTCCGAGGAGCGCGCGACGCTGTGGCGCCTGCTCGGCCGCGCGCTGTACGCGGTCGAGCCCGCCGACGCGGTCACCGAGGCCGCCGGCAAGCCCTACAGCGCGACGACCGCGTCGATCTCCACGTAGGCGCCCTTCGGCAGCGCCGCCACGCCGACCGCCGCCCGCGCGGGCGGCTCGGAGGCGAAGAACGTCGCGTACACGTCGTTGATCTGCGCAAACGCGCCGAGATCGGTCGTGTAGATCGTCAGGCGCACGGCCCGCTCCAGCGAGGTTCCCGCCGCAGCGCACACCTCGCGCAGGTTCTCCAGGCAGCGTCGTGCCTGCTCGGCGGGCGTTTGGCCCACGAGCTCGCCGCTGCGCGGGTCCAGCGGGATCTGGCCCGAGCAGAACAGCAGGCCGCCGGCGCGCACGGCGTGGCTGTACGGCCCGACCGCGGCGGGCGCCCCGGGCGCATCGACGATCTCGCGGTCGCTGGGCATCGTGCGCGGGAGCCTAGCGCGACACTGGCACGCGCTCTGTGCACCCGGGCTGCGCCTAAGCGTCCACTTCGTCCGGCCTTAGCCGCTTACGACCCTTGTGGTCGGTCCGGCCGGTACCGATGCACTCGCGGCACACGATCCACTTGCCCTCCGGCTCGGCCTCAAACCACGTCCAGCCTGCGCCCGCGCAGACAGAGCATCGGTCCTTCTCGGGAATGAGCCGGTCGCTCTGCGTCATCGCCCAAGCGTACATCGCATCGGAACGGACGCTCCGCATGGGTTTGTCAGCGCCCACATCGCCGGATAAACGCGCGACCTCGCGGGTAGGTTGGCTTTCGTGGCCGCATCGGCACAGCGGACAAGTGGGGTCTCCCGACCACCGGTGACGCTAACGTTGCGCCAGATGCCAAGGCGAACGCTGATCACGATGTTCGCGGCATCGCTTGCGATTTGCCTGCTCGCCGGGACGGGAGTCGCACCGGCGGACGCGGCGCTTGCGTTCGTCCCGTGCGCAAACGCAAGCGGATTCTCCTGCGCGAGCCTGACCGTCCCGTTGGACCGTAGCGGCAAGACGCCGGGCACCATTGCGCTGACGGTCGAGCGCAAAGCCGCCAGCGCGGCGCCGGGCCAGAGTGCGGTGATCGCGCTCGCCGGCGGGCCCGGACAGGCAGCCGATCCGTTGGGCGAACTGCTCGGCCGCACGATCGCGCCGGCGTTGACCACGCGCGACCTGCTCGTCTTCGATCAGCGCGGCACAGGTAAGTCCTCACCGCTGAACTGCCCGGTCTTCAGCAACATCGCGGCATTGGAAAACACCACCGAAAGCACGCTCGCCCCGCTGATCGAACTGTGCGCGCTGCAGATCGGGCCGGCGCGCGGCTCGTTCACGACGCAGGAATCGGTCGAAGACATAGAGGCGATCCGCCACACCGCCGGTTACAAGAAGCTCGTCCTGTACGGCACCTCCTACGGCACGAAGGTCGCGCTGGCGTACGCCGAACGCTATCCCCAGCACGTCGAATCGATGGTGCTCGACTCGGTCGTGCCCAGCAACGGGCCCGAAGCGTTTGGCATCTCGCGTTTTGGGGCGATCGGCTCGGCGCTCGGCGAACTGTGCTCCAACCGCGCCTGCAGCGGGATCACGTCCAATCCACTCGGCGACCTCGCACGGCTGATCGCGCGGCTGCGCCAGCACCGCCTGAGCGGGTCGGCGTTCGACGGCTCAGGTAAGCGCCACGCCGTGTCGCTGGGCGAGCTCGACGTGCTCAACATCCTCCAGGCCGGCGATCTCAATCCGGCCCTACGCGCGCTGCTGCCGGCGGCGGTGCGCTCGGCGCTCAACGGCGACCCCGATCCGCTGCTGCGCCTTAACCTGATTGCCGAGGGCCTGATCCCGAGCGTGCCGATCAGACCGAACCCGGAAGGCGAACCTTCTCGCGAAGAAGAAAACAACGCGCTGTTCTTGACGACGTCGTGTGAGGAGACGCCGTTCCCGTGGCAGCGCAGCGCGACGACGGCGACGCGACAGGCAGAAGCGCTCGGCGCGCTGCACGCGCTGCCGGCCGACGACTTCTACCCGTTCGACTCGACGACGGCGCTGGCCAACAGCCTGGTGCCGATCTGCGCCTCCTGGCCCGACGCCTCCCCGGCGCCGGCCGCGCCCGGCGCGCTGCCGAACGTGCCGACGCTGATCCTCTCCGGCGGGCAGGACCTGCGCACGCCCACGTCCGGGGCCAGGGCGGTCGCGTCGCTGATCCCCGATGCGCAGTTGCTGGTCGTCCCCTACACCGGTCACTCGGTGCTCGGCAGCGACTTCAGCGGCTGTGCGCAGGCGGCCGTCGGAGCGTTCTTCGCCGGCACGCCCGTGCAGTCGTGCACGACCACCTCCAACGTCTTTGCGCCGACGCCCGTCGCCCCGCGCAAGCTCGCCTACGTGCGTGCGCCCTCCAGTCTGGGAGGCAAGCCGGGCCGCACGCTCGCGGCCGTGCTCGACGCGATCGTCGACCTCGACCGCCAGGTCGTCGCGGCGACGCTGCAGGCCGCGCAGGAACTTCCAAGCGGGTCGAGCTTCGGCGGCTTGCGCGGCGGCTACGCGCGCCTGACGTCCTCTGCGGCCACGCTGAAGGGCTTCTCGTTCGTCAGCGGCGTATCGCTCACCGGGACGTTTCCCGTGCGAAACCACGAACTGCAGCCTGCGACGATCCGCATCAGCGGCGCAAGCGCCGCGCACGGGACGGTCAGGCTGTCGGCGAACAAGCGCGTGAGCGGCACGCTCGGCGGCCATCGCTTCAACGTCAGCCTCACCAAGGTCAAGCTCGCGCGCGCGGGCGGCGCCGGCGAATGGCCCTCGCGACCGGTCGAGCTGCCACTGGCGAGACTCGTCGCCGAACGAGCCATCCCGCTGCGCTGAGGGCGAGGCGACCGGGCGCTGCGCGGGCGCGACTGGCGGCACACGCGGGATAGCTCGGACCGGCCGGCGCCGGCGGTACTAGGCTGGCCGGATCATGGCCAACGCGCTCGCGTCCGAGACGTCTCCGTACCTGCGCCAGCACGCCGAGAACCCGGTCGCGTGGCTGCCGTGGGGCGACCGCGCGCTGCAGCGCGCGGTCGCGGAGAACAAGCCGCTGCTCGTCTCGATCGGCTACTCGTCGTGTCACTGGTGCCACGTGATGGAGCGCGAGTCCTTCGAGGACCCGCGCACAGCCGAGCTGATGAACGAGGCGTTCGTCTGCGTGAAGGTCGATCGCGAGGAGCGCCCGGACGTGGATGCGCTGTACATGGAGGCGGTGCAGGGGATGACCGGACACGGCGGCTGGCCGCTGAACGTGTTCCTCACGCCCGAGCAGCTTCCGTTCTACGGGGGCACCTACTTCCCGCCCGAGCCGCGCCACGGGATGCCGGCGTGGACGCAGGTGCTGCAGGCGATCGCCGAGTCCTGGAGCGAGCGCAGCGAGGAGATCCGCGCCGGTGGCGAGCGCCTTCGCGGGCAGCTGTCCGGCGGAGCTCAGCTGCAGCCCTCCTCCGAGCCGATCCGCGCCGAGGCACTCGACGCCGCCGTGGCGAAGCTGCGCGAGTCCTTCGACGTCGACGAGGGCGGCTTCGGCGCGGCGCCGAAGTTCCCGCAGGCGTCGGTGCTCGAGTTCCTGCTGCTGCGCGGCGAGCGCGAGATGAGCCGCGCAACGCTGCGCGCGATGGCCGGCGGCGGCATCCACGACCAGATCGGCGGGGGCTTTGCCCGCTACAGCGTCGACCGCTTCTGGACGGTTCCGCACTTCGAGAAGATGCTCTACGACAACGCCCTGCTGGCCCGCGCCTACCTGCACGGCTGGCAGGCCTTCGGCGAGCGCCGGCTGCTCGACGTCTGCCTGGACACGCTCGACTGGGCGATGCGCGAGATGCGCGGCCCCGAGGGTGGCTTTTACTCGGCGCTGGACGCCGACTCCGAGGGCGTCGAGGGCCGCTACTACGTGTGGACGCTCGCCGAGCTGCGCGCGGCTCTCGGCGAGGACGCCGAGCAGGCGATCGCCTGGTGGGGCGCGACCGAGCAGGGCAACTTCGCAGACCCCCACCACCCGGGCACACAGCGCGAAGCGCTGGGTCCCGGCCTGAACGTGCTGCAGGATCGCGAGCACGACCACTTCGCGGCCGCTCTCGACCCGCAGACGCGCGAGCGCATCCGCGCGCGCCTGCTGGCGGCGCGCGACAAGCGCGTACGCCCGGCCCTCGACGACAAGCGGCTGACGGCGTGGAACGCGCTGATGATCGCCGCGCTGGCCGAGACTGGCGCACAGCTGCGCGACGCGCCGGTCGACGACGTCGACCCTGCGCTGGCGCAAACGCTGCTCGACGCGGCGAGCCGCTGCGCGCAGTTCGTGCTCGATCAGCTGCGCGACGAGCGCGGCCGGCTGCTGCGCAGCTACAACGACGGACAGGCGAAGATCGGCGCATACCTGGAGGACCACGCGTTCCTGCTGGAGGCGACGATCGTCCTCTTCGAAACGACGTGCGAGGAGCGCTGGTTCGCGCAGGCGACGGCGCTCGCCGACGAGCTGATCGCGCGCTTCTCAGACCCCGACCGCGGCGGCTTCTTCTCGACCGCCTCCGACCACGAGCCGCTGATCGCGCGGCGCAAGGATCTCGAGGACTCGCCGATCCCCGCCGGCGCCTCCAGCGCCGCGATGGGCCTGCTGCGCCTGGCACAGCTGACAGGCGATGAGGACTACGAGCGCCACGCCGTCTCGGTGCTGCGCCTGCTGCACGAGATCGCGCCGCGCCATCCGTCGGCCTTCGGGCATCTGCTGCAGGTCATGCACTGGTACCTGTCCCCCGCCCGGCCGATCGCCTGCGCGGTGCCCGCGCGCCCGCCGCCGAGCGGCGGCGCCTGAACGGGGCCAGGCGCCCAGCACCGCACGGCCAGCCCGGCAGGAAGCGGTGCGCGCGGACCGAATGCAGCGCTCATGGCAAGTCAGCGAGCGCCCGACGCCACCGCGCCCGCGCCCGCGCAGCCGCCGTCGCCAATGCCAGCGCATCACCGGCCGTTCGGCGGCGACCGCTTTGGCATCCTCGCCGAGCGCTTCGCGCGCTTCTTCGGCACGCCCAAATTCATCATCGGTCAGACGGGGCTCGTCGCGCTGTGGATCGTGCTCAACGCGCTGGCGATCAGCCACACGATCGCCTGGGACAAGTACCCGTTCATCGCTTTGAATCTGCTGTTCTCGCTGCAGGCCGCCTACGCGGCGCCGCTGATCCTGCTCGCGCAGACGCGCCAGGCCGACCGCGATCACGTCCATGAGCAGGCGCTGCAGGAGCACCGCGACGTGGAGGCCAAGCGCGTCGAGCACTTCGAGGCGAGCCAGGCCGAGATGCTCGAGCAGGACAAGCGGCTTGCCGAGCAGCACTCGGCGATGCTCGCGCAGAACACCGAGCTGACCCGCGAGGTGGCCAGGCTCACCGAGGAGGTGCACGCCGCGGTCTACAAAGGCGGCGCCGCCGCCGCGCCGGCGCCCTGACGGCGCGCCGACAGACCGCTCAGATGATCGACAGGTAGCGGTCGAGCTCCCACTGCGTGACCTGCACGCGGTAGTCGTCCCACTCCTGGCGCTTGATCTCCACGTAGCGGTTGAACATATGCTCGCCGAGCGTGCGCAGGACGAGCTCGGACTGGGCCGTCAGCTCGATCGCTTCGCCGAGGCTCTCGGGCAGCTGCTCGACGCCCAGGCGCCGGCGCTCCTCGCCGGAGAGGTGGTAGAGGTTCTTCTCCATCGGCTCGGGCAGCTCATAGCCCTTCTCGATGCCCTCCAGGCCGGCCTGCAGCAGCACTGCGAAGGTCAGATACGGATTGCACGCCGGGTCCGGGCAGCGCAGCTCCATGCGCGTGGCCTTCTCTGAGCCGGGGTGATACAGCGGTACGCGCACGAGCGCCGAGCGATTGCGCCGCGACCAGGCGACGTAGACGGGCGCCTCGAAGCCGGGGACCAGGCGCTTGTAGGAGTTGACCCACTGGGCGAAGATCGAGCAGATCTCGCGCGCGTGCTTGAGCTGGCCGGCGATGAACGCCTTGCCGATGTCTGAGAGGAAGTACTGGTCGTCGGCGTCGTAGAACGCGTTGACGCCCTTGCTGAACAGCGACTGGTGGGTGTGCATGCCCGATCCGTTCTCGCCGTACAGCGGCTTGGGCATGAACGTCGCGTGCCAGCCGTACTTCATCGCGTACTCCTTGACCGTGATGCGGTAGGTCATGCAGTCGTCGGCCATCTTCATCGCGTCGGCGTAGCGCATGTCGATCTCGTGCTGGGAGGGGCCGACCTCGTGGTGGGTGTACTCGACGTGGATGCCGAGCTGGTCGAGTGCGAGCACCGTCTCCCGACGCACGTCGGAGCCGGCGTCGAGCGTAGTCAGGTCGAAGTAGCCACCTTCGTCGAGCACCTCGGTCGAGCGCGAGTCTTTGAACAGGAAGTACTCCAGCTCCGGGCCGACGTTGAACACGTCGAAGCCCATCCCGTGGGCGCGCTCCAGCGCGCGGCGCAGCACGTGGCGCGGGTCGCCCTCGTAGGGCGTCCGCTCGGGGGTGATCACGTCGCAGAACATCCGCCCCACGCCCTGCTCTTCCGGGCGCCACGGGAGCACGGCGAACGTCGCCGGATCGGGCATGGCGATCATGTCCGACTCCTCGATCGCGTTGAAGCCGGTGATCGACGAGCCGTCGAAGCCCATGCCCGACTCGAACGCGTCGTCGAGCTCCTCGACGTTGATCGAGAACGACTTCAGCTGACCGAGGATGTCGGTGAACCAGAAGCGGATGAAGCGAATCTGGCGCTCGGCGACGATCGCCTTGACGTCGTCCGCGGTTTTCGGCGAGTCCGGCATCGGCGTGACCTTACCGATGGCCCCGGCTCAGCGGTATCGACGGATGGCCAAACCGTCCGCGCGCGCGGCGGCCGGCCAAGTCGCCGCCGGTCAGTGCCCCGCTACGGCGGCTACGAAGTCGGCCACGTCTTCGGCTTCCTTGCCCTGATACAGCAGCGCGGGCATCTGACCCAGGCCGCGCGCGCGGCCTTCGGAGATCGCGCTCAGCACGAGCGCCTTGCGCCCTGCCGCCGTGGAGATGTCCGAGCCCACGCGCACGTCGAGGTTCGGCCCGATCTGACCGACCGACTTGGTCGCGGCCAGCGCATGGCAGACCGCGCAAGTGCGCGAGAACAGCTCGCGGCCGTTCTGCTCCTGGGCATTGAGGTGCACGCCGCCCGATCCCACGCTCGTCTTGTGCTCGCCGTTGAACGCCATCACGATCGCCGGCACGGCCAGGCCGAACGCGAACAGCACGATGACCCCCAGCGTGATCGTGCGCTGGCTGGCCGTCGATTCGGTGTGCGGCGCGTGACGCGCGCCGCGCGGTCCCCGGCGCATCGCGACGAAGAAGACACCGAGCCCGAGCAGGAGCCAGGCGAGGACGATGATGATGACCATTGCGCGCGAGAACATATCGCCTGGCGGCGCCGGACGGGCGATCGACCCCCTCGCCGGCGGCACAATTGGCGCTTGCCGGCGCCTGCAGTGCCTGGACGAAAGCCCGCCGCAACGCGCGCATGAGCGTTCTCACAGAGAACGTATGCCTTTAGGCGCGGGCAATGTACGGCGCTAACCTGGAGGGTGATCCAGTCGTGAACATACTGCGCCGACTCCCCCTCTCTCGCCTGTTGCTGCTGTGCAGCTTGGTGATCGCGCTCGGCGCATCGGCCACCGCGATCGCCTTCGCGCTCGGCTCCGGGCCGACTCCGCCGCGCAAACCACTCGCGCAAGCCGTCCACGACGCGCTCGCGGCGGCGCCCGTCGAGGGTGTCAGCGCAAACGTCAAGCTGACCGATCACCTGCTCGAAGGAGCCAGCCTGACGGCCGATCAATCGGGATCGGGCGGCGGCGGCGAAGCCGCCGGCCAGGTCGCCTCAAGTCCCCTGCTCTCGGGCGCGTCCGGACGGCTGTGGGTCGCCAAGGACGGGCGCGTGCGGCTGGAGCTGCAGGCCGAAAAGGGCGACACGCAGGTGCTCTACGACGGGCACACGCTGACCGTCTACGACGCCGCGTCAAACACGCTCTACCGCTACACGCCGCCCGCCGGCACGCCGGGGACCGACACGCACCCCGCGACCGACAAGCACGAAGTCCCGAGCGTCGCGAAGATCGAAGAAGCGATCGCCAAGCTCAATCACGTCAACGTCTCCGGCGCCACGCCGACGGACATCGCCGGGCAACCCGCATACACGGCGCGCGTCTCGCCGAAGGAAGGCGGGAGCCTGATCGGCGGCGCCGAGCTGTCCTGGGACGCCAACAACGGCCTGCCGCTGCGCGCGGCGCTGTACTCCTCCACGAGCTCCTCGCCGGTGATCGAACTGGCGGCCAGCGAAGTCTCCTACGGACCCGTGAGCGGCTCGGTCTTCGAATTCACGCCTCCCGCCAACGCGAAGATCGAAGAAGTCACGCTGCCGACCAAGCACCCGGCCGGCGCCACCGGCGAACACGCGCGGCCAAAGGTCACGACGCACGGCAACGGCATCTCCGGCATCGCAGTGCTGGAAAGCAACGTCAAGCCGGGTGAGAAGCCGGCGAACCTCCCCGAAGGACTGCCGAAGGTGAAACTCGACGCCACGACGACGGCAACCGAGCTGCCGACCGCCCTCGGAACGCTGCTCAGCTTCGAGCGCTCGGGCGTGCGCTACCTGCTCGCCGGCGCCGTCACCCCCGCGAACATCGAGGCAGTCGCACGAGGACTCTAGTCGTGCGCTGCACGGCGGACGCATCGTCGTTGCCGGCAAGGACGCACGGAGCGTGACTGAGGACGCAGTCAGCGGCGAGCAGGCGCCGCCGGTCCGCGCTCGCGGGCTGGTCAAGCGGTATGACGAGGTGCTGGCGGTCGATCACGTCGACTTGAACGTGCGCGCAGGCGACGTGTACGGCTTCCTTGGGCCAAACGGCGCCGGCAAGACGACCACGCTGCGCATGGCCCTCGGGCTGATCACGCCGAGCGAGGGCAGCGTGGAGCTGTTCGGGCGCGACCCGCTGCGCCAGGGCGCGCGGGCGCTGGAAGGCGTCGCGGGGTTCGTCGAGGCGCCGCGCTTCTACCCGTACCTCAGCGCGCGTAAGAACCTCGAACTGCTCGCCGCCCTCGACGGCGGCGGCGCGCGTGAGCGCATCGGCGAGGTGCTCGAGATCGTCGAGCTCACGCCGCGCGCCGCCCATCGCGTCGGCGGATACTCGCACGGCATGAAGCAGCGCCTGGGCATCGCCGCGGCGCTGCTGCGCCGCCCGCGGCTGCTGATCCTCGACGAGCCGGCGACCGGCCTGGATCCAGGTGGGATGCGCGACATGCGCCTGCTGATCCGCCGTCTGGCCGGCGAAGGGATCACCGTGCTGCTCTCCAGCCACCAGTTGCCCGAGGTGCAGGAACTGTGCGACCGCGTCGCCATCGTCGACTCCGGTCGCGTCGTCTACGAGGGCGCGCTCGCCGACCTGCGCCGCCAGGGCGGGGCCGGCTATCGCCTGCGCACGACCGACGACACGCGCGCGCTGGGCGTCCTCGGCGAGCAGACCGGCATCGAGCATGCGGCCGCCGGCGAGCACGGACTCGGCTTTCAGGCGGAGGAGCCCGCGGTCGGCGCGCTGTCGCTCGCGCTGGCGCACGCCGGCGTGGGAATACTCGCGCTGACTCCCGAGCTGGCGACGCTCGAGGACCTGTTCTTCCGGCTCACCGAGGGCGACGCGGCGGACGGCTCGGCGGACGGCTCGCTCGACGCGACGCCGGCGCAGACCGCCGCGCGCGACGCGGTGCAGGTCGGATGAGCGCCGCCGCCGCATCGCCGCCGGCGATCGCCGCGCCCGGAGGCATCGCCTCGGCGCTGCGGCGCCCCGGCACGCTGACGATCTGGCGCTGGGAGCTGCGCAAGCTGATCGCGCAGAAGCGCACGTATCTGGGCCTGGCGATCGGCATGGTGTTCCCGCTGCTGTTCGTCGTCGCCCAGCATCTTCGCCACCACCACGGCCACGAAGGCGGGAACATCTTCTTCGCGCAGATCACGCAGTCGGGGCTCGCCACGCCCGTGCTCACGCTGATCTTCGAGGGCGCCTTCTTCCTGCCGCTGGCGGTCGTTCTCGTCGCCGGGGACATCGTCGCAACCGAGGACGGCAACGGCACGCTGAAGACGATCCTCACGCGCTCGGTCGATCGCGGCCAGGTGTTCGCCGCCAAGACGCTCGCGGCGCTGACGTATGCCGCCGTCGTCGTATTCGTGTCGGCGATCGTCGCGACGATCGCCGGGGTCGCCTCGTGGGGCTTTAACCACGTGACCACCTTCTCCGGCTCGGTCGTACCGCCCGGCGAAGCCCTGCTGCTGGTGCTCGCCGCCAACGCCTGCTACCTGATTCCGATCGCCGCCGTTGTCAGCATCGGCGTGCTGCTGTCGACCGTCACCCACAACAGCGCAGCCGCCGTCGTCGGCACGCTGGCGGTCACGCTGGTGCTCGCTCTGATACCCGTGATCCCCGGCTTGGAGGGCGCCAAGCCGTACCTGCTGACGACCGAGTACAACAGCTGGCAGGGCCTGCTGCGCACACCCACCGACTGGGGCCCGATCCTGCATTCGCTGTGGGTCTGCGCGCTGTACGCCGTGCCTTGCCTGGCCGGCGCCTACCTCGTGTTCCTGCGACGCGACGTCGCCGGCGGTTGACATCTCCCGGCGGCGTGCACCCTGAGAGCGGGCTCTTGGCGTATCGCCAGCCAGCGGCGCGACCTCGACAGTAGAGTCGAGCCACCAGCCCCCAACGATAGGGAGAACTCCATGGCACTCTGCTTCTACTTCGCCCCTCAGTCGTTCAGCAAGGAGCAGTACGACGAGGCGATTCGCCGGCTAGACGCGGCCGGCCAGGGCGCCCCTGCCGGTCGCTCTTACCACTGCGCCTTCACCGGCGAGGGTGGACTGAACGTGTTCGACGTTTGGGACTCGCAGGAGTCCTTCGACAAGTTCGGCGAGACGCTCATCCCGATCATGACCGAGCTCGGCACCGACCCGGGCGAGCCGATGGTCGCCGAGATCCACAACGTCATCGTCGGCTGACGAGCGCCACGAGTCGGCTGAGCGTATGCTCAGCCGACCTCGGCGGCGACCTCCGTTGAGGACAGCTCGACGTCGCCCATCAGCCGCCGCGCCTCGCGCGGGTCGATCAGACCGGCTTCCAGACGGCCCGTGGACTCCGCGCCGCAGGCCACGCCCAGGCGCAGGCAGTGGTCGGGCTGGCGGCCCTCGTAGCGCGCTGCCACATAGCCGGCCAGGAACGCGTCGCCGGAGCCGCGCCTGGCGATCGGCTCGCGTGGCTCGATGCGCGCGCGTTTGCTGCGCAGGTGGCCGTCGACGAGCACCTGCGCGATGCAGCCGTCGGGCAGCGTCATGATCGCCTCGTGCGGCCCCAGCGCGACGATCTCGCGCACGACCTGCGCGCGCTCATCCTCGCCCGAGAACTCGTGCCCGACGAGTTCCTCGGCCTCGAGCACGTTCGGCGAGACGACGTCGGGCTCGGCGCGCACCGCCTGACGCAGCGGCTCGCCGTCGGTGTCGATCACCGTCGTCACGTCCAGGCGCTCAAGATCGTGGATCAGCCCCGCGTAGAGATCCGGCTCCACGCCGCGCGGCAGCGAGCCGGCGAACACGACGATCGCCGCGCCGCGCGCCAGGTACAGGAGCTTGTCGCGAAACAGCTCCACCTCGCGCTCGGAGACCGCCGGCCCGCGTTCGTTGATCTCCGTCTGCTCGCCCGTCGTCGGGTCGAGCACCGAAGTGTTCGTGCGCGACTCCTCGCGGATGCGCACGAAGTCGTTGAGGATCGACTCTTCGGTGAGCTGCTCGACGATGTGCGTGCCCGTGGCGCCGCCCGCAAAGCCCGTCGCGATCACCGGCTGGCCGAGCGCCTTCAGCGTGCGCGCGATGTTGACGCCCTTACCGCCGGCCATCGTCCGCTGCTCGACCGTGCGGTGGCGCCTTCCGAGGCGGAAGTTCGGCACCGACAGCGACTTGTCGATCGCTGCGTTGAGCGTGACCGTAATGATCATTCTGCCTCCTCACCAACCTTCTGGCCCGGGCGTGGACGGTGCCGAGCGCTTCACAAGGCTAGCGGACGTCTGTCGACGCCCTCGCCAGAGATTTCCCACGCGCTCTCCCGCAGGCGCTCGGCCTCTGCGCGCGCGGCGCCCTCGGGCGTCCCGCCGCTTGCCAGATACGCCCCGGCGATGCTGCGCGAGGCCGTGACCAGGCCACCCGCGCGACCGGGTGCGAAGGCCGCGGCGAGATCCTCCACGCGCCCGCCCTGCGCGCCCACGCCGGGAAGCAGGAACGTCGCGCACGGCATCAGCTCGCGAGCCCGCGCCAGATGGCCCGGCTCGGTCGCCCCGACGACGGCGCCGACGTCGCTCAGCCCCGCCGCCCCGACGCCCGCGGCGCCCAGCCGATCGACGATCACTGCGATCCGCTCCCATACCGCCCCGCCGCCCTCGACGTTCAGATCCTCGACGTCGGCGGCGCCCGGATTGGATGTGCGCACGAGCACCAGCACGCCCGCGCCGCTGGCGCGGGCGGCCGCCACAAACGGCGCCAATGCGTCGACGCCCATCAGCGGGTTGACCGTCACCAGATCCGCACCCAGCCCGTCGAGCCTGCCGAACGGGCTGTCGGCGCCGCCGAGCAGCGCAGCGGCGTACGCGCCGGCGCTCACGTCGATGTCGCCGCGCTTGCCGTCGGCGATCACCAGCAGGCCAAGCGACCGCGCGTGTGCGGCGACGGCCGCCAGCGCCGCCCATCCGGGCGCGCCGAGCAGCTCAAAGCGCGCCAGCTGCAGCTTGACCGCGACGACCGCCTGCGCCGTCGCGTCGATCACCGCACGGCAGTGCGCAAGCACTGCCGTGGCCGCTCGCTCCGCCGGCCGCGAGACTTCCGCCGCCCCGCCCTCTTTCGCAACGCCGTGCGGCGGCCACAGCGCGCCCGGATCGGGGTCCAGTCCGAGCACGATCTGCGACTCGCGCTCGGCCACTCGCGCGGCGAGCGTGTCCGCAAAGGAGACCGCCAGGCTCAGCGGCCCTTCACCGCGCTCTTCAGCCCGCTGCCAGCAGTGAAGCGCGGCACCCGCGAGGCGGCGATCTGGATGCGCTCGCCCGTGCGCGGGTTGACGCCCATCCGCGCGCCGCGATCGCTGACGTGGAACTTTCCGAATCCTGCCACCGTGACCTCGCTGCCGCGGCGCAGCGCATCCTCGACCGTGGCAAGCACCGCGTCCACGGCCCGCCCGGCATCCTGCTTGGTCAGCGCGGCGCGATCCGCCACCTGGTCGACCAGCTCGGCCTTCGTCACTTGGCCCTCCTCGTTGTCGAAACCATGGATTCGACGCTAACACCATGCGCGGACGGGCGCCAGACCCGCTCACGACCACGTGAGGACGCGTCGATCGGCAAGAATGCTCCGATGAGCGTCACCCGCATCGCCTGGGTAGCAACCGTGTTCGTGGCGCTGCTCACCGGCCTGCTGCTGCTGCTCAGCGGCTACCACGGCTACGCCGGCCTCGGCCTCGCCGTCGCGATCGCCGCCGCGATCAACCTGCTCTGATCGCCGGCGAGAGGCCGGCGAGAGGCCCTAGAGGGATTGGCGAAACGATTGGCGAAACTCGGCGTGGAGCTACGACCTCTCGATGTCCGAGAAAGTTCCCGCTCCCGCTCTAACCAAGACCTTGGGCGCGTAGTCTTGTTGGTGCTGATGCTGCGAGCGGTGGGGATATGCGGCCTAGTGCTGGCTTTTTGTGCGCTCCCAGCATCTGCCGCAACGCGCCGTCCAGCACTAAGCCCGGTGCCGGGCGTCGCGGACACGCTCCTCAGGTCCGATGGCCAGCGCTACGTCGCGTTTGACACGACGGGGGGGACCGCGCTGCCGTTTGACGAACAGGCGCTCGTCGTCCTCGATACGGCGAGTGGCGTGCGCCACACGATTCCTCGAACGCAATGCCGTGAGGAACGTGAAGGCGACGGGGCGCTGAGACGGTCGTTCTGGCGAACAGTTGCGCTTTCGCATTCGCGTCTGCTTCAGGAATGTTCGGTGCCAGGGGTGCCGCGGCAGATAAAGATCAGCAACGTCCGGACGGGCGCGACCACCGAAGCTGTATTTCCCGATGAACTCTACGCGTCGGGATTTGGCTCCACTTGGATTTCTCTCGTGAGCGGTGGCTACAGGGAACACCAAGAAGTCCTCTTCAATCCTACGAGCGGCGCGATCTTCAGGGGATTCAAGGAATCGGCCACCACCTACTTCGACCGTGACGCGGCTAGGCCAGTACGGCCACTCTGCCGCCCGGTGCGACGACCCAGCAGGAAACTTGGGGCGGAAGAACCCCCCGAACTCGCCGGAGTCGTCGGAGTCTCGCGCAACTGGGTCGTATTGGAAAGCGGGGAAACATTGCTGGCCTGGCGTTGCGGCAGCGCACGGGCGCTGATCCTCAGTACCCACCTCCTGAAGGGTGGGCAGTTCGGGAGCGGAATCGTCACATGGGTGGATCATGGGAGCATCCTGAACGCGGAGAGCCTTGACACTCGGCATCGTTGGCGCTGGCGCAGCCGCTATAGCTTCCTGGCTGTGACACACACCCGAGCTGCGCTCTTCGCGATAGAAAACTGCCCGGTCGAATGCGCCGAGCGCCATCAGCAGAATCGAATTGCCACGGCGAGCCTCGCCGGGCTGTAGGCGCTAAATGAGCTAGACCGCCGAGACCACGCGCCCCGTGTCGGCAGCAGGGCCCCGCGCTCGCGGGCAGCGTCGATGAGTCCGAGCGTGAACGTCTGCTCGGCGTCCTTGGCAGTCTCGACCGTCCAAGCGAGCGGAAGGTCCGCCGGGGCCTATGAGTTTCGCCAAACCCCCCGTAGCTAGAGGTCGACCGGAGCCTGCGCCAGCCACGCGAACAGCGCCCGCGCGGCGCGACCGCGGTGGCTGATCGCGTCCTTCTGCTCGTCGCTCAGCTCGGCCATCGTCAGCCCGTCCGGACCGTCGTCGGGCACGAACGCCGGGTCATAGCCGAACCCCCGCTCCCCGCGCGGATCGTCTGACAGGCGCCCCGCGCAGCGTCCCTCAAAGACCCGCTCCACGCCCAGCCTCGGGTCGACGTAGGCGATCGCGCACACGTACTGAAGCGCGCTGTGAGCCGGCGCCTCGCGCAGCAGCTTGTCGAGGTTCTGCTCGTCTGTCGCATCGTCTCCCGCGTAGCGCGCCGAGCGCACGCCCGGCGCGCCGCCGAGCGCCGCCACCTCGATGCCCGAGTCGTCGGCGATGCTCGCCCGGCCCGTGCCCGCCGCCGCCGCGCGCGCCTTGCCGAGGGCGTTCTCGGCGAAGCTCTCGCCGTCCTCCGGCGGCAGGTCCACCGCGCCGGGCAGCGACTGCAGCGTCCATCGCTCGGCGCCGGCGTCGTCGGGCAGCAGGCGAGCGAACTCGCGCCGCTTGTGCTCGTTGTGCGAGGCCAGCAGCAGCTTCACGCGGGCGCCTTCGCTGCGATCACGCGGCCGCGGAGGCCGCCTGTGCGATCGCCTGCTCCTGTGCGGCGCGCAGCTGCTCGATGCCCCCCGCCGCCAGCGCCAGCAGCTCGTCCAGGTGCGCACGCGACAGCGGCGTGCGCTCGGCCGTCGCCTGCACCTCGACCAGGCCGCCGTCGCCGGTCATGACGACGTTCGCGTCGACCTCCGCCGTGGAGTCCTCGGAGTAGTCGAGGTCGAGCAGCGCGCGGCCGCCGACGATCCCGCACGAGACCGCCGCCAGCGAGCCCGTCAGCGGCGAGCGCTCCAGCGCGCCCGTGCCGCGCAGCGCCTCGCACGCCAGCGACAGCGCCACGAACGCGCCGGTGATCGACGCGCAGCGCGTGCCGCCGTCGGCCTGCAGAACGTCGCAGTCCAGGTAGATCGTCCGTTCGCCGAGCGCCTTGAAGTCGATCACCGCGCGCAGCGAGCGCCCGATCAGCCGCTGGATCTCCACCGTGCGCCCGTCCAGGCGCCCGCGCGTCGCGTCGCGCTGCTTGCGCTGGCCGGTCGACGCCGGCAGCATCCCGTACTCAGCCGTCACCCAGCCCTTGCCCCGCCCCGCCATCCAGCGCGGCACGCTCTCCTCCGCCGAGGCCGTGCAGATCACGCGCGTCTCACCGACGGAGATCAGCGCCGAGCCGGTCGCCGTGCGCATGAAGCCGGGCTCGATCTCCGTCGGGCGCAGCTCGTCCGCGGCGCGCCCGTAGCTGCGCGTGACCGCGCCCTGCTCGCTCACGCGACCGCCTCCACAGCCGCCAGCTGCACGCGCTCGACGTCGCCGAGCGGCATCTGCAGAAAGCGCGTGCCCAGATCTGTGAACGTCTGGGTGTCGCCCGTGCAAAGGAAGCGATAGTCGCCCTCGCCCTTGCGCGGGTTGCCCAGCGAGCGCGTGCTCAGGGCGTGCTCGACCTGGCGCGCCAGCGCTGCGCCGGAGCTGATCAGCTCGACCTGCGGGCCGAGCATCCGCTGCAGCATCGGGCGGATCAACGGGTAGTGCGTGCAGCCGAGGATCACCGTGTCGACGTCCGCCTCGCGCAGCGGCTCGCACGCCTCGCGCACCGCCTGCACCGCGCGCTGGTCGAACTGCTCGCCCGCCTGGATGATCGCCGCCAGGCCCGGGCACGCGACGGCGTACAGCGTCACGTGCGCGTCGATCGCGTGCACCGCCTGCTCGTACGCGCCGCTCTGCACCGTCGTCGGCGTCGCCAGCAGGCCGATGCGCCCCGTGCGCGTGCTCGCCACCGCCTGCGAGGCCTCCGGGCGCACCACGCCGAGCACGTCGACGCCGAGCGTCGTCTCGAGCATCCGCCGGCGCAGGCTCGGCAGCGCCGCCGCCGTCGCCGAGTTGCACGCCACGACCAGCAGCTTCGTGCGCCGGCGCAGCAGCTCCTCGGCGATCTCCGCGGAGAATTGTGCCAACTGCTCCGGCGAGCGCTCTCCGTAGGGGAAGCGCGCCGTGTCGCCCAGATACAGGAAGTCCTCGTGCGGCAGCTGCACCAGCAGCTCGTGCAGCACCGTCAGCCCGCCGACCCCCGAATCGAACACGCCGATCGGCCGCTCGCGCGGGTCGGGGGAGCTGGATGGCGCGCTGCTCACGCGCGCCATCATTCCAGAGCGCTACCGTCGGGGCTCGTGCGCGCGCTCGTCGTCTCGAACATGCTGCCCGACCCCGCGCACCCCGAGCGCGGCAGCTTCGTCCGCGATCAGGTCGCCGCGCTGCGCACGCTCGGCGGCCTCGACGTGCAGCTGTACGAGTTCCCCCCCGGCGCCACCGCGCTGGTGCGAGCGGCGCTGGCGTTGCGCCGGCGCAGCTACCAGCGCTTGGACGTCGTGCATGCGCACTTCGGCCTGACCGCCTGGCCCGCGCTGAGCGTGCCCGCGCACGTGCGCGCGCTCACCCTGCACGGCACCGACCTGCGTCACCCGCGCACGCGCCTGCTCACGCGCGCCGCGCTGCCGACGATCGACCTGCTCGCCACCGTCTCCGCCGAGCTCACACGCGAGCTGCCCGCCAGGGCCAGGCAGCGCGCGCAGGTGCTCCCCTGCGGCGTCGACCTCGAGCGCTTCGGTCCGCTTGTTCGTGCGCACGCGCGCGCCGAGCTCGGGCTCGACGCGCTGACGCCCTACCTGCTGTTCGCCGCCGACCCCGCACGTGCGGAGAAGCGCCACGATCGCGCCAGCGCGCTCGCCGCCGACCTCGGCGTCCGGCTGCTGACGCTCGGCGGCGTCGACCCCGCTCGCGTGCCGCTGTGGATCAACGCCGCCAACGCCGTGCTCGTGCCCTCCGAGCGCGAGGGCTTCGGCCTCGCCGTACTCGAGGCGCTCGCCTGCGACGTGCCCGTGCTCGCCACGCCCGTGGGCATCCACCAGGATGCGCTGCGAGACCTCCCCGGCGCGCTCTGCGCGCCGTTTGACCGCGTGAGCTGGCGCGCCGCGCTGCAGCCGCTGCTGGCGGCGGCCGACCCACGCGTGGACGGGCGTGCGCGCGCCGAGCGATACTCCGCGACGCGCATGGCCGAGCGCGTCGCCGCCGCATGGCGCGCTACCCGGGAGCGCGCTGGGTAGCATGGGTTGGCCGTGGATCAGCCATCTGCCACGACTCCCCCAGCCGCGCCCGTGCAGCCGGACGAGGCCAGCCAGCCGACCGATGCAGCCGCGTCTGCGACGTCGGCCGACTCGCGCTCGGTCGGCTTCGGCGCGCGCGGTCGCCTGCGCCGGCGCGCACGCTTCCTGCGCAAGGCGCGCGAGCTGGCCTACCGCGATCTAGGCGGCCTCGTCTACAGCCTGCACCGCTTCGGCCAGCGCAACGACTCGCTCGTGCTCGCCAAGCTCGCCACGCTCACACGCATCGATGCCGAGCTGCGCGGCCTCGAGGCCAGCCTGTCCGAGCGCCAGCCCGTCACCGTCCTGCGCGAGGCCGGCATCACCGCCTGCCCGCGCTGTGCCGCCATCCACAGCGGCGAAGACCGCTTCTGCCCAAACTGCGGGCTGCCGATGAGCCGCAACGTCGACCTGCCGATCGCCGGCGCGCTGGCCAGCGGCGCCGCCGCGCCGGCGCCTGGACCTGCACCCGCGCCCGCAGTCGCTGCGGCGGCCTACCCGGCGCCCTCCTCAGCCGCAACGGCGTCGTTCGCAGCCGTTCCCGCGCCGTTGGCGCCCGCCGCGTCGCCATCGCCCGCAGGCGCCGGCCCCGACCCCGCAGGAGTTTCCGAGCCCGCAGCGCCAGCGCCCCCCGCCACGCAGACACACCCGGTCACGCCGCCCCCCGGCGGGCGCTCGCCCGTGCCGCCGGTACCAGCCAAGGCGCCGTCGCCGAAGCGGGCCGGCGACGACGATCAGCCGACCGAGATCATCCGCCCGCCGGCGGCCGGCTCGTGACGGTCGCCGCCGCGCCCGCGAGCCCCACCGGTGGCGGCCACGGCTCCGGCTTCCCGGCCGCGGCAACGGCGCCGGTCGGCGACCCGCATCTCGCCGTCCCGCAGCGCGTCGCCGGCGGCGAAGCGTGCCCGCTCTGCAGCACGCCGCTCAGTCCCGAGCAGGACTGGTGCCTGAGCTGCGGTGCCGCTGCACGCACGCGCCTGGCCGCAACGCCCAACTGGAAGGGGCCGATCGCCACGGTCGCCGTCATCGCCGCGCTCGCGCTCGCGGTCCTCGCGGCCGCGCTCGTCAAGCTCGCCGGGGACTCGAGCTCCTCCTCCGCGCCCGCCACGACGACCATAACCACGCCCGCCGCCAGCACGCCCGCGGCCCCGACCACGCCGGCTCCCGGCGCGGCCACGACACCGGCCGCGACGACGCCCGGCGCCGCGGTGCCCGGCGCGAGCACGCCGACGACGAGCACGCCCGGCGCGAGGACTGCCAGCACGCCCGCCGCCGCGCCGACGACCACCGGCGCCGGCGGGACGGCCAGCCCGGGAGCCAAATCGACGACGCCAGACGCCGTCGAAAAGGCCTCCAAAGGCCTCACGCCGGCCCAGCGCGAAGCGCTACGCAAATTCATCCACCCCGGCACGAGCAAATAGCGGCGCACCGCTCGCCCCGGCGCGCGAGATACCGTTCCCGCGATGCCCGCGCCCTCTCTGGCGGTCTCGCGTGAGACCGACATCGCAGTCGTCGGCGCGGGCGCAGCCGGGCTGTATGCGGCGCTCTGCGCCGCGCGCGAGCACGCATCGGTGGTGCTCGTCTCCGCCACGCCGCTCGCGCAGACCGCCAGCTACTGGGCGCAGGGCGGACTCGCCGCGGCGCTCGCGCCCGACGACAGCGCCGAGCTGCACCTGCGCGACACCGAGCTCGCCGGGCGCGGGCTCGTGCGCCGCTCGGCAGCCGAGATCCTCGTTGCAGACGCGCCCGACTGCGTGCGCGACCTGCAAGCGCTCGGCGTGCGCTTCGACGCCGACAGCTCCGGCGGGCTCGCGCTCGGGCTCGAGGGCGGCCACTCGGTCCGCCGCGTCGTGCACGCCGGCGGCAGCGCCACCGGCCGGCGCGTCGTGCGCCAGCTCTCCGCGCTCGTCGCCGCCGAGCCGCGCATCGCCGTGCTCGAGGGGGCACGCGCACGCGCGCTGTGGCGCTCGCACGAGCGCTGCGCCGGGCTGATCTGCGATGACGGGCAGATCATCGCCGCCGGCGCCGTCGTGCTCGGCACCGGCGGCGCCGCCGCGATGTGGGCGCGCACGACCAACCCGCCCGGGTCGCAGGGCGTCGGCCTGCTGCTCGCCCACCAGGTTGGCGCCGACCTCGCCGACCTCGAGCTGCTGCAGTTTCACCCGACCGCCGTCATCGGCATCGCCGGGCGCGAGGGCTTTCTCGTCACCGAGGCGATCCGCGGCGAGGGCGCCACGCTGCACGACAGCGCCGGCGAGCGTTTCGTCGACGAGCTCGCGCCGCGCGACGAGGTCTCGCGCGCGATCCAGGCGCGCCTGCTCCAGTCCGGCGAGCAGTCGGTCGGCCTGGACATGCGCGCAGTCGACCCCGCCCACTTCCCCAACGTCGTCAGCGCGCTGCGCGACGCCGGTCTGGACCCCACGCGCGAGCTGATCCCCGTCGCTCCCGCCGCCCACTACACGATGGGCGGCATCGTCGCCGACCTGCACTCCCAGTCGACTCTCCCCGGCCTCTACGCCGTCGGCGAGTCCTCGTGCACCGGTCTGCACGGCGCCAACAGGCTCGCCTCCAACTCGCTCAGCGAGTGCTTCGTCTTCGCCCGCCGCGCCGTCGCCCATGCCCTGGCCGAGCCGGCGCCCGCGCGACAGGCTCCAAGCATCACCGAGCTGCAGCAGCTGAGCGAGCTGCCCGCTCCGCCGATCGGCAACGCCGCCACCCGCGACGCGCTGTGGCGCGACGCCGGCATCGTGCGCAGCGCCGACGGGCTGCAGCGGCTGCTCGACAACCCCCATCCGCTCGTGCGCGCGATCGCCCGCTGCGCGCTCACGCGCACCGAGAGCCGCGGCGCGCACCAGCGCTCAGACCACCCGCAGCGCGACCCCTCGCTCGACGGCCGCCACGTGGTCGTTCACAACGGCCCGCACGCAGGCGCCGAGGAACTTCTCACAAGCGCCGAGCAGATCGACTGGCAGGCCTGGACCTGACGCCACCGCACGAGCGCCAGGCCGGCCGTTGCGCGCTCGGGCGACCCCGCGCGCACGCCGCGAGACCCCGTAAGGGGTCCATTCCTAAAAAGTTGATCAGTTCGCCTTTATCTCGGTCTTTTGTGATTGCCGACGTGTTATCGCGCGTAGAAGGAATCGGAGTCTTTGGAGTCTCTGAGACCGGGGGGTGTGCTCCATACACAAAAGAGGGTCAGGAGTAGCCATGTACCAGTTCAGCCGCGCCATCTACAGGGAGCTAGCTCCCCGGATCGTCCCTCCCCCGCCGGGCGCTCCTTCAGCCTCCAACCACGCCGCCGTGCTGCGCGCATGCGAGGCCGTCGTGACGCGACTGGCGACCGATCGCCACTACTTCGCGCGCCCCGAGCGCACGCTCTTCTCCGACATCCGCAACTACTTCCCGATGTCCGCGCAGTCGCACGTGCACCAGGTCGTCTGCCGCTACATCCAGTACGCGCAGGAGTACCTCACGCTGCATCCGCACGAGGCCTACGCAGCCGTCAGCGGAGCCCCGCCGCAGTGCCGCGCGACCACGCGCAAGGGGTCGGCCTGCCAGCGCGTGCCGCTCCCGCACAACGGCTACTGCCCGTCGCACCAGCACCTCGCCGAAACCGAGGACCGCGAGCTCGCCGCCGCATAGCCTGCGCGCCCGTCGCGTAGGCTCCCGAGCGTGCTTCTCGGAGTCGATGTCGGCGGCACCTTCACCGACGCGGTGCTCGTCGGCGCAGACTCCGTCGTCCACACGGCCAAGGTCCCCTCCACGCCCCAAGAGCAGTCGCGCGCCGTGCTCGACGCCGTGTCGCTCGTGCTTCAGCGCGCCGGTGTGCGAGCCGAGCACGTGCAGCGCTTTGCGCACGGCATGACCGTCACGACCAACGCGCTGCTGCAGGGGCACACCGCGCGCACCGCGCTGATCGCCACCGACGGCTTCACCGACGTCATCGAGCTCGCCCGCCAGGCCCGCCCGCACCTCTACCGGCTGTGCGACGCCTTGCCTGCGCCGCTCGTGCCCGCCGAGCTGCGCTTCGCCGCTCCCGAGCGCATGACGCCCGACGGACCCTTGCGCGCGCTCGATCCGCAGGACGCCCGAGCGCTCGTGTGCGAGCTCGCCGAAAGCGCCCCCGAAGCCGTCGCCGTCGCGCTGCTGCACTCCTACGCCCATCCCGAGCACGAGCGCATGCTCGGAGAGCTCGTCGCCGAGCTGCTGCCCGATGCAAGCGTTTCCCTCTCCAGCGACCTCGTCGGCACGTTTCGCGAGTTCGAGCGCACCGCCACGACCGTGCTCGACGCCGCGCTGTCGCCGCTGCTGCACGCCCACCTGCGCCGACTCGCCGACGACGCGCGCTCGCGCGCGCTGCCCGAGCCGCAGATCATGCAGTCCTCCGGCGGACTCACCGACATCGCGCGCGCCTCCGCGCACGCCGCGCTCACGGTGCTCTCCGGACCCGCTGGTGGCGTCGGCGGGGCGCTGCTGCTCGCCGAGCTCGCCGGCGAGCGCGACGTGCTGTGCTTCGACATGGGCGGCACCTCCTGCGACGCCTGCCTGATCGACGCCGGCGACGTCGCAGAGACCGCCGAGCGCGAGATCGCCGGACGGCCGCTCGCGCTGCCGGCGCTGGACATCCACACAGTCGGCGCCGGCGGCGGCTCGATCGCCTGGCGCGACTCCGGCGGCGCGCTGCGCGTCGGTCCCGAGTCCGCCGGAGCCGAGCCCGGGCCCGCCTGTTACGGCCGCGGCGGGACGCTGCCGACCGTCACCGACGCCAACCTCCTGCTCGGGCGCCTGCTCGCCGACTCGCCGCTCGCCGGCGGCCTCGCGCTTCACCGCGACGCCGCCGAGCACGCCGTCGCGAGCCTCGCCGCCGAGGTCGGTATGGACACGCTCGCCTGCGCCGAAGGCATCGCCCGCGTCGCCGAGTCAGAGATGCTCGGCGCGCTGCGCGTGCTCACCGTGCAGCGCGGCATCGACCCGCGGCGCTTCGCGCTGATGCCCTTCGGCGGCGCCGGGCCGCTGCACGCCTGCGCGATGGCGCGCGAGCTCGGCATCCACCGCGTGCTCTGCCCGCGCGCCTCCGGCGTGCTGTGCGCGCTCGGGCTCGCCGCCGCCGCGCCGCGACACGACGTCTCGCGCACCGTCCTGCTGGACGCCGAGCAGCTCAGCGCCGAGCGTCTGCGCGACCTGCGCGACCAGCTGGTCGCCCGCGCCGACGCCGCGCTCGCCGGCGACGTGCAGCGCCGCCGCGTGCTCTACGAGCTGCGCTACAGCGGCCAGTCCTTCGAGCTCGCCGTCGAGCAGTCCCAATCCGTCGATCCCGGTGAGCTGCGCGAGGCCTTCGCCGCCGCGCACGAGCAGCGCTACGGCTACCGCGACGACCGCGCCGGCGTCGAGCTCGTCAACGTGCGCGTGTCCGTGTGGGGCGCCGCGCCGGCGCTCAGCCCGCGTGCCGAGCCCGACGCCGGGCACGCCGCCGGCAGCGCGCCCGTCGTCTTCGACGGTGTGCCGCTCGACGCCACCATCCTGCGCGGCGACCTCGCCCCCGGCATGCGCGTCTGCGGACCTGCCGTCTGCGCGCTCGCCGAGTCCACGCTGCTCGTCGCGCCCGGTTGGTCGGGCGCGGTCGACGAGCACGGCACGCTGCATCTGCAAGACGACGGCCGCGAGACGGGCACATGAGCGGACTCGACGCGATCGAGCTGCAGGTCGTCACCGGCGCGCTGCGCGCCGCCTGCCAGGAGATGGGCGTCGCGCTGATCCGCTCCGCGCACTCCTCCAACATCAAGGAGCGCCGCGACGCCTCCACGGCGCTGTTCGACGCCGACGGTCAGATGGTCATGCAGGCCGAGCACATCCCCGTGCACCTCGGCTCGATGCCCGCCGCCGTCGCCGCCGTGCTCGGCGAGCGCCACTCCCCCGGCGTCTCGTGGATCCTCAACGACCCGTTCGCCGGCGGCACGCACCTGCCCGACATCACAGTCGTCACGCCCGTGTTCGCCGGCGCCGGCGGCGGTGGCGAGGACTCGGGCAGCCACCGCGCCGAGGCGGGGCTGCTCGGCTTCGCCGCCAGCCGCGCGCATCACGCTGACGTCGGCGGACGCGTGCCCGGCTCGATGCCCGCGGATAGCCACAGGCTCTCTGAGGAGGGCGTCGTGATCTCGCCGCGGGTGCTCGACGACGCCGCTATGCAGGAGATCGTCGCGCGCATGCGCCAGCCGCAGGAGCGCCGCGCCGACCTGCGCGCGCAGCTCGCCGCCAACCGCATCGGCGCGCTGCGCCTGGGCGCGCTCGCCGAGCGCCTCGGGCGCGAGCAGCTGCGCGCGGCCACCGACGCCGTGCTCGACTACGCCGAGCGGCGCACGCGAGCGTGCCTGGCAGCGCTGCCCGACGGCGAGCTGCTCGCCGAGGACATGCTCGAGGCGCCCGAGGGCGACCTTGTGCTGCGCTTGCGCGCGACCGTCGACGGCGAGCGGCTGGTGCTCGACTTCGCCGGCAGCGCAGCGCAGCACGACGGCAACCTCAACTGTCCGCTCGCGGTCACGCGCTCGGCCTGCCTGTTCGCCGTGCGCGTGCTCACCGACCCCGACATCCCGCCTTCCGCCGGCGCCTATCGGCCCGTCGACGTGCGCGCGCCCGAGGGGACGCTGCTCAACGCACGGCCCGGCGCCGCCGTGGCGGCAGGCAACGTCGAGACGTCCTCGCGCGTCGCCGACCTCGTGCTCGGCGCGTTCGGCCGCGCGCTCGGGCAGGGCACGATGAACAACCTGACCCTCGGAGCCGAATCCTCGTTGCTAGGCGACTCGTTCTCCTACTACGAGACGCTCGGCGGCGGGCAGGGCGCGTGCGCCGACGCCGACGGTCCCAGCGGCGTGCACGTGGCGATGAGCAACACGCTCAACACGCCCGTGGAGGCGCTCGAGCGCGAATTCCCGCTGCGCGTGCTGCAGTACGCGCTGCGGCGCGGCTCCGGCGGCGCCGGCGCAACGCGCGGCGGCGACGGCGTCGTGCGCGAGCTGCAAGCGCTGCGCGAGATGAGCTTCTCGCTGATCGCCGAGCGCCGCCGGCACGCTCCGCGCGGCGCCGCCGGCGGTCAGCCGGGCGCCCCGGGGCGCGATCTGCTCGACGGCGAGCCGCTGCCGGGCAAGGCCGCCGGCACGCTGCGCGCAGGGCAGCGGCTGCGAATAGAGACGCCCGGCGGAGGGGGCTTTGGCCGCGCGGACAGCTCGGCGGACGGGGCACACGCTGCGGACGGCCGCCAATAAACCCCCCCATTTGCAGGCGATTTGGGATTTCCGCTGGGGTTTCGTATCTTTAACGAGCCGGCGACCGCCTGAGAAGGGCGGAACGCGGTCAGATAGAGACGCTTCTTCGCCTCAACGTTATGCCAATTGCTTTCAAAGAATGGGCCGTCACCGTCCGTGCGCTAGCGGAAGGTGAGCAGCTCATAACTCTCCGCAAGGGCGGAATTCGTGAACCGGGCAAGTCGCTGCGGCTGGCCCACGAGCGGTTCTTCCTGTATCCCACGTTCGACCACCAGACCGGTGATCTGGTGCGCGAGTCCCACCAGCCCGAGCTGCGCCGCGCGCTCGAGGAGGGAGTCTGGAGCGATGGCGAGCCGCTGCTGCAAGCGTTCACCTCCGGCGCGCCCGTCCAGCAGCCCGACCGCGTGCGCATCCGCGCGTGGGCCGAGGTCGCCGACCACTTCACGATCGCCGACCCGCGCTGCGTCGACGCGCTCTCGCCGTTCTACGTGTGGACGCCCGATTACGCCGAAAAGCGCCTCGGTTGGCGACGCCACCAGCCGCTGCACGTGCTGCTGCTGCGCACCTACCGCATCCCGCGCCCGGTGACCGTCAAGGTCAAGGACGAGTACACGGCCTCGCAGGCGTGGATCGAGCTGCAGCGCGAGCTCCCCTTCGAGGGCACCCCCGTGCTCTCCGACGCCGAGTTCGAGCGGGCCTCCGAGGAGATCCGCTCGATCACCAGAGAAGCAACCGGCCAGCCCGTCCTGGCCTGACCCGGCGGGCGCCGCGCGGCGCCCGTCTACCGCTCGGTGTCTGGCGCGAGCGCTTCGCTTGCAGCCTCGGCGCCAGCCGAGCGATCGGCCGGGAGTGGAGCCAGAGCTTCGCGCGCGGCCTCGGCGCCGGACTCCGGGACGAGGATGTCGCGCGGTCCCGCGGCAAGGAAGTCGGGTACGTCAAAGCCTCCCGAGCGGCGCGACATGCTGGGGATGCCCTCCTCCAGCAGCAGCGCCTCGATCAGCTCGGCCTCCGGCTGGTTGCTCGCGTAGGCAACCTTGACCAGCCGCCCCTCGGAGTACTGCGGCTTGATCTTGCGCGCCTTGCGCTGGCGCTCGCTCGCTTCGCGCTCGCTGCCCGGAACGTGCACGAGCGGCATCTTGCAATCCGGGCAGAAGCGCTCGGAGCTCGGGTGCGAGGTGCCGCAGGACGGGCAGATGAGCGGCTTGTCCTTCAGCTCTGACGCTCCTGCGCGGCGACCTCGCCGACCGGCACCTCTGTCACGTCGGCGCCGTCGATCAGATAGGAGCGCAGCTTGGGCTGATCGCCGCTGGCCAACCCGACGATGATCCACTCGACGCCCGGCCACTGCGCGGCGAAGCCGATGTCCGTCTGCGATGGGTAGGGCTCGCTGCGCACGTGCGAGTGGTAGATCGCGCCGATCTCCCAGCCCTGGTCGTCGATCGCGTTGCTCAGGTGCAGCAGCTCCATCGGATCGATCTCGAACTTCAGCGCGCTGGCGTGGATGTTCTCGGCCCGGTACACGCGCGTGGCCGTGCTCTCGCCGCCGTCCTCGCCCGCTTGCGCGGCGACGACGCCGCAGCACTCGATGCCGGGGTTCTCCAGCGCGTGCGCGACGATCTCTGCGAGCAGGTCTGAAGCGATGTTCATCTGCGACCCGGCACGCCGCGAGCGATCGGCGGGCGCGCTACCACCAGACGGTCGAGTCCAGGTTCTCGATCTCGTCGACCGGCAGCGTGTAGATGCCGCTGGAGAGGTACTTCCAGCCGTCGTCGGCGACGACGAACACGACGTTGCCCTCGTCGAGCTCGCCGGCGATGCGCACGGCGATGCTCGCGATCGCGCCGCTTGAGACGCCGGCGAAGACGCCCTCGTCGTCGAGCAGCTTGCGCGTCCAGGAGATCGCGTCGCGGTTGGTCACGAAGATCTTGCGGTCGAGCAGCGAGATGTCGATGATCGGCGGGATGAAGCCGTCGTCGAGCGAGCGCAGCCCCTGCACCGGCTCGCCCTGCATCGGCTCCGCGGCGACGATCTTGCAGGCGTCTCCGAATGTCTCCTTCAGGCGCCTTCCGTTGCCCATCAGCGTGCCACCCGTACCGAGGCCGGCGACGAACGCCGAGATCTCGTCGAGCTCTTCCAGAATCTCCACCGCCGTGCCGTTGTAGTGCGCGTTCGGGTTGGCCTGGTTGCCGTACTGGTAGGGCATGTACACCGACGAGTCCGCCGCGGCCATCTCCAGCGCCATCGCCACGGCGCCGTTTGAGCCCTGGTCGCCGGGCGAGTAGACGATCTCCGCGCCGTACATCGTCAGCAGCTGCGTGCGCTCGGGCGTCACGTTCTCGGGCATCACCACCTTCAGCTTGTAGCCCCTGCGCGAGCAGATCATCGCCAGCGAGATGCCCGTATTGCCCGACGTCGGTTCGAGGATCGTCTGTCCGGGAGCGATCGCTCCCTTCTCCTCGGCGTCCTCGATCAAAGCGCGGGCGACGCGGTCCTTGACGGACCCCGTCGGGTTTCGCGACTCGAGCTTGGCCCAAATGTGCACGCCCGGCTTTGGCGACAGGCTCGGCAGCTCGATCAGCGGCGTATTGCCGATCGACTGCACGATGTCCCCATAGCGACCGCCGCACGGCCGGTTTCGCAGCCTCTGAACAGCCATTACTTCACGGAATATAGCGGGGTCGAGCGACTTCGTTGCACGATTTCCGCACAGGCCGTCGATCTGCTCGCGGCGCTCGCTCGCCCCTGACGTCCTGCTGCAGCAGTGCTGCCTGGAGGGTTCGCTGCCGCGCATCTCGCCGCGCCTCGGCGAGCTCGTGCGGACCAACTCCGAGTCGATCCTCACCGTCACGGTGCCCGAGGACTACCCCGACGAGCTGATCAAGCGCGTCGCTATCAGCTCGTCGATCTACCCCGACCCGAACACGCACATCGAGACCGTCACTTACGGCGACGACGGCGACCGAGCAGGACCCCGAGCGGCCCACCCCGACGTTCATCCCGATCGCCAACAGGACCGCGCAATGGTTTGCCAAGCGCACCGGCGGGATCGCGCAGAGCTCGGTCACCGAGGCGCTGTTCAACATCCCCACCACCGCGCACATCCTCGGCGGGGCCGTGATCGCGCCCGACCCCTCCCAGGGTGTCGTCGACGCCCGTCAGCGCGTGTTCGGCTACGAGAACCTGCTCGTCTGCGACGGCTCGGCGATCCCCGCGAACGTCGGCGTCAACCCGTCGCTGACGATCACCGCGCTGGTTGAGCACGCGATGAGCCATGTGCCGGCGGCTGGCGACGGCGCGGCCGGCGCCGAGGCCCCGAGCGCGCGGCGCGCGGCGGCTCCCAGCGCGACCGCGACCGCTTAGCTTGCCGGTCGGCCAGACCGCGCAGAACCGTCGGGGGCGCGCCGAGTCCCCCGATAACCTGTATATGGCCGTTATGGACTCGCGATCGCATATCGTCGCTGATGCCCTCGGCTCGGTGCGCGCCGAGGGGCTCGAGCCGGGAACGGACGCCATCGAGGTCCTCGAGCGGTGGGTGGATCGTACGATCGAGACCGAGCAGCTCGGCGAGGCGGCGCAACTCCTAGCCGCGGGCGAGTCGGTCGCCCATCTGCTCGGTCAGCCCGAGCCCACCTCGACGCGGCACTGACCGCGGCCGTTCGTCGGCGCCGTGGCTGACCCGTACGTCTACCCCGGGACCGTCGTCCTGCGAAACCTCGCCGGCCTGACAGATGCGGACGCTCTAGCTCGTCGCGAGGCGCAGGCGAGCATGCTGCGACTCGCGCAACTCGCGGAGCTCGGATTGGAGGGTGACTACGACCTTTCCCACCTTCGGGCGTTCCACGGGTTCATCTTCCAGGACATCTACTCCTGGGCGGGTGAGCTTCGCAGCGTTCCGCTCGCCAAGCCGGGCAGCATGTTCGCGCTGCCCGAGCACATCCAGGGCTTCGCAAAGGCATTGCTCGACGGGCTCGCCGAGGAGCAACACTTGCGCGGGCTATCGCACGAGCGGTTCGCGGAGAGGATCACGCACTACTACGCTGAGATCAACGCCGCGCATCCTTTCCGTGACGGAAACGGCAGAGCCCAGCGCGCTTTCCTGCGCCAGCTCGCTCTCGATGCCGGTCACACGTTCAGCTGGGAGCATCTGGACCAGGGCGAGCTCATCCATGCATCGCAGCGCAGCTTCCAGGGCGACAACGCCCCGATGCGAGGTCTGATCGAGACGGTCCTCGACCTTCCCGATCGCTGAGGGCCTCTCGGCCCTGCGGAGGGTAGCCCTAAGCTCAGCGCCCGCCGGCCATCGCCGGCAGGATCACGAGCGTGTCGCTGTCGCCGACAGCCGTGGCGAGCCCATCGAGCACGCGCACGTCCTCGTCGTTGAGGTAGACGTTGACGTAGCGGTTGAGCTCGCCCTCGGCGGAGAACAGCTGGCTCTGCGTCGCCGGGTGCGTGGAGGCGAGGTCCTTGAGCACGTCGCCGACGTTCTCACCGGAGGCGCTGACCTCCTTCTCGCCGCCCACGGATGCGCGCAGGACTGGGGGAATCTTGATCGTGGCCATACGCTGGCGCGAGACTACCGACTAGCCGGCTGCGGCGCAGAACGCCTCGTAGTCGGGAAACACGCCGAGCTCCTCGTCGGCGATGTCCTGCGGATCGCGCGAGCAGATCGGGCACTCGGGATCGCGGTGGACCTTGACCTCGGTCAGCGTCGCGCCGAGCGCGTCATACAGCAGCAGGCGCCCGATCGCGGGCTCGCCGATGCCGACGACCAGCTTGACGACCTCGGTGGCCTGCAGCAGGCCCATCGTCCCAGGGAGCACGCCGAGCACGCCGTTGGCACCGCACGACGGCGCCAGCTCGGCCGGCGGCGGCTCGCGGAACAGGCAGCGATAGCACGGACCCTCGTAGGGCTTGAACACCGACAGCTGGCCGTCGAAGCCGAGGATCGAGGCGGACACGACGGGGATCTTCAGGCGCACGCTCGCGTCGTTGAGCAAATAGCGCGTGGGGAAGTTGTCGACGCCGTCGACGATCACGTCGTAGCCCTCGATGATCTCGACGATGTTCGAGGCGTCGATGCGCGTCTGGTACTTGACGACGTTCACGTCAGGGTTCAGCGCGTGGATCGACTCCTCGGCGGAGTCGACCTTGGGGATGCCGATCCGCTGGGTGGAGTGGATGACCTGACGCTGAAGATTTGAGAGATCGACTACGTCGTCGTCGACGATGCCCAGCGTGCCGACGCCGGCCGCGGCGAGGTAGAGCGCGGTCGGCGAGCCGAGGCCGCCGGCGCCGAGCAGCAGCACCTTCGCGTCGAGCAGCTTCTGCTGGCCCTCGATGCCGATCTCCGGCACGAGCATGTGGCGGGAGTAGCGCTCGCGCTGCTCGGGTGTGAGCGTGCGCGGAACCTCCACCTCATAGCCGCGGTCCTTCCACAGCGTGATCCCGCCGGTCATCGAGCGCACGTGCTCGTAGCCGAGCTCGTCCTTCAGCGTGCGCGCCCCGTAGGCGGAGCGGTTGCCCGACGCGCAGTAGAGGATCACCTGCGTCGACCGATCGGGCACTACGCCCTCGATCCGCGACTCCAGGTAGCTGCGCGGCACGTGCCTTGCACCGGGCAGGTGCCCGGCGGCATACTCCTCGGTCTCGCGCACGTCGATGACCGTGACGCCCTCGTCGATCAGCTCGGCGACCTCGGACGGGTCGACCTCCTCGATCTGACTCTTGACTTGGCGGAGAAGCTCAGCTCCAGACGGACTCATCTCGAAACTCCTAAACCACGGTCGGGATTCATTGACTTCAGAAAGTATAGCGCCATCCAGGCGCGCCCCAGGCTCGCCGAAGACCATCTTGCAGTCGCGCGAAACCACGCTGAGCGACCGGGCTAACGGCCACTCAGCATGGTCTCTTGCGAGCTCAGGAGACGAGCAGGTAGGAAAAGCCGACGGCGCTCGGGCTAAACGCTCGCGAGCCGCCATACGACGCCTTCGCACGCCAGCGGCCGACCGCCGGAGGCGTGAACCCGACCGTCGCCGAGCCGCCGCTCGCGACGGCGTGGGACTCCCCATAGAACTGCCAGCCGAACACGGGGTCGAAGCGCTCGATGTCGACCGTCACCGGGCCCGATGCGCCGGGCGAGACCTTGACGGCGATGCCGAGGCTCTGACCGGCGTGCGCGCTCGCGGCGCCGAACGACAGTCGCGTCGTCGTGATCGTGCGCGACTCGCGCACGAGCGTGAAGTTGCCCGTGCTGTTGTCGCGGTCGGAGACGACCGCGTAGTAGCGGCCCGGCTGCAACTGGTGCTGGAGCGTCTGCGAACCGCTTTCGCCACACGCGCACGCGATCACCTGGCCGTTGACGTTGCGCAGCTGCACGTTGAAGTCGGCCGACGGCGGCGCCTTCAGCCTGAGCGTCAGGTTCGAGTGGCTGTTGACGTCCATCCGATACAGGCGCAGCACCTGCACGCCCCTGCCGTCGAGACGCCCGTGCCCGTGCGCGTAGTTGCCCAGCGGTATCCCCGGTGCCGTCTCGGAAGGGTTGGCGCGCGCGACCTGCAGGCGGAAGTGTTTGACGCCCCGCCCCTGCGGCGTGACCTCGAAGCTGTAGCGCCCGCCCTGTCCGGCTCCCGGCGTGAACAGGCGGTAGCCGCGACAGTTGATGTGAATTACGGCAGGCGAGCCTTCTTCGAAGGAGCGGGTGCCGGGCGGATAGAGCCGGCCGCTGACGCAGCCGCCGCCACGTCCGTTGGCGAGGTTGATCAGATAGCTGACGCCGGACCGCAGCGTGACGGCGTACGCGGCGTTGACGTTCTGGATCGGATCGACCTGGCCGCTGACGCCGCCTGCAGGAAGCGGCGAGCCGGGAGGGCGCACTTCGGGCGTCGGCAGGAAGACCTCGAGCGTGAAAGGCGCCAGCTGTGAGCCTGCGAGCGCGGCGACTCGGATCAGGTACAGGCCGTTCTTCGAAGCGTTGAACGACAGCGAGGCCTTCCCTTTGACTTCCGTTCGATCACAGGCGACCGAGTTCAGCTGCGAGCGGACGACGTGGTACACGTCGACGCTCGCTTCCAGCGCGCCCGAGGCGGCGAGGTTGACGGCGACCCGCTGAGCGCCGGCGGAGCGCAGGCTGTACCAGACCGACGCCGCGGTCGACCCGGCGCAGCTGGATTCCGATCCCGGCGTGCCGGGATCGGTCGTCGCGCCGACCGTCGTCCCGGCGATCGTGGCGGGCAGGCTGTGGATCACCTGGGCGTCCGCCTGATTGTCGTTGGGCGGTGTGGCCGTGGCGGCCGTCGCCACCCCGGTCGTGCCGAGCATGGCCGCGAGCACCGCCAGTCCGGTGGCGATCGCGGCGCGAACACTCGGTCGACGACCGATCGCCGCATGGTGGGTCTTGCTGACAGGCGACATGTTGCCTCGTTTCTTCATCGGGCCGATCTGAACACGCAGAATACGCGAGTGTTTCGCTGATCGGAACCGCCGGCCCTCTGCTTGAGGCTTGGCATACGCTGGGCTGCGATGAAGCGGCGTCCTGCTTGGGTCCTCGCCGGCGTGCTCGCGCTGGCCTGCGCCGCGACGGGCTGCTCGTCGGGCTCGTCCTCGTCGTCCTCGTCGTCCTCGACCGCTGCACCGCCTGCCGGCGCGTCGGGCTTCGACGGCGCGGCGCTGCCGCCGGGGGTGATCGCGCCGGCGTTCACGCTCACCGACCAGCGCGGCCGGTCGGTGTCACTTGCCGGCCATCGCGGGCGCGTGACGATCGTCGCGTTCGTCTACTCCACGTGCGGGGCGACGTGCGTGGTGATCGCCCAGCAGATCCGCGGCGCGCTGGACGAACTCCCCCGCACCGTGCCCGCTCTGCTGATCACAGCCGATCCGGTAGCCGACACGCCGGCGCGCGTGAGGCGCTTCTTGTCGCGCGTCTCGCTGAGCGGCCGCGTCAGCTATCTGAGTGGCGACGCCGCGCAGCTGCGGCGGGTGTGGCACGCCTTTCGCGTGACCCCGGCGAGCGCCGACCGCGCCGCCTTCGACCGCACCGCGTCGGTCTTCCTGATCGACCGCGCCGGGCGCGAGCGGGTGATCTACCAGCTCGAACAGCTCACGCCCGAAGCAGTCGCGCACGATGTCCGAAAGCTGCTCGGATGACCGGGAGCGCCGCGGCCCTGCTGATACCCTAGCGCGCAGGTAGGTATTCAACAGATGATGTTCTCAACCAAGGCCGAGTATGGCGTGCGCGTGATGGTCGAGCTGGCTCGGCGAGCCGGCGAGGAACCGATCCCGCTTGCGGAGATCGCCGAGCACGGCGGCCTCCCGCTCGCCTACCTGGAGCACCTCGTCGCGCGATTGCGCAAGGCCGGCCTGGTCGACTCGCGCCGCGGCTCGCGCGGCGGCTACCTGCTCGCGCGCTCGCCGACGGAGATCACGATGGCCGAGGTGGTCGAGGCGCTGGAGGGCTCGATCGCGCCGATCGAGTGCATCAGCGAGGGCGCTGACGGGTCGATCGTGTGCTCGCGCGAGACACAGCCCGGTCACGCCTGCCCGACCAAGCTGCTGTGGACACGGGTGCGCTTCTCGATCGTGCACACGCTGCAGGAGATGACGCTCGCCGACCTCGTCCTCGGCCCGGCGCTGCCCGCCGGCCCCTCGCTTTCGACCGGCCCGGTGCTGCCGGCGCTGAAGACCGAACCCCCACCCCTGACGACTGGAGCTTGAACCACAGATCATGGCCGACCTAGAGATCAGAGACCTGCACGTGCGCATCGAGGACCGCGAGATCCTCAAGGGCGTCGACCTGGACATCTCGCGCGGCGAGATCCACGCCCTGATGGGACCCAACGGATCGGGCAAGTCGACGCTGGCGAGCACGCTCATGGGCCACCCCTCCTATGAGATCACCGAGGGCTCGATCACGTTCAAGGGCGAGGACATCACCGGGGCCGAGCCGCACGAGCGCGCGCAGGCAGGGCTGTTCCTGGCCTTTCAGTACCCGGTTTCGATCCCCGGCGTGTCGGTCGCGAACTTCCTGCGCATGGCGATCAACGCCAAGCGCGATGAGCCGATCCAGGTCAAGGAGTTCCGCACGCACCTGCAGCACGCGATCGAGCTGCTCGACGTGGACAAAGCGTTCACCTCACGCCACCTCAACGACGGGTTCTCCGGCGGCGAGAAGAAGCGCGCGGAGATCCTGCAGATGGCGATGCTGCAGCCCGACATCGCGATCCTCGACGAGACCGACTCGGGGCTGGACATCGACGCGCTGCGCACGGTCGCCGAGGGTGTCCAGCGCCTGCACGACGAGCAGGGATTGGGCGCGCTGATCATCACGCACTACCAGCGCATCCTGCACTACGTAAAGCCCGAGTTCGTGCACATCCTGATGGACGGGCGGATCGTGCTCGAGGGCGGCGTCGAGCTCGTCGAGCGCCTGGAGCGCGAGGGCTATGACCAGATCCGCCAGGAGGTTGGCGCGAGCGCCGACGCAGTCGCGGCCGGTGACGGCGGTGTCTGAGCCGAGCGACGCGACCACCCCCGCCGCGACGACCAACGGCGCGGCGACCAACGGCGCGGCGCCGATACAGGTCAAGCCGGGCCGCCACCGCGAGGCCACCCTCTATCACGCCCTCGCCGGAGCCGGAGCCGGCGACGGGCGCACGCTGGCGCAGCTGCGACAGGCGGCGCTGGCCGCATATGAGGCGTCTGAGCTGCCGGTCTGGCGGCGCTCGGGCTTCTGGACGACGAGCCTGCAGAGCCTCGACCTGGACGCGCTGTCGACGCGGCCTTCGCCGCTGCCCGACAGCGTGCCCGACGTCGTCACGCGCACGCTTGCAGATCGTCCGCGCGCCGGGCGCATCGTGCAGAGCGCCGGCTCTGTGGTGCACGTGGAGCTCAATCCGGAGCTGGCGGCCAAGGGCGTGATCCTGTGCTCGTTGGAGGACGCCTTCAGCGAGCACGGCGAGCTGGTCGCGCCGTGGTACTCCAAGCGCCTGACGATCGACCGCAACAAGCTCGAGGCCGCCAATGCGGCGTTCTGGACGGGCGGTGCCTTCCTGCACGTACCCGAGGGACTGGTCGTCGAGGACCCGTTTGAGATCGTCTACGCGATCGACTCCCCCGGCGTCGCGCAGTACGGGCGCACGCTGGTCGTCGGCGCGCCGACGAGCGAGTTTCGCGTGCACGAGTACGACCTCGCCGAGGACTTCGACGGTCAGGCGCTGCACGCGGGCGCCTTTGAGCTGTACCTGCAGGACGGCGCTCGCTGCCGCCTGGCGCAGGTGCAGGACTGGGGCCAGGGAGAGGTGTTCGACGCCTCGACGCGGTTCGTCGGCGTCGGGCGCGACGCGCACTGCCACTGGCTGCCCTCGCTGCTCGGCGGGCACCTCGTGCGCCAGCACCTCGAGCTGGCGGTCTCAGAGCCCGGCGGCGACATGGCCTTTCGCGGGCTGTTCTTCACCGAGGAGCAAGAGCATCTCGACGTGTTCGCCGTCGACCTGCACGAGACGGGGCCGTCGGGCGGCGACGTGCACTGGCGCGGCGCGGCGACCGGCGAGAGCCGCGCGAGCTTCGAGGGCCTGATCCAGATCGACCCGGGCGCGCAGCAGACGCACACCTACCTGCAGATCCACTCGATGATGCTCTCGCCGAAAGCGCGCGTGGACGCGATCCCTTCGGTTCTCGTGTCCTCCGACGACGTCTCGGCGTCGCACGGCGGGACGGTCGGCGAGCTCGACGAGACGGCGATCTTCTACATGCAGACCCGCGGCCTGGACCGACCGGCCGCCGTGCGCGTGATCGTCGAGGGCTTCTTCGAGCCGCTGATCTCAGAGCTCGAGGACGAGCCGCTGGAAGAGCTCGTGCGCGCGAAGGTGGCCGGCAAGCTGGCCGCCGCGCGCGAGGACATCGAGGCGTATGCCACCAGTCGTTGAGAGCTCGCTGGCCGTAAAGGCCGACTTCCCGATCTTCGCGCGCCGCTTTGGCGGGCGCGAGCTGATCTACCTGGACTCCGGCGCGACCTCGCAGAAGCCGCAGGCTGTGATCGACGCACAGGCCGAGCACCTGCGCAGCCACAACGCCAACGTCCATCGCGGCGTGTACGCGCTCGCGCAGGAGGCCGACGCGGCCTATGACGGCGCGCGCAGGAAGGTCGCCGCATTCGTCGGCGGCCGGCCGCAGACGACGATCTTCACCAAGAACGTGACGGAGGCGATCAACCTCGTCGCCTACTCGTGGGGCCGCGCGAACGTCGGCCCCGGAGACGCGGTGCTGATCACGCAGATGGAGCACCACGCCAACCTCGTTCCCTGGCAGGTGCTCTGCCGCGAGCGCTCGGCCGAGCTGCGCTACCTGGAGGTCGACGAGCGCGGCGAGCTCTCCCTGGAGGCGCTCGAGCGCGAGCTCGCGCGCGGCGACGTCAAGCTCGTCGCCTTCGCGCACGTGTCAAACGTGCTCGGCACGATCAACCCGGTCGCCGAGATGACCGCACGCATCCGCGCCGCGGGCGCCCTGTCGCTCGTCGACGGGGCGCAGGCGGTTCCGCAGATGCCGGTCGACCTGCAGGCGCTCGGCGCCGACTTCTACGGCTGGACCGGACACAAGGCGCTCGGCCCCACGGGGATCGGCGTTCTGCACGGGCGCGAGGAGCTGCTCGAGCGGATGGAGCCGTTTCTGACAGGCGGCGACATGATCGCCTCGGTCGACTTGCAGTCGGTCAGCTGGAACGAGCTGCCGTACAAGTTCGAGGCGGGCACGCCGCCGATCGCCGAGGCGGTCGGGCTGGGCGTCGCCGTCGACTACCTCTCGGCGCTGGGTATGGAGCAGGTGCGCACACACGAGCGCTCGCTGACCGCGTACATGCTCGAGCGCCTCGGCGAGGTCCCCGGACTTCGCGTCGTCGGACCGCCCGAGGCCGAGCGCCGCGGCGGTCTGGTCTCGTTCACGGTCGAGGGCATCCACCCGCACGACGTCGCCGAGCTGGCCAACCGCGGCGGCGTGTGCATCCGCGCGGGCCACCACTGCGCGCAGCCGCTGATGCGCTGCCTCGGCGTCGGCGCCACCGCGCGCGCGTCGGTCGGCGTGTACAACGACGCCGCGGACATCGACGCGCTCGTCGACGCGCTGCAGGCCGGACGAGAGGTCTTCGGGCTCTGATGGACGACCTCTACCGCGACTACATCCTCGAGCACTACAAGCGCCCGCACAACTTCGGCGAGCTGGATCCGCACGACCTGGAGGGACTCGAGCACAACCCGCTGTGCGGCGACGAGCTGGGCGTGCACATCCGCGTCAAGGACGGCCGCATCGAGGACCTGCGCTTCCATGGCCACGGCTGCGCGATCTCCCAGGCGTCGGCGTCGATCGCCTCAGAGGAGCTCAAAGGCATGGATCTGGATGACGTCGGCAAGCTCGATGCCGACTGGATGATCGAGCTGCTCGGCATCCCCGTCTCGGCGACGCGGCGCAAGTGCGCGCTGCTGAACCTGAAGGCCGTGCGCGGCGCGGTCACCGGCGACAACGCGTGGCCGTCGTGAACGATCGAGCCAGCTGAGCTGGGATCGGGGCAGCGAGGGTGACAGGCGCGAACAAACCTCGTCTGCGTGCAGCAGCGGCCGCCGCGCTTGCAGGCCTGGTGAGCTACGACCTTCTGCAGCGCCGCCGCACGATCCTGCGCAACTTCCCGGTGGCGGGGCACCTCCGATACCTGCTCGAGGCCTTCGGGCCGGAGCTGCGCCAGTACATCGTGACCTCGAACAACGAGGAGCGGCCATTCTCGCGCGACCAGCGCCGCTGGATCGACGCGTGCTCGGAAGGCAAGCCGAACGTGTTCGCCTTCGGGACCGACGACGAGATGGAGGCTGTCGAGAGCCTCGTGATCATCAAGCACTCGCCGTTTCCGGCGCCGGCGCCGGCCGGCGGAGAGCCGGGCTCAGCGCCCGACTACGCGATTGCAGCGAGCAAGGTGCTCGGCGCCATGCACCGAAGGCGTCACGCCTTCCGCCCGGAATCGGTCGTGAACCTCTCAGGCATGAGCTACGGCTCGCTCTCCCCCGTGGCCGTCGAGGCGCTGAACCGCGGCGCGAGACTCGCCGGGTGCCTGCACAACACCGGCGAGGGCGGCCTTGCCTCCGCCCACTGCAACGGCGGCGAGCTCGTCTTCCAGATCGGCACGGGCTACTTCGGCTGTCGCGACGAGCACGGACGCTTCAGCCTCGAGCGGCTGCGCGAGCGAGTGCAGCAGGCGCCGGTGCGCGCGATCGAGGTCAAGCTCTCGCAGGGCGCCAAGCCGGGGCTCGGAGGACTGCTGCCCGCCGTCAAGGTGACGCCGGAGATCGCCGCAATTCGCTGCGTCCCGGCCGGCCAGGACTGCGTCAGCCCGCCCGCTCACTCGGCGTTCTCAGACGTCGACGGGCTGATCGAGTTCGTCGAGACGATCGCGCAGGACACCGGCCTGCCGGTGGGCGTCAAGTCGGCTGTCGGCGAGACCGGCTTCTGGGAGACGCTCGCCGAACGCATGGCCCGCACCGGCGGGGGACCGGACTTCGTGACCGTCGACGGCGGCGAGGGCGGGACCGGCGCTGCCCCGCTGGCGTTCGCAGACCACGTCGCGCTGCCGTTCAAGCTCGGATTCGCTCGCGTCTACAGCACGTTCGCGCGAGCCGGCTTGGCCGATGACGTCGTGTTCGCCGGATCGGGCCGGCTCGGGTTCCCCGACGCGGCGCTGTTCGCGTTCGCGCTGGGCTGCGACCTGATCAACGTCGGCCGCGAGGCGATGCTCGCGATCGGCTGCATCCAGGCCCAGCGCTGCCACACCGGGCGCTGCCCGACGGGCGTGGCGACGCAGTCGCGCTGGCTGATGCACGGGCTCGATCCCGAGCTGAAGTCCAACCGCGCGGCCGGCTATGTCGTCGCATTTCGCGCCGAGCTCCTGGCGCTCGCGCGCTCCTGCGGCGTGGCGCATCCCGCACTCGTCACGCCGGGTCACATCGAGGTCGTCTCCGAGCGCTACGGCTCGGCGCCGCTCGCGGAGATCTTCGGGTACCAGCCAAGCTGGCCCGTCGGCTCGACGACCCCACGCCCGGAACGGGGCCCGGCGGATGCACGATCCGCGGGCTGAGCGGCCCCGCACGAAGGTGCCGGCCCCGACTACGCAGCCCGCGCGCGCCGACAGGCCCCGGCCCCCGCGATACAATTCCTACTTCAGCGCACGGGATTCGCAGAGCGCCCCACCAATTGGATCTTGAAAGCCCCCGGTAAGGAGCCTCATGGCAACGATTGACCGCACGAAGATCACCAAGCCCAGCCCGATCGTCGAGGACGACCAGGGCCAGCTGCGCGCCCGCCAGGGCATCTCACGCGAGGTGGTCAGCGAGCTGTCGAAGGTCAAGGGCGAGCCTGACTGGATGGCCGAGAAACGGCTGAAGTCGCTGGAGATCTTCGAACGCAAGCCCGTGCCGACCTGGGGCCCTGACCTGAGTGGTCTGAACCTCGACGACCTGGTGCTCTACTCGCCCCCGACGGCCGGTCGCTTCAACAGCTGGGACGACGTGCCGGCCGAGATGAAGCAGACCTACGAGGACCTCGGTATCCCGCAGGCCGAGCGCGAGCACCTCGCCGGCGTTGTCGGCGTGTGGCGCCAAGAGCCCGTGTACGAGGGCCTGAAGGAGGAGTACGCCAAACAGGGGATCCTGTTCTGCTCGATGGACACGGCGATCAACGAGTACCCCGAGCTCGTGCAGAAATACTTCATGACCAAATGCGTCCCGGCGCAGGACAACAAGTTCTCCGCGCTGCACGGGGCCGTGTGGTCGGGTGGGGCCTTCTGCTACATCCCCAAGGGCGTCAAGTGCGACCTGCCGCTGCAGTCCTACTTCCGCATGGAGGGCGCCGGCGAGGGCACCTTCGAGCACACGCTGATCGTCGCCGACGAGGGCTCTGAGGTGAACTACATCGAGGGCTGCACGGCGCAGACATACAGCGTCAACTCGATGCACTCGGCGGTCGTCGAGATCTTCGTCCACGAGGGCGCCAAGGCGCGCTACACGACCGTGCAGAACTGGTCCAAGGACGTCTACAACCTGAACACCAAGCGCGCGATCGTCGACGCCAACGCCACGGTCGAGTGGGTCGGCGGCTCGATGGGCGCGAAGTACGTGATGCTCTACCCCGGCTCCTATTTGATGGGCGAGGGCGCGCGCGCCGACCACCTGAACGTCGGCGTCGCGGGCAAAGGCGTGCACAAGGACACCGGCGCGAAGGTCGTGCACCTGGCGCCGAACACGACTTCGAACATCCTCGCCAAGTCGATCTCCAAGGACGGCGGCATCATGGGCTACCGCGGCCTGGTCAAGATGGGCAGCAACTCGGCGGGCTCGAAATCGCGCGTGCAGTGCGACGGCCTGATGATGGACGGCGAATCGAAATCAGACACGTGGCCGGACATCCAGATCCAGAACCCGCACGTGACGGTCGCGCACGAGGCGACCGTCGGGCGCATCTCCGACGACCAGCTCTTCTACATGGGCTCGCGCGGCTTCACCGAGGACGAGGCCGCGGCGATGATCGTCAACGGCTTCATCGAGCC
>JADGPP010000062.1 GCA_017882375.1 Solirubrobacteraceae bacterium | reverse complement strand
GGCAGAGGCACAGTCAGTGAGCTGTGTCCTCTTTACGAACTGCGATAGCAATCGTATATACGATGTAAATACTATGGCTATCGCTAGCGCTATTCGCACGCACTCAGCCCACGCTGCGTAACTACTATGGCTATCGCTGGCGTTATATGCACGCACTCAGCCCACACGCTGCGTAACTACTATGGCTATCGCTGGCGTTATATGCACACACTCAGCCCACGCTGCGCGCCGCGGGCAGTGCTGCGCCATGCGGGCGATTAACCCGCATCAAGCCTGTAGTCGTTCAGGCGGCTCGGAGCGCGTCGCGGACGCGCTCCGAACGCCTTTGCCCGGCGACAGCTCAGACGCGTGCGCAGGTTTGATCAGGGTTGGATACGCCGCTGCGGGCGAGGCGGCCAATGCCCGCGGGAGTTCAAGCGCCCGCCGTCTCAGCTAACGTCGCAGCTGTGAACGGTTCGATTCCGCCGGATTCCGAGCCGGGCGGGCCGCGGTCGGATGACGACTCCCGCTCGGACGCCGGGTTGCTCGGCGACTACGACATATTACGCCTGCGGGCGCCCAATCCGGGCCCGCTGACCCTCACGGGGACCAACACGTGGGTAGTTGGCCGGCGCCCCGCCTGGGTGGTCGACCCGGGGCCGCTGCTCGACGAGCACCTGAGGCGCCTGATGGCGGCGATCGAGTCGCGCGGCGGGCTCGGCGGTGTGGTGCTGACGCACGATCACAGCGATCACAGCGACGCCGTGGAGACACTGCTGGAAGTCCACCCTGCGCCGCTGGCGGCCGCGCGCGGGGACGTCGACGTGAGGCTCGCCGAGGACGTTCGCTTCGGGCCGTTCCAGGCCGTGTACACGCCCGGACACGCCGAGGATCACTACGCGCTGGTCGCCGACGGCGCCTGCTTCACCGGCGACGCGGTGCTGGGCGATGGCAGCGTGCTGATCACCCCGCACCCCGGTGCGATGTCCGGCTACCTGCTCGCGCTCACGCGCCTGCGCCTGCGCGAAGACTTCAACGTGCTGTGTCCGGGGCACGGCGAGGTGGTGTGGGATGCGCGGGCGAAGCTCGACGAGTACATCGCCCACCGCATCGACCGCGAAAACCGGCTGATCCTCGCGCTCAACGAGGGGCTGCGGACCGTGCCCGACCTGCTCAACGCCGTGTGGCCGGAGGTCCCCGCGGAGCTGCGCCCGGCGGCGACGGCGACGCTCGCGGCGCATCTGGACAAGCTCGAGGCCGACCAGGTCCTGCCGCGCGGGGTGCACCGGCCCGCCTTCGAAACCGAGAGATGGTGAGCCGCTGCGCGGCTCAGACGAAGCGCGGGTACAGCGTCATGCCGCCGTCGATGAACAGCGTCGCTCCGGTCACGTAGCTGGCCTGCTCCGAGGCTAGCCACGCGACGGCCCGCGCGATGTCTGAGACGTGGCCCCAGCGTCCGAGCGGTACCTCGGCGAGCACCGTCGCGCTTTCCTTGGCGTCTTCCAGCACCGACTTGTTGATCGGCGTGTCGATCGCGCCCGGGGCGACGCTGACAACGCGGATGCCCAGCGGCGCGAGCTCCTTGGCGATCGACTGGGCGAACAGCTTCATGCCGCCCTTGGATGCGCAGTAGTGCGAGAAGCGCTCCCAGGCGATCTGCTCGTGGACGCTCGAGATGTTGACGATCGTGCCCGGAGACTTCTGATCGCGCATCGCCCGGGCGGCCTCGCGCGCGCAGAGAAAGGCCCCGGTGAGGTTGACGTCGATCACCTTCTGCCAGGCCTCCAGCGGCATGTCGAGCAGCTCGTAGGGATGCTCGACGCCGGCGTTGTTGACGAGCAGGTCGACGCCGCCAAACGCCTCGCCGGCGGCGGCGAAGGCGCGCTGCACGTCGCTCTCGCTGGCCACGTCCATCGCCACGGCAAGCGCCTTGCCGCCGGCGTTCTCGATTTCGCCGACCATCGTCTGTGCCTCCTCAGGCGAGCCGACGTAGTTGATCGCCACCGCAGCGCCGTGCGCGGCGAGCTCGAAGCAGACCGCCTGGCCGATGCCCGAGTCCCCGCCTGTGACGAGCGCCCGCCGCCCGTCCAGCAGGCGTGCGTCAGGCGGGTGCAGGGCAAGGGATCGGTCGGTCACAAGGGCTCGCGGTGAAGCCTACCCCGCTACCGTTCCCGCACGATGGCTACGCCTCCTCCCTCCTCCCGTTCGCGTGCGCGAAGCTCAGACGACCCTCCCGGGCAGCCCGGTGCGCAGGCGATCGGGGCCTCGGCGGCCACGACGCCATCCTCCAGGAGCTTCGCCAAGAGCTCGCCCTTCCCGCCGATCGCCGACTACGGCTTCTTGTCGGACTGCCACACCGGAGCTCTGGTCGCCTCCGACGGGTCGATCGAGTGGATGTGCCTGCCGTACTTCGACTCGCCGTCGGTGTTCGGCTCGTTGCTCGATCGCGGAGCCGGGAGCTGGCGTGTCGGGCCTTACGGTCTGTACGTGCCCGCCGGCCGTCGCTACATCCCCGGCACGAACATGATCGAGACGACGTGGATGACCCCGCAGGGATGGATTCGCGTGGTCGATGCGCTGGCGATCGGCGAATGGCACGACAACGAGCACGGTTCCAGCCACACGCGCCCGCCGACCGACTTTGACGCCGATCACCTGCTCGTGCGGATGGTCGAATGCATCCAGGGCCAGGTCCAGGTGGAGATCGTCTGCGAGCCGATGTTCGACTACGGGGCCACGCCGGCGGCGTGGAGCCAGGTCGAGGTTGCCACGGAGGGGACCTGCGCGATGGACGCCGCCGACGGCGAGACCGCGTTTCGGCTGCTCAGCGACATCCGCATGGGCATCGAGGGCAACCGGACGCACGGGCGCCACACGATGGTCGAAGGCGAGAAGCGCTTCTGCGCGATCTCCTGGACGGAGTCGCTCGGCGGGCCGCACACCGCCGAGCAGGCCGAGCAGATCCTGCAGAGGACCGGTCACTTCTGGCGCGGGTGGCTCGCCGAAGGCACCTATCCCGACCACCCGTGGCGCCGGCACCTGCAGCGCTCGGCGCTCGTGCTGAAGGGCCTGACTTTCATGCCCACCGGTGCGCTTGTCGCCGCGCCCACGACCTCGCTCCCGGAGACCCCGGGGGGCGAGCGCAACTGGGACTACCGCTACTGCTGGATGCGCGATGCCTCGTTCACGCTGTGGGCGCTGCACGCACTGGGGCTCGACTGGGAGGCCGACGACTTCGTCCAGTACGTCGCCGAAGTTCCGCGCAACGAGGACGGCTCGCTGCAGATCATGTATGGGATCAGGGGTCAAAAAGAGCTCGAGGAGACGACGCTCGATCACCTCAAGGGCTATGAAGGCGCGCGGCCGGTGCGCGTCGGCAACGGCGCCTACAACCAGCGCCAGAACGACGTGTTCGGCGCCGTGCTCGATTCCGTCTACCTGCACTCCAAGCAGCGCGATCACATCCCCGAGCGCCTGTGGCCGGTGCTGACCGACCAGGTTCAGTGCGCGGCGGCGGCCTGGAAGGAGCCCGATCAGGGGATCTGGGAGGCGCGGGGAAAGCCCCAGCACTATGTCTCCTCCAAGCTGATGTGCTGGGTGGCGATGGATCGCGGCGCGCGTCTGGCCGAACGGCAGGGCAACGACGACCAGGCCAAGGAGTGGCAGGGGCTCGCCGATGAGATCCGCGCGGAGCTCCTTGAGAAGGGGGTCGACGGCCGCGGCGTCTTTCGCCAGCACTACGACACCGATGCCCTGGACGCCTCGACGCTGCTCGTTCCGCTACTGCGCTTCCTGCCCCCCGACGACGAGCGCGTGCGCGCGACGGTGATGGCGATCCGCGACGAGCTGACCGAGAACGGCCTGGTCATGCGCTATCGCACCGACGAGACCGACGACGGCCTGCACGGCAAAGAGGGAACGTTCCTGATCTGCTCGTTCTGGCTGGTCTCGGCGCTGTCGGAGATCGGCGAGGATCGCGAGGCCGAACACCTCTGCGAGCGTCTGCTCTCATACTCATCCTCGCTGGAGCTCTACGGCGAGGAGCTCGAGGCCTCCAGCGGCCGGCACCTGGGCAACTACCCCCAGGCGTTCACCCATCTGGCGCTGATCAACGCGGTCACGCACGTGATCAACGCGCAGCAAGAACGCTGACGGGCGGCTCAGTAGCCCGGATCGCCCGGCAGCAGCACGCGTGCGACCTCGCCCTCCAGCAGCACCTTCGGCTCGACCGGCTGCACATCGCGCTCGCGCGCGTGGGCGAGCAGCTCGTCGACGGTGGCGAAGGCACTCAGCTGCTCGAGGTGCTTGATCGTCGGAAACACGAGCACGATCCGCTGCGCGGCGTGCGCGTCCAGCGCCGCCTGGGGAGTGAACCAGCCGAGTTCGACGACCTCCTCGCCGTCGACCGCCGGCTGCTGGCCGGGCGGTATCGGCGCGAGGAAGAAGTGGGTGTCGAAGCGGATCTGCACCTGGGCGGGCGTGATCCAGCGCGAGAACTTCACCAGCGCGTCCGGGTCGTCGAGCTCGATCGCCGCCTCCTCGCGCAGCTCGCGGATCGCGGCGGCGCGGTGGGCCTGGTCGCCGTCGCCCTCGTGCGCGTCGACGGCGCCGCCGGGGAAGACCCAGACGCCGCCCATGAAGCGCGCCTTGGGCGTGCGCCTGACCAGCAGCACCTCCAGCGCCTCGCCGCCGCCGCGTAGCAGGATCACCGTCGCCGCCTGTCGCGGGGCCGTCGCCGGGCCGGGGTTGTACTCCTCACCGGAGACCGCTGGCTCGCTCTCCCCGCGCGTGCTCATCCGCTGACCCTACCTGCCGCTAGTCTTCAGCGCATGAGCACCCCCACAAAGACACTGCAGCGCTGGATCTGCGAGTCGTGCGGATTCATCTACGACCCCGAGGAAGGCGACCCCGACGGGGGCATTCCGGCGGGCACGGCCTTCGAGGACATTCCCGACACCTGGTTCTGCCCGGTGTGCGGTGCGCGCAAGCGCGACTTCGTCCCCTACGAGGACTAGGGCGCTCGCGCCCTAGCGCGTCTGTGGAGACCGGCGATTGGGATTCACTGCTCGCGTTCGATCGTGAGCATGTCTGGCATCCCTACGGCGCGCTTCCCGCCGCGCCGGCTCCGTTGCCGGTCGTCTCGGCGCAGGGCGTTCGCCTGAAGCTGGCCGACGGGCGCGAGCTGATCGACGGCATGGCGTCGTGGTGGTGCGCGATCCACGGCTACCGCCACCCGCTGCTCGATCGCGCGGTCGGCGAGCAGCTTCAGCGGATGGCGCACGTGATGTTCGGCGGCCTCACCCACGAGCCGGGCGTGCGCCTGGCCGAGCGGCTGCTGGCGCTCGCGCCGCCGAGCCTGCAGGCGGTCTTCTTCGCCGACTCCGGATCGGTCTCGGTGGAGGTGGCGATCAAGCTGTGCCTGCAGTTCCAGCGCGCGCGTGGACGCGAGGACCGGACGCGGCTGCTGACGGTAAAGGGCGGCTACCACGGCGACACGTTCGGCGCGATGGCCGTGTGCGATCCCGTGGGCGGCATGCACAGCATGTTCGCGGGCGCGCTCGCCGAGCACGTGTTCGCCGAGCGCCCGCCCGACGGCTTCGACGCCGGCCTGGACGAGCGCTGGGCGGCGCACGTGGGCGAGCTGGTCGCGCGCCACACCGACGAGCTGGCGGCGATCATCGTCGAGCCCGTCGTGCAGGGCGCCGGCGGCATGCGCTTTCACTCGCCGGCCTGCGTGGCGCTGCTGCGCGAGCTGTGCGACGAGCACGGCCTGCTGCTCGTGCTCGACGAGATCGCCACGGGGTTCGGGCGCACCGGCGAGCTGTTCGCCTGCGAGCACGCCGCAGTCGCCCCGGACGTGATGTGCGTGGGCAAGGCGCTCACCGGCGGCTACATGACGCTCGCGGCGACGCTGTGCACGCGCGAGGTCGCCGACGCCGTCTCCGCCGGCGAGGGCGGCGGGCTGATGCACGGGCCGACGTTCATGGCCAACCCGCTGGCGTGTTCGGTCGCGCTGGCGTCGCTGGATCTGCTGCTCGACGGCGCCGACGGCCAGGGCTGGCGTCCGCGCGTGCAGGCGATCGAGCGCGGCCTGCGCGAGGGCCTGGAGCCGGCGCGCGCGCTGGCTGGCGTCGCCGACGTGCGCGTTCTCGGCGCGATCGGCGTCGTGCAGCTCGAGCGCGAGGTCGACGTCGCGGCGGCGACCGACGCGGCCGTGCGGCACGGCGTGTGGCTGCGACCGTTTCGCGACCTGATCTACACGATGCCGCCGTACGTCACCGATGCTGAGGACCTCGCGCGCGTGACCGCTGCCGTCGTGGACGCCGCGCGCACTGCGTCAGGCTGATGCTCCCGCCGCGCCACTGCGCCGGAAGGTCTCGATCAGCAGCGATGCGCCGACGCGCATCCTCTGCGGCAGGCGCGCGAGGCGCTCGGCTACCTGTCGCGGCTGGAGATGATGAGCGCTCGGCCCCATCGCGATCAGCGCACGCAGCTGCTCGTGGTCGAGCGTCATCGTGAACTCGAGCTCGCGCCGGCGCTCGGATTGCAGCCGGGGAGCGAGCGCGGCGTGCAGGCGCCCCTGCTTGTCCGCGTCGACGTCGAGCAGTCCGAGGGCGTCGACGATCTCTCGCAGGTGGCTCTGCGTCGGCGTCACGACGACCAGCGCACCGCTGGGCGCCAGAACGCGGGCGATCTCCGGGCCGTTGCGCGGCGCAAAGGCGTTCAGGAGGAGGTCGGCGCAGGCGTCCTGCACGGGCAGCTCCTGCCACACGTCGCAGGCGACTGCGGCGATCTGCGGATGCGCGCGCACCGCGCGGCGCAGCGCAGGGCGCGACGCGTCGAGCGCTATGCCTTGCCAGCCGGACCGATCGTCCAGCAGCGCGGCCAGGTAGTAGCCGGTTCCAGCGCCGAGATCGAGTGCGAGCGGCGCCCCGCCCGCGCTCGGGATCAGCTCGGCCGGCGTCGCCTCGGTGATCGCCTCGGCGATCGCGCGGTAGTGGCCACCGGCCAGGAACGTCTCGCGTGCGGCCACCATTTCCGGCGAATCGCCTGGGGCGAGCCTGCGGCGCGGCGGCGCCAGAGCGACGTACCCCTGGCGCGCGACGTCGAAGGCGTGGCCACCCGCGCAGCGCAGCACGCGACCGGCCAGGCGCAGCGGGGCGGCGCAGTTCGGGCAGCGCAGCCGGCCAGCCACGTCGCCCAGCGCCTGCAGCCGGTCGTCGCTGCTCTCGCCGGCTCGATCGTGGCGAGCACTCAGCGGGCCACCCGCACGAGCACGCGCGGGTCGAGCATGCTCGCCGGAGAGCGCCGGCGGCTGCCCACGCGCTCAAAGGCGCGGTGCACCACGCGGTCGCGTGCGGCCGCCCGGTGCAGGCGCCGTTCGATCGGGTTGATCGGACGACCGCTGGCAAAGTCGGAGATCGTCAGGAAATGCCCGAGCAGGCGGCGGCGATGGACGCGCCGGTAGCGCTGCAGCGCGGCGTCGAGCTCGACGCGATCGCCGAGCGCACCGGCCGTCTCCTGCACGAGCCAGTCGGTGCTCTGAAACGCCCAGATGCTTGCGCGCGTCCACAGGTCGATGCTGTTGTCCACCGCCCCGCGCTGCTCGATCAGCCGGGCGAGGCCGAGCTTCTCGATCGTCGGCGCCGCGCTGGACTGGATGAAGTGCGTGCAGACGGTCTTGTGCGCGTCGAGCGCCGGACGGCGCTCGATCAGCGCCACGCGCGCGCCGCGCTGCGCGAACAGCCGCGCGGCGGTGCAGCCGGCCGTGCTCGCGCCGACGATCGCGACGTCGTAGTGCTCGGCGCCCGAGCTCGCGCTCATCGTCGCCCGAGGCGGGCCTGCAGGCGCTGGAGCGCGACCATCCCACGCTCGGCCGTGCTGCCGGCTGCAGGCACGATCCCCAGCTGTCGTGCGAGGTCGTTCATGTCGTAGAACGCCCGGTAGCGGGCGATCCGTCCGTCGCGCATCGTCCACTGGTCCACACCTTCGACACGCATCCGGCGACGGGTGGGCGCGAATCCCGGTGGGTCGATCGGTCCGCGGTGGGTGCCCTCCATGTACCAAGCCCAGAAGGCAACGTCGCCAGAGACCGACAGCAGCGGCGGGTCGGGCTCGCCGAAGTGCAGATCGGGAAATCCGCGAAAGCTCGCGCGCATGAACTCTTGGACCTCCGCCACGCCGCGCGCGGGCTGCGCCAGCGCCGGGTCGGCCCAGACGATGTCCTCGGTCACCAGCTCGGCCATCGCGGCGGTGTCGCAGGCATTCCAGGCGGCGGTGAAGCGCCCGGTGAAGTCGCTCATGTCCGCAGGCACGTTGCCTGCCGAGGTGCTCACCGCCATGGTCTAACCATAGTCGCGGGCGTCGGTCCAGCGCAACCCTGAGCGGCGCGCCGCCGGCTCGGGCTGCGCCGAGCGAGCGGCGCTGCGCGATCAGGATGCCTGGGCAACGCGCGGGCGCTCGCCGAGCCAGCGACGCCACGGCAGCTCGGCGCCCACGCGCGCGAGCGCGGCGATCTCCGGGCCGCTCGCGCGGCCGAGCGTGTGGACCTCGACGAAGCCAAAGCGCGCGATCGCCTCGAGGTTCGATCGTTCCAGAGCCGACGGCTGCGGCGGCCACGGCGTGAGCACGACCGCGCGCACGCTCAGACCTGCGGCGCGCGCGCATTGCAGCGTGAGCAGCGTGTGGTTGATCGTGCCCAAGCCCGGGCGGGCGGCGATCAGCAGCGGCAAGCGCAGCGCGACCGCGAGATCGCAGACCGTCAGGTTGTCGGCCAGCGGGGACAGCAGGCCGCCGACACCCTCGACGATCAGCGTTCGATCCGTGGCGTCTGAAGCGGACAGCGCGGCGGCGCCCGCGGCGAGCAGCCGCGTGGCGGTCAGCGTCTCGCCGGCCAGCTCGGCCGCGAGCATCGGTGAGACGGCCGGCCCGTAGCGCAGCGGCGCTATCTCGTCGGCGGAGATGCCGGCGGCGGCGCCGAGCAGCTCGTGGTCGGCGGGCCAGTGCCGCGGCGTCGCGTCTGCGCCGGGGTCGTCGAGCCCGGTGACCGCCGGCTTGTGCGCCGACACCCGCTCGCCGTGGGCTGCCATCGCCGCAAGCAGCGCTGCGCTGAGCACCGTCTTGCCGACGCCCGTATCGGTCCCGGTTACGAACAGCCCGCGCATGCCCGTGCTCGTGCCCCGCTAGGCGGCGCGTGCGACTGCGCTCTCGCGCTCGCCGTCGAACGGCGCATTGGCCTCGCTCGAGCCTGCCTCAGCAGGGGCGAGCGGGCGCCGCGGGCGCGGCTGCTCGATGTCAAACGGCGCCGACGGTGGCGACTGGGCGACGGGCAATGTCTCGTGCGGCTCGCGCTCGATGCCCTCCACCGGCTCCTGCACAGGCTCAGGCTCGGGCAGCGGGGTGCCGAGCTGCGCCGGGTCCAGGCCGAGCTTGCGCGCCGCCTTCGCGAGGGTCTCGGCGGCCATGCGCATGTCGGTCGCCGTGTGCGACGCCATCGCCGCCAGGCGCAGCCGCGATGTCCCGGCCGGCACGGTCGGCGGCCTGATCGCCTGTGCGAACACGCCTCGCTCGATCGCCTCCTGGCAGAGGCGCATCGTGTCGCGCTCGTCGCCGACGACGAGCGGCACGATGTGCATGTCGCCTTCGGCCACCGCAAAGCCCTCGGAAGCCAGCGAGCGGCGCAGTGTCCGCGCGTTGGCGCTGAGGCGCTGCACTCGGTGCGGGCGCTCCTGCAGCAGTCCCAGCGCCGCCAGCGCCCCGGCCATCGCCGGTGGCGGCGGGGCCGTCGAGAAGATGAACGAGCGCGACGTGTTCAGCAGGTAGCGGACCATCTCCTCGTCGCCACACACGAAGGCGCCGTAGGAGCCGAGCGCCTTGCCGAGCGTGCCGACGATCGCGTCCACCTCGCCCTCCAGGCCCTCCTGTGCAAGCGCGCCGCGCCCACCCGGGCCGTACGTGCCGATCGCATGAGCCTCGTCGACGACCAGGCGCGCCCCGGACGCGTGCGCGAGCTCGACGATCTCCGTCAGCGGCGCAACGTCGCCGTCCATCGAGAACACCGAGTCGGTGACGACCAGCCGCCCGCCCTGTGCATTGCCCCGGCCGCTGTGACGACGCATGCTCCACAGCAGGTGTTCGACGTCGGCGTGCCTGTACACGACGACCTCCGCGCGCGAGAGGCGGCAGCCGTCGACGATCGACGCGTGGTTGAGCTCGTCGGAGAAGACCGTGTCTCCGCGTCCGGCCAGCGCGCCGATCACGCCGAGGTTCGCCAGGTAGCCCGAACCGAACAGCAGACACGACTGCCTGCCCGCGAATGCCGCAAGGCGCTCCTCCAGGCGGCGATGGACGGTCATCGTGCCGGAGATCAGCCGCGACGCCCCAGCGCCGACACCCCAGCGCATCGCCGCCTCCGCCGCCGCCTCGCACACGTGCGGGTGATCGGCGAGGCCAAGGTAGTTGTTCGAGCACAGCAGCAGCACCGGCTGGCCGTCGAGCAGCACGGTCGGCCCCTGCGGGCCCGAGACGAGCCGCAGCCGGCGCATCAGCCCGGCGCGCTCGAGCTCCGCCAGGCGCTGCTCGATCTCTCCCGTTCCCAGTTCCCCGTTCATCCTGCCTCCCGTGCTTGCCTGCGTGTCCGCTCTCAGCCCGCCGCGACCGTCCTGGGCGCGACCTCTGCCGGCTCCTCTTCCGATCCGCGCTTTCGCATGCGCCGGTTGGACTGCGCACGGTTGGGCGCCCCGTCCGGACGCGGTGGAACCTTGCGCTTGGCGTGGTAGCGCAGCTGTGTCGACGGGTCCCACAAGCGGATCTTCAGCTCCAGGTCGCCGGCGTCGGCATCCTCGTCCGCCGAAGCTGCGGCGCCGGAGCCGCGCGCGGCTCCGATCAGCTCCTCGACCACGTCGGGAGTCTCGCCGGACAGCCAGCCCGAGCGGTTGTCCGGCCGCGGATTGACGGCGTTGTCGGGCTGGCGCGCGACGTTCAGACCGAGCTCTTCGAACATCTCGCGATCGGTCTCGGGCTCGTTGCCGAGCGTGGTCAGGAAGTTGCCCATCATCACGCCGTTGATGCCGGCCCGCACGGCGAGCTGCTGCAGCTCACCGAGGTTCTCCACACGCCCGCCGCACAGCCGGAACAGCGCATCGGGCAGGATCAGGCGGAAGATCGCGATCCACTTGACCGCCTCCCATGGATCCATGTACTCGCGGTCGCCGAACTTCGTGCCGGGGCGCGGGTTGAGCATGTTGATCGGCACGCTCGTCGGGTCGATCTCGGCCAGCTCGAAGGCCATCTCCACGCGCTGCTCACGGCTCTCGCCGAGGTTGAGGATCCCGCCGACACAGGTCTCCAGCCCCGCCTCGCGGACCGCCGCGATCGTGCGCAGACGTCCCTCATAGCGGACGGTGCTCGTGACCTCGTCGTAGTAGCTGTGCGCGGTCTCGACGTTGTGGTGCACGCGCTGTATGCCGGCCTCGCGCAGCGCCTTGGCGCGCTCGGCGGAGATGTGCCCGACCGATGCGCAGCGCTTGAGGTTGGTGTGCTCGGAAACCAGGCGCACGCCTTGCAGGTACTTCTGAAAGTCGCGCTTGGACAGCCCTTGGCCCTGCGTGACCATGCAGAAGCGGTGGGCCCCGGCCGCCTCGGCGGCGCGCGCGTGCTCGAGGATCTGATCGGGCTCCATCATCGCGTGCATCGGCGTCTCGGCGTCGGCGAAGCGCGACTGTGCGCAGAAGCCGCAGTCCTCGGCGCAGCCACCGGACTTGGCGTTGACCAGCGAGCACATGTCGGTGCTGTCGGCGAAGCGCTCGACGCGTGCTTCCCAGGCGCGGGCGATGAGCGCCTCGATCTGCTCGTGATCCTCGACCTCGCCGAGGGTCAGAGCCTCCTCACGGGTGATCAGTGGCGCCATGTCCGTGAGGTTATGGAGCGTTGCGGACGGCAGTGAGCCGCCGCCGGGCGTGACCGACTCAGCGTGCGCCGTCGACGAGCGCGCACATCAACCCGACCGCCTCGTCATCGCCGAGCCCCTGCTCGCGGACCAGAGACCTCCAGGTGGAGAATGCGATGGCGTGACCGAGTGCCGCCCGCGTCCGTCGTCGCGCGTGCCCGCGGAGCGCCCTACTGGCCAAGAGCGTGTCCTGGGCCACCCGCAGGTAGTCGCGGAACGCACCAAAGCGCTCGCGAACGAGCGGCAGTTCCTCGTCGCGAAAGAGGTTCTCGAGCATCTGGGCGGTTCGGCCGTAGAAGGCATAGAGCTCGCCGAGCGCGATCGCCAGACGCTCGCCCGGATCGTCGATCGTCGCCCAGGCGAACGGGTCGGGCGGCGGGTTGGCGGCCGACCAGTGCGCGGTGCACGCGTCAAACAGCGCGCCCTCGTCGGCGAAGTGGCGATAGAGCGTCGAGCGGCGCACCCCGGCGTGCGCCGCGACAGCGCTGATCGAGGTCCGCGAGGGGCCGAGCGTCCCGTGCAGCTCAACGGCGCTCTCGGTGATGCGCTGGCGTGTCTGCTGCTGGGACTCGGCCCGGCGCCGCATGCGATATGGCCGTGGTTGATCGGTCATGACTGTCTGCTCAATATGACACGCGCAGGCGTCATCTGTATAGTTCGCGCGACATTACTGTTCGATGAAAAGAGGATGCGATGCAAACCGCTCCACCCCGCGTTGTGGGACCAGCGGACGGCAAGGCCGGGTTCCTCGGCAGCATCGGGGTGCGCTTCATGCTCGACGGCGACTGCAGCGACGGTGGCTTCGCGCTCGTCGAACACCCGATGTCGGCGCACGCGCTGGCCGCGCCGCTGCACAAGCACGCGCGCGAGGACGAGTACAGCTACGTGCTCGAAGGCCGCATGGGGGCGCTGCTCGGCGACGATGTGCTCGAGGCCGGTCCCGGCGACCTCGTGTTCAAGCCCCGTGACCAGTGGCACACGTTCTGGAACGCCGGAGACGACCCGTGCCGGATTCTGGAGATCATCGCGCCAGCCGGCTTCGAGCGCTTCTTCTCAGAGCTCGTCGATCTCGGCGGCGTCGCACAGGCGGACCCGGCCGTCCTCGGCGCGCTGTGCGGGCGCTACGCGCTGGAGATGGACCCCTCGAGCGTCCCGGATCTCATCGCGCGCTTCGGCGTCCGCTTCCCCGCGGAGCCGCTCGTGCGCTGATCGAGCGGGATGCCCGGCCGCGCGCCGGCAAGGGCGATGCCGTCCGCCGGTGCTACTCGCCCCGCCAGCGCGGCGGGCGTTTCTCGGCGAACGCGCGCATCCCCTCCTGCATGTCCTGCGATGCGAAGGAGGCGCGGCGCAGCTCGATCAGCTCCTGTTCGAGGTCGTCGGCGAGCGTGCCCTCGGCTGTCAGCAGGGCCTCGATCACGCGCTTGTTGCCGGTCTGCGACAGCGGCGCGTTGCCGGCCAGCTCGATCGCCAGCGCCAGCGCCAGCGCCTCCAGCTCCGCCTCCGGTGCGACGCGCGTGACCAGGCCCCACTGCAGCGCCGTGGCCGCGTCGATGTAGCGTCCGAGCAGGAACAGCTCGCGCGTGCGCGGGGCGCCGATCGCGTCGATGAACCGCCGCACGCCGGTATGTGAGTAGACCAGCCCGAGCTTCGCCGGCGGCATCCCCAGCTTGATCTCCGCCTTGGCCACGCGCAGGTCGCATGACAGCGCCAGCTCCAGCCCGCCGCCGATCGTGTGCCCTGGCAACATCGCCAGGGTGGGGTGGGGGAAGCGCTCGAGTGCGTCGATCGCTTCGGTGAACGGATGCGCCACGAGACGCTCGGCTCGCTCCGCGAATTCCTCCGTGGGGATCTCGCCGATGTCATAGCCGGCCGAGAACATCCCGTGTGCGCCGGTGATCATCAGACAGCGCGCATCCGACGCCTCCGCGAGCGTGGCGGTGATCGCGTCGAGGATCGGATGGTCCAGCGCGTTGCGCTTGGCCGGGTTGGAGATCGTCAGGCGCACGACATCCGGCGCCGGCTCGTCGATCAGCAGCTTTCCGTCAGCGAGCTCGCGGGGGAAAGTGCTGTGGGACACGGGCCGACAGGCTAGTCGAGCGAGCGCACCGACGCGGGCCACCAAGCCGGCGACATGCAGCTACAAGCCCCCGCGCCGCAACAGCAGGTGACGCCCGTAACCAGAGCCACCCGCGGCCGGGGCCGCGTGCACGACCGCCATCAGGCGCAGCCTGCGTCGGCTGCCAAGCAGCCTGCGCGCCTGGGGTGTCAGCGTGACTTGCACGTTTGCGTGCCGTCCCGGCTTGATCGAGAACACAGCGGAGTTGCCGAGCTTCGTCCGGCGCACACGCGCTCGGTGCTCGTGGCGTTTGGTCGCAAGGACGACCGCACGGGTTAGGTTCACGCGACCGGTGCATGCGTTGTGCAGGCCGGCCGGACACGTCACGCTGACCTTTGCGGTTCCCGCTTGCGTCGCGGCCGCGTGCCCCGTGGTGACCGCGGCGCCGACGCCGAAGACCATCACGGCGCTGCTCTTGGAGGCGACCACGTAGACCTCGCGCCCGTCCGGGCTGACGGCCGCGTCGGTCACACCGCTCAGCGTCGGCAGGCTGGTGCAGCGTTCGTCGTCGTCGACCGCGCACGAGGTCTCGGTCAGCTGGCCCGTTGCGGCATCGCGCGAGAAGATCGCCGCGGATCCGCTGCCGATTGCGTAGACGGAGGAGCCGTCGCCGCTGACGGCGACGACGCTCACATCGTTCAGCCCCGGCGCTTTGCTGCATCGAGCATCGGCCGCGGACGCCTTGGCGCCTTCGGCTTCTTCGCTTTCTTCTTCGGATTCCGGCTTTTCGGGCTTGGGCTCGAATTCGACGCAGCCGCTCGTCGACAGGGCGCCGGTGGACGCGTCCCTGGTCAGCACGTCCACGCTCCCCGGACCAGAGGAGTTGACGGAGTCAGCGGCGTATACGTTCTTGCCGTCGGGGCTGACCGCCAGCTCGGTCGGCACGCGCATGAGCGTGCCCGCGCTGCACAGCCCCGGCGGTGCGTCGACCTTCACGCAGCCCGTCTGCGACAGGGCGCCGCTGGCTTCCGGTGCGAACACGTCGATTGCCTCGCTGCCGGGCGCCGCCCCGTAGAGCTGCTTGCCGTCCGGACCTAGCGCGAGATCGCCGAGCCCTTGCGTGGCCGTACCCACCGAGCAGACGCCGTCGAGACCGTTGACGGCGATGCACGGGTTCAGCAGTTCGCTGCCCGCCAGCGAAGTCCTGAAGATCGACGCCAGCGCCGGATGCGAGGGCGGGGCGGCTGTCGCAGCCGAGCCGCTCGTCCCCGTCGTTGCGGGCGCGCTGCTGGGCGACGCCGGGACGATGCCGATGGGCGGGCGCAGGTTCGACGTCGTGTCGAGCGTCGAGATCGCGCCTTCGAGCGGCGCAGCCACGTACAGCGCGCTGCCGTCGGCGCTGGCGGCGAGGCTGCTGGAGCTGGCGAGCAGATTCGCCGCACCACACGGGGCTCCGGGGCGGGGGGTGCCTTGGAAGCAGCCGAGTCGCGTGAGCGCTCCGTCGGCGGGGTCGCGCGAGAAGGCGACCACGCTCGCGGAGCTGCTCGAGCTGACGAACACCGCCGAGCCGTCGGGGCTCACGGCCACACCGCGCGCTCCCAGCAGCGACGGCTCGGCGGTGCACGCGCCGGAGGCGCCGTCGCGCCCGTCGGTTCCATCGGAGCTCAGGCATCCGGTCTGGGTGACGGCGCCCGTCGCAGGGTCGCGCTGGAGGATCACGACCGCGCCGAAGCTCGTCGCGACGCTGTTGCCGGCTATGCCGCCGACGACGTAGACGTTCGCACCGTCGGGAGAGACCGCCACGGCTTTCGCCCCGAGCAGGCCCTTGCCCGCGGCACAAGCCGACGTGCCGTTTTCCGAGCTCTTGGAGCCGGGAGCGACGAGGCAACCGCCAGGACCGCTGAGCGGGCCGAATCCGCTCGCCGCGCGGGCGGTCGCGGGCGCGATGCAGAGTGCGCCAAGCAGCGCGGTCGCTGCGATCGTCGCCGCACGCCTGTTGAAGATCTCGCTGGAGGTCACTGGAACCCTGCCCCTTTCTTGTTCGCCTTTGACGGCCGGCGGCGCACGATCCCCGGCCGCTGCCCGCTAGTCAAGCTCGACCAGCGTGTCGCCCTCGTTGACCGACTGGCCCACCTCGCAGCAGATCTTGGCGACCTTGCCGGAGTCCTCGGCCTCGACGGGCATCTCCATCTTCATCGACTCGAGGATCGCGACCGTGTCGCCCTCCTCGATCTCGTCGCCTACGGCGCACTCGATTTTCCATACGGTGCCGGTGATGTGAGCCTCTACCGCGGACATGTGACCTCCAGAACGTCGAGAACGCCGTCGTCGCTGACCGCCGGGACAATAGCCTGCGCGCCCGACAGCGCATCGCCGCGATCGGCCGCCGCAGCGCCACCGCGACGACCACAGCGCTGAACAGACCATGATCCCGGACATCTACGCCATCGTCACCGCCTACGACGAGGCCGAGCGAATCGGCGCGACGCTCGCGACGCTGGCGATCGCCTTCCCCGGGGTGCGCCTGATCGTCGGCGATGACGGCTCCAGCGACGCGACAGCGCAGATCGCCCGCGCCGCGGGCGCTCGCGTCGTGCGCAGCGAGCGCGTCATCGGCAAGGGCGCCGCCGCCTCGCTCGCTGCCGAGGCCGCCCTGCGCGAAGCCCGCGCCGGAGAACGAGCCCGAGCCACAGCCGGCGCCGGCGACGGCCGGGCGATCTTCCTGCTGTGCGACGGCGATCTCGGCGAGTCCGCGCAGGCGCTGACCGCGCTGACTGGCGCGATCGAGCGCGGCGACGCCGACGTCGCGGTGGCGGCCTTCGGCCGGCGCGTCGGCGGCGGCTTCGGGCTGGCGCTCGGCTTCGCGCGCTGGGCGATTCGCAGCCGCTGCGGCCTTGAGACCGTCGCGCCGATCTCCGGCCAGCGCGCGCTGAGCGAGCGGGCGCTGGCCGACGTGCTGCCCTTCGCGCACGGCTTCGGCATGGAGGTGGGCATGACGATCGACGCCGTGCGCGCCGGGCATCGGGTGGTGGAGATCGAGCTCGACCTGTCCCACCGCGCGAGCGGGCGCACGCTAGCGGGCTTCGTCCATCGCGGCGGTCAGCTCGCGGACTTCGCGCGCGCGTATCTCGCCCGGGGTAGGCTCGCGCGCAGATGATCCTGGCGATCGATCAGGGCACGACGGGCACCGTGTGCCTGGTCTTCGACGAGCGCGCCGAGCCGATCGGCCGCGCCTACCGCGAGTTCACGCAGCACTTCCCGCGACCGGGCTGGGTCGAGCACGACGCGAGCGAGATCTGGGAGACGACGATCGCCGTCGCCGGCGCCGCTCTGCAGGACGCCGGCGTGCGCGACGGAGACCTCAGCGCGCTCGGGATCACCAACCAACGCGAGACGGTGTGCGTGTGGGATCCCGACAGCGGCGAGCCGCTGCACAACGCGATCGTCTGGCAGGACCGGCGCACGGCGGCGCGCTGCGAGCAGCTGCGCGGGGAAGGTCACGAGGCGCTCGTGCGAGCCCGCACAGGTCTGGTGCTGGACCCGTACTTCTCGGCGACGAAGATCGAGTGGCTGCTCGAGCACGTCGACGGACTGCGCGAGCGCGCGCGAAGCGGTCGCGCGGTGTTCGGCACGATCGACTCGTGGCTGATCTTCAAGCTCACCGGCGAGCACCTGACCGACGCGACGAACGCCTCGCGAACGATGCTCTACGACATCGGCGAGGGTCGCTGGGACCCGGAGCTGCTCGAGCTGTTCGGCGTTCCCGAGCGCGCGCTCCCGCGCGTGCTGGCCAGCGCGGGCCCGTTCGCGAAGACGCGCCCGGACACGCTGCACGGACACGCCGTGACCGTCTGCGGCGTCGCCGGCGATCAGCAGGCGGCGCTGTTCGGTCACGGTTGCGTGGATCCGGGCATGGGCAAGAACACCTACGGGACGGGCTCGTTCGTGCTGATCAACGCTGGCTTCACCGCGCCGCAGGCGCCACCCGGGCTGCTGGCGACGGCGGCCTGCGCAGTCGGGAGCGCTCGCGCGTACGCGCTGGAGGCATCGATCTTCGTGACCGGGGCCGCGGTCCAGTGGCTGCGCGACGGCCTGCAGATCATCGAGCGCGCCGAGCAGACCGAGACGCTCGCGCGCGAGCTGGACGGCAACGACGGCGTGTACTTCGTCCCTGCGCTCACCGGCCTGGGCTCGCCGCACTGGGACCCGCACGCGCGCGGGACGATCGTCGGGCTGACGCGCGGCAGCTCGCGCGCGCACATCGCGCGGGCGACGCTCGAGGCGATCGCCTACCAGACCGTCGACGCGGTGCGCGCGATCGAGGCCGCATCGCCGCAGCCGCTCAGCGAGCTGCGCGCCGATGGCGGCGCGAGCACGAACGAGTGGCTGATGCAGTTCCAGGCCGACGTGCTCGGCGTCCCGGTGGCGCTCGGGCAGCTCGCCGAGATGACCGCGCTCGGCGCCGCGTATCTCGCCGGGGTGGGGGCCGATCTGTGGACGGTGAGCGACCTGCGCGGCGAGCACGGGCGGCTGGCCGGACGCGAGCGCTGGCGCTATGAGCCGAGCATGAGCGAGGACCACCGCGCGGGCCTGCTCGCGGGCTGGGCCGACGCGCTCGCGCGCGCCAAGGGCTCAGGCTGAGCGGTGTCCAGAGTAACTTTGCGCGCCGCCGGACGTAGTCGCAGTGATGAGCGATCTAGCGCCGATGCGCGAGCAGGTCTACACCGATCCGCGTCCGAAGGAGCACTTCGACCGCTTCCACGAGCGTGCGCGCACGCGCGAGCCGGACTGGGTCTACGATGTCGTGCGCGTGATCACCTCGCTGTACGCCTTCACGTTCCTGCGTGCGCGCTCGATATCCAGCGAGAACGCACCCGGCAGCGGGGCGGTGATCCTCGCGCCGAATCACTTCTCCTTCATGGACCACTTCCTGATGGGCTGCTTCACCCGGCGCAAGGTCCGCTTCATGGCCAAGTCGCAGCTGTTCAAGAAACCGATGCAGTTCGTGTACACCCACGGTGGCGTCTTCCCCGTCCGCCGTGGAGCGCGCGACGAAGAGGTCTTCATCACCGCCAAGACGATCCTCAATCGCGGCGGCGCGGTCACGATGTACTGCGAGGGCGGTCGCTCGCGGACCGGAAGACTCGCCGAGCAGGCCAAGCGCGGAATCGGCCGCCTGGCGCTGGAGACGGGCGTCCCCGTCGTGCCGATCGCGATCTTCGGCTCCTCGCGCGTGCGCAACTGGAAGCGGCTGCAGTTCCCGAAGGTCACCGTGCAATACGGCAAGGCGATGCGCTGGGAGCGCGTGGAGAACGCGACGCGTGAGCAGCAGCAGGCGGTGGCAGACGAAGTGCTCAAGGAGATCCGCCTGCTGTACAGCGGCCTGCAAGAGCACGGGCGCAAGGGGATATTGCAGCGGCTGCGCGCCGAGCGCACAGCGAAGAACGCCGTCGCCGCCTGACCGCAGGCTAGGGTTCGGCGGCACATGAGCGAGCGCATCGACGTCGGTGGAGTGATCCGCCGCGTATTTGACATCTACGTCGACCAGGCGCCGGTCCTGCTGCCCGCCTCGGCCGTCGTGTTCGTCGTCACGGGCATCGTCACGGCGTTGCTCGTCGCCGCCGCGCCGGGGCTCGCGCTGCTCGCGCTGCTGCTCAGTCTCGTGGCGACGACGCTGTTCACGGGAATGGTCGTCGAGCTCGTCGCCGACCTGCAGGATGGACGTCGCGACCACAGCGTCGGTGATCTGCTGCGCGCCGCCGCGCCGGTCATCGGGCAGTTGATCCTCGTCGGCATCGTCGCGGCGATCGGAATCGTGATCGGTTTCGTGCTGATCATCGTTCCCGGGCTGATCCTGATCACGATCTGGGCCGTCGCCGCGCCGGTCGTCGTGCTCGAGCGTCCGGGAGTCTTTCCCGCGCTCGGCCGCAGCCGCGAGCTCGTACGCGGCAACGGCTGGCAGGTATTCGGCGTGATCTTCGTCCTCTTCTTCCTCGTGCTGTTTGTCGGCTCGGGCATCGAGATCGCCGCCGACTCCGCCGGCACCGGCGCCGGGCTCGTCGCGCGCGTGGTCGTCGGTGTGCTCAGCGCGCCCTTCTCCGCGCTGGCTGCCGCCGTCCTCTACTGCGAACTGCAAAAGGCGCGCTCGCCGGCCGAGCGCTCGCCAGCCGATCCCGGGGCTGGGTTCTCGCCGGGCGCGACGCCGGGCGACGCGCAAACCGGCGCCACCGGCTTGCCCGATCCGCCCGACTCGCCCTCCGGCGGCGACCCGGCGCCCCCGGCCTGATCGACCGCAACCGCCGCCCGCGTCGCGCCCGAGCGCGTGTGGGGCGAGCGCGTGTGGGAGATCTCGCGCGCGGGCGAACCTCGAGCGCCTCGCGCCGTTAGGGTGCTGCGGCGTGTCCGCCACGATCGACGCATCAAAGCTGCTGCGACCGGCGCTGCTCCAGGGCGTGTCGGTTCTCGTCGCAGCTGTGTCTGACCTCGCGCCCGACGCGGCCGGCGAGCGCGACTCGCTCGCGCGCGCGGTGGCCTCGTCGTGCGCCGAGCTCGGCGCGGGCGTGTCGGCGTGGAGTCCTGACGAGCCCGTCGATCAGCAGGCCGATCTGCTGGTCGTCGATGCGGCCGGCGCCTTTGCGCTGCAGGGGTCGATGGCTCGCGACGGTGAGGCCGCCGGCGGGGCGCCGCGCGACGCGCTGCGCGCATGCCTAGACGGAGCCTGGGAGGCCAGCAGGACGGTCGCAAACGCCGCGTTCATCGAGCCAGGGCGACCGGGGCGAATCGTCTTGCTGGCTCCGCCTTGCCCGGCGGCGCACGGCCCCGCGGCCGGACCGTCTTCGCCGGCGCAGCCGGCGCATGTCGGCGAGTACGCCGACGCGGCGCGCGCGGGATTGGAGAACCTCTCGCGCACGCTGTCGATCGAGTGGGCCCGCTACGCCATCACACTCGTGACGATCGTGCCGGGCGAGCAGACCACCAGCGCCGAGGTGGCGGCCCTGACGGCCTACCTCGGCTCACCCGCTGGTTCCTACTTCTCCGGCTGCCTGCTCGACCTCAGGGGATCTGGCGCCGCGACGTCCTAAAGGCTTGATGCGGGTTGGAGTCTCTGGGTCTCTGATCTGTTCGCGAGCAGATCGGCAGAGGCACAGTCAGTGAGCTGTGTCCTCTTTACGAACTGCGAT
>JADGPP010000116.1 GCA_017882375.1 Solirubrobacteraceae bacterium | reverse complement strand
ACTACCTCGGCCTCATTCAGCTCGCCTGCGCTCTGCTGTGGTCACGCCGACTCCACCACCTCGAATGGGGCAAGCGAGTTTCCGGATAGTTTCTTAGTGGTAGGACGTCAGCTGCTCCGCCAGGAACGCCAGCGAGAGCAGCAGGAAGATGCACATGACGACGAGTGAGAAGTTTTCGTTCATGGCCCTGCGTCCAAGATAATGCAACCCGCGGGCCGATGCACGCGGCCGCGAGGGGAGTGGTCAGAGAACGGCGCCGTCGTCGTACAGCTTGATCACCTTCACGGCGCCATCGGGCGAGGCATCCAGGCACAGCCGGCAGAGCACGCACTCGTCGAGGTTCTGCTCGACGATCTGCAGGGCTCCGTCGTCGCGCTGCGCGTAGATGTCGACGGGGCACGCCTCGGTCAGCTTCCTCGCCAGCGCCGTGTCGGCGGCCGCCTGGTCGTCGACCTCGACCGCGATGAACATGCCGTCGGCCCTCATCGCGCGCTCCCCTGGGCGATCTTCTCGCCGATCATCTGCGGGATGTCCTCGATCCGCTCGGCGACCGTGATCCCCGCCTGCGCCAGGCGCGCGATCTTCTCGCCGGCCGTGTCCTCCTTGCCTTCGACGATCGTGCCGGCGTGGCCGAAGCTCATCCCCGGCATCTCGTCCATGAAGCGCCCGGCCATGAACGCGACGATCGGCAGGCGCGAGTTGTTCTCCGTCACCCAGCTGGCCAGCTCGGCCTCCATGCGCCCGCCCGGCTCGGTGTAGATGACGATCCCCTGCGTCTGCTCGTCGGCCTCGAACAGCGGCATCAGCTCGGCGTAGGTCTGGCCGATGATCGCGTCGCCGCCGATCGACACGGCCGTGGACTGGCCGAGTCCGGCGGCACTGAGCGTCGAGGACATCTCCGTGGTCATGCCGCCCGAGCGCGAGATCACGCCGATCGGCCCGGGCGTGTAGGCCTGCGAGGCATTCTTCGCCGGGCCGCCGATGCCGCCCATCTTGATCACGTCGGGGACGATGATTCCCAGGCAGTTGGGGCCGATGATGCGTGCGCCGCGCAGGTTGGCCAGCTCGACCATCTCGGCGACGTCGCGGCGGGGAATGCGCTCGGTGACGATCACGATCAGCTGGACGCCGTTCTCGATCGCCTCGAACACGGCGTCCTTGGTGAAGGCGGGGGGGACGGTCACGACCGAGCCGTAGATCGGCGAGCCGTGGTGCTCGACGGCCTGCGCGACCGTGTCGAACACCGGCACGCCGTGCACGTCGCGCCCCAGGCGCCCGGGCGTCACGCCGCCGACGACCTTCGCGCCGGCGCCGTAGTCCAGGCACTCGCGCGTCAGGTTCACGGCCTCGCGGCCGGTGATGCCCTGGACGATGAAGGTCGTGTCTGCGTCGATCAGGATCGACATCAGGCAGGCGCCCCCTGGATCTTCTCGACGGCGCGGCGGGCGGCCTCGTTGAGCGAGACGCTGCGGTCGGCGTAGTCGACGCCGTACTTCTCGAGGATCTTGAAGCCCTCTTCCTCCCACGCGCCGGGGATGCGGAAGATCGCGATCTTCTCCGCGGGGTCGTAGCCGAGCTCGACGCACGCTTTGATCACGCCGCGGGCGACGATGTCCACGCGCGTGTTGGAGACGATCGACATCATCACCGCGATCTTGTCCACGCCGGGCTTTCCCAGCACGAGCTTGGCCAGCCCGCAGGCCTTGGCGACGGAGGGGTTGCCGCCGATCTCGCAGTAGTTGGCCGGATCGCCGCCGTGGGCGCGCACGGCATCGAACAGCGTCAGCGAGCCGCCGCCGGCGCCGATGACCAGGCCGAGATTGCCGTCGAACTCGGTCACGTTGCCGGCGACGCCGCGGTGGTCGGTGGCGTCTACTTCCTCGCCGGCGAGCTCGAACGGCGTGGCCTCGCGCGCCTGGCGCGTCTCCTCCTCGCCGACGCCGAGATCGGCGAGCAGCTTCCTGTGGCGCCCGCGGGCCTCGTTCTCCATGTCCATGTGCGCGTCCAGCGCCACGAACGACCCGTCGGCCAGGCGCCCAAGCGGGTTGATCTCGGCGAGCACCATGTCGTTGTCGACGAACAGCTTGGCCAGGCGCGTGACGATCGGGACGAGCCTGTTCAGCGCCGAGCCGGTGACGCCCGTGGAGGCGATCACCTCCTTGGCCTGGAAGTCGCTGAGCGGCAGGATGTTGGAGAAGTGCCGGCGGCCGACCTTCTCCGGCTGCTCCTCGGCGACCTGCTCGATGTCGATGCCGCCGACGGGCGAGAAGATCATCACCGGCTGCTTGCGCGTGCCGTCCCAGACGACGCCGGCGTAGTACTCCTGCTCGACCTCCGCCTTGGGGTCCACGAGCACGCCGCGAGGGGTGTGGCCGCCGATCTCCAGCGCGAGGATGTCCTTGGCGTAGGCCTCGGCCTGCTCGGGCGTGTCGGCGAACTTCACGCCGCCGGCCTTCATCCGCCCGCCGGAGAGCACCTGCGACTTGATCACCGTCGGACCGCCGATGCGCTGGGCGATCTGCGCGGCCTCGGCCGGATCGGTCGTGAAGCCGTAGTCGGTCACGGGGATTCCCGCGCGTTTTACGACCTCGCGCGCCTCGTACTCAAAGAGTCTCATCTGCAGAACCTCATGCGGCGCGGAAGCCTATACGGCGACGCTAGGCGGCGGCGGGTTGCGGCGCTGACTGCCCGGCGCCGGCGCCGGGCAGTCCGTAGGCCTCGGCCAGCTCGGGGTCCTTCTTGGCGAGCATTTCGGCGAGGTTGACCATCACCTTGCACTGCTTCCACGTCGCGTCGTCCTGCATCTTGCCGTCGATCATGTGTACGCCGCGCCCGTCGGGGATCGCCTCGATCACCTTCTTGGCGAAGGCGACCTCGTCCGGGTCGGGCGAGTAGACCCGCTTGGCGATCGCGATCTGCCCCGGGTGCAGCGACCATGCGCCCACGCAGCCGAGCAGGAAGGAGGCACGGAACTGCGTTTCACAGCCCTCCTCGTCTGAGATGTCGCCATACGGGCCGTAGAACGGCAGCGCGCCGACCGAGGTGCAGGCGTCGACCATGCGCGCGATCGAGTAGTGCCACGGGTCCTGCTGGTAGCTGGGACGCGGGGCCTCGGGGTTCTCCGGGTCGGGGTCGGCGATCGTACGGTAGCCGGGGTGCCCGCCGCCGACGCGCGTCGTCTTCATCCGCCGCGAGGCCGCCAGGTCGGCCGGGCCGAAGCTCATGCCCTGGATGCGCGGGCTGGCGCTGGCGATCTCCTCCAGGTTCGCCACGCCCTGGGCGGTCTCCAGCACGCAGTGGATCAGGATCGGCCGCTCGATGCCGGCCTTGGCCTCCAGCTGCGCCAGCAGGCGGTCGGCGTAGTGGATGTCCCACGGGCCCTCGACCTTGGGGATCATGATGACCTCGAGCTTGTGGCCGATCTCGCCCACGAGCTGTGTCAGGTCATCGAGCACGTAGGGCGAGGCGAGCTCGTTGACGCGCGTCCACAGCGCCGTGTCGCCGAGGTCCATTTCCTTGCCCACCCGGATCAGCCCAGCGCGCGCCGCCTCCTTCTTGTCGAGCGGCACAGCGTCCTCGAGGTTTCCGAGCAGAATGTCGACCTTGGGCGCGAGATCGGGCGCCTTGGCGACCATTTTCTCGTTCGAGAAGTCCATGAAGTGGATCATCCGGGACGGCTTGAACGGGATCTCGCGCGCGGGCTCGGGCGCGTCGATCGCAAGGGGCTTGAAGTAGTCGCGGGGGTTGCGCAAGGGCTCTCCTGGGTTCAGCTGGGGACAGCGGTTGACGATCGGTGCTAGGAAGTATTGATGATGCGCCTCTGCTTGGCTTCGCTGGCGCTGCTCGCGGCCTGCGGCTCACAGGCCTTCGGCGACGCGCCGTCGGGCGCCGTCGAGCGCGAGAGCGCCGGGCTCGCAGGGGCGGCTCGCGCCGGCGCTCGACCGCCCGAGCGAGTCTGGTCGGTAACGCTGTCGCCGGCGCCCGGGGACTTCTCGCTGATCGAGATCGGCTTTCATGGCGCGCGCCGGCGGGCCATCTCGAGCCGCTCGCTGCAGCTTGCCGTACGCGGCCCCTTCGGCGATCACTACCTGGCTGCGGCCGCATGGCGTTCGCGCGCGACGGGTACCGCTGGCGCGCTCGTGCTGGTCGTCAACCGTCCGTCCCCGCTGATCGACCCGGCGGGCGTGCATCTGCGGATCTCCGCGCGGCGGGCGCTCGGACGTGCATTCGTGTGGCGCATCACCGACCCTCTCTCGCGCCCGACCGGCGGTCTCACGCCCGCGCTCTGCAACCTGCCTCAGGGCGGCGCGTCATCGGGCGCAGCGGGGCTGCATGCGCTCGGCTCGCATGGTCCGGCGCTGGCTGGGTTCTCCACCGCGAGCGCTGTAGCGCAGGCCTACGACCTGGTGTGCGGGCTGCCCTACGCGAGCTCGTTCAGAGTGGTCGTCGGTGGAGGTTGCCCATCCGGCTCTGGCGCCGCGCCAGTCGCCGCTCTGTGCTGTCCGCCCAACGCGATCTGCGCGACCGCACCGAGCCCGCCCGCATCCCCGTCGCCCTCTCCTACGCCGCCTGCGTCCCCGCCGCCAGGCTGCGCGCCGTGCAATCCGCCGCCCGGTTACGCATGTCCGCTGGTGCCCGCGCCGAACGTCTGTGTGGCCCCGGTGAGCGGCGGCGCGCGGCGGGCGGCAGCCGGCGCCCACTAGAGTTCGCGCCAGGGCGCACGGTCGGAGCACGTCCACCGCGCGCACCGGCCAGGCGCCAATCGGACGGCGCCGGCCAGCGGCGACGTCCGAAGCACGCGCTTCATCTGACCCCGGCACTAGGAGACCCCCGAGACCCATGAGCGAGACGCAATCCGTCGAGACCGAGCAGGCCGCCCGCGAGGCAAGCGGAGCCCATCCCTACGGCCGCTACCTGGAGGAGTTCGACGTCGGCGCCGTGTACAAGCACTGGCCGGCGAAGACCGTCACGGAGTCCGACGACCACCTCTTCTGCCTGATCACCATGAACCACCATCCGCTGCACCTCAACGACGTGTACGCGAGCAAATCCCAGCAGGGCCGCAACGTCGTCGTGGGCCCGCTCGTGTACTCGCTCGCCCTCGGGATGTCGGTCAGCGACGTCAGCGGCAAGGCGATCGCCAACCTCGCCACCGAAGAGCTCAAGCACCCGGCTCCGGTGTTCCACGGCGACACGCTGTACTGCGAGTCCGAGGTGCTGGAGAAGAAGGAGTCCAGGTCCAAGCCGGACCGCGGCACCGTGAAGGTGCACACGCGCGTGCTCAACCAGGACGGCGTGCTGGTCGCGGAGTTCAAGCGTCTGGTGCTCGTGCCGCGCAAGAATCCGGGGGGCGGCGAGGCCGAGGGCAACGTCGAGTAGGCGTGCGATACGCTCTGCAGACCGCGCCCGACGGGCGTTTTATGTTCCCGGGGCCAGAGGGGCCCTTGGGCCGCGCCAACCGATGAGGATCGTGTCCGGTGCGCCGATCATGACCGCGATCGAGGAGTTGCTTGAGCCATGAACACGACCGCTTCCGCCCCTACGACGAACGAGCGCCTGCTGGCCTGGGTCGGCGAGGTGGCGTCGCTGACCGAACCCGACGACATCCACTGGTGCGACGGGTCGGCCGAGGAGTACGACAGCCTCTGCCAGACGCTGGTCGACGCGGGGACCTTCGAGCGTCTCTCCGACGCCAAGCGGCCGAACTCCTACCTCGCGCTGTCGGACCCCGACGACGTGGCTCGCGTGGAGGACCGCACGTTCATCTGCTCTGCGACCGAGGAGGAGGCCGGGCCGACGAACAACTGGCGCGAGCCCGCCGAGATGCGCGAAGCGCTGAACGAGCTGTTCGAAGGGTGCATGAAGGGCCGCACGATGTACGTCGTGCCGTTCTCGATGGGGCCGCTCGGCTCAGACCACAGCTACGTCGGCGTGCAGCTGACCGACTCTGTCTACGTCGCCGTGAGCATGCGGATCATGACGCGCATGGGACAGGGCGCCCTGGATGCGTTGGGCAGCGAAGGCGACTTCGTACCCTGCCTGCACTCCGTCGGCATGCCTTTGGTGGATGCCGTCGAAGACGTTCCCTGGCCGTGCAACTCGGAAGACAAGTACATCGTGCACTTTCCCGACACGCGCGAGATCTGGTCGTTCGGCTCCGGCTACGGCGGCAACGCGCTGCTCGGCAAGAAGTGCTTCGCGCTGCGCATCGCCTCGGTGATGGCACGCGACGAGGGCTGGATGGCCGAGCACATGCTGATCCTCAAGCTGACCTCTCCGGAGGGGCAGGTCAAGTACATCACGGGCGCCTTCCCAAGCGCGTGCGGCAAGACCAACCTGGCGATGCTGATCCCCACGCTCGAGGGCTGGACGGTCGAGACGATCGGCGATGACATCGCCTGGATGAAGTTCGGCGAGGATGGCCGGCTTTACGCGATCAACCCCGAGGCGGGCTTCTTCGGCGTTGCGCCGGGCACGGGCGAAGAGACCAACCCCAACGCGATCCGTACGATCGAGCGCAACTCGATCTTCACCAACTGCGCGAAGACCGACGACGGGGACATCTGGTGGGAGGGCCTGACCAAGGCCACGCCCGAGCACCTGATCGACTGGCGCGGCCACGACTGGACGCCGGACTCGCAGACGCCGGCGGCGCACCCGAACTCGCGCTTCACGACGCCGGCGGCTCAGGACCCGGCGATCGCGCCGGAGTGGGAGGACCCCAAAGGCGTGCCGATCGACGCGATGCTGTTCGGCGGCAGGCGCTCGACGGTCGTGCCGCTGGTGACCGAGGCGCTTGACTGGCAGCACGGCGTGTTCCTCGGCTCGATCATGAGCTCGGAGAAGACGGCCGCCGCCGCCGGCACGGTCGGGGAACTGCGCTTCGATCCGTTCGCGATGTTGCCCTTCTGCGGCTACAACATGGCCGACTACTTCGCCCACTGGCTGAAGATCGCCGAGCACGAGGGGGCCAAGCTGCCGAAGATCTTCTACGTCAACTGGTTCCGCAAGGACTCCGGCGGGCGCTTCCTGTGGCCGGGCTTCGGCGAGAACTCGCGCGTGCTCTCGTGGGTGTTCGCGCGCTGCGCGGGGCATGGCGCGGCGACCGAGACCCCGATCGGGCTGATCCCGCCGGTCGGCGGCGACGGCATCGACACCCGCGGCCTGGACGTCTCAGAGGCCGACATGGCCGAGCTGCTGCGCGTCGACCTCGGCGAGTGGAAGACGCAGTTGCCCCACTTCCACGAGCACTTCGCCAAGTTCGACCGCCTGCCGGGCGAGCTGCACGAGCAGCTCAAGGCGCTTGAGGCGCGGCTCTCCTAGCTCACGCCGGGAGGCGAGGCGAGGCGTCGTGTCCGAGCTGGCGATACCCAGGGTCGACCCGCGCCGACCGCGCACGGGGATGCTCGGGTTCGTCACGCGCTTCGCACTGACCAAGCCCGGCACGTGGCTCTTCTCGGAGGTCGCCGCGCGGATCGATCCGTGGCTCATGCGCAGAAGCGCCGGGCGCGTGAACCTCGCCGCGGGACTGCTGCCAGTCGTGCTGCTGAGCGTGCGCGGAGCGCGAACCGGCGTCGAGCGCACGGTGCCGCTGGTGTACTTCACCGACGGCGACGAGGTGATTCTGATCGCCTCGAGCTTCGGGCGCCCGCGGTATCCCGCCTGGTACCACAACGTCAAGGCCAACCCCGAGGTCACGCTGGAGGCCAAGGGACGCACCGCGCGCTTTCGGGCGCGCGAGGTCGACGGAGAGGATCGCGCCCGCCTGTACGAGCTGGCCAAGCAGCTGTACACCGGGTACGGCAACTACGAAGAACGCACGGCCGGGATCCGGCACGTTCCGGTGCTGCGC
>JADGPP010000115.1 GCA_017882375.1 Solirubrobacteraceae bacterium | reverse complement strand
CCCGCCTCGATGCGGGGCACCACGATGTCCCCGCTGCGGTATGTCAGCCGATACTCCCCGAACGTCGCCGGCGCCTCGGTTGTCGAGACGTCCAGCCCCCGGTCGTAGATCCGCACCGATTCGTCGGAGGAGCTGTCGTCGTACTGCACCATCCGCCTCGAGCCCACCACGACCATCTGGCGCATCTTGCGGGGAGCGAGCCACGAGATCTGGACATTGGCGGTCGTGCCGCCCGAGAACGTCACCGTGAGAAACGCGGTCTCTGGAACGCCATCCTGGAAGATGCTCTGGCCCGTAGCCGCGACGTGCGTGACCGGACGACCGAGCCAGTAGAGCAGGATCGACAGGTCGTGGGGGGCGAGATCGCTGATCACCCCATCGGCCTGGTAGAGACCGAGGTTCATGCGCGAGGAGGTGATGAAGTACACGTCGCCCAACTCACCCGACTGGATCAGCTCGCGCACCTTGTTCACCGGCGGGCTGTATACGAACGTGTGCCCGGGCATCAGCACCCGGCCGAGCCGCGCCGCGAGGTCGATCAGCTCTTCGGCGTGGAGGGCGCTGGTGGCGAGCGGCTTCTCCACCATGACGTGCTTGCCGGCTTCAAGTGCCCGCCGCGCCAGGTCGTGGTGGGTGGACGGAGGCGTGGCGATCGAGATCGCCTGAACCCGTGGATCCAGCAGCAGGGCGTCGAGGTCGGGCTCCACCGCGCATCCGGGATACCGGCGTGAGAAATTCGCCCCGCGAGCGGCATCGCTCTCGCATAGGCCCATCAGGCGGAACTCCGGCCGCTCGGCGATGTTGCGAACCACGTTCGGCCCCCAGTAGCCAAAGCCCACGACCGCTATCCCGATGGGCGTCGTGATCATCTCGCTGCCGCCTCCCGCTCGATCCGTGATCCAGCAACATCAGGGGGCGTTCTGTGCCCCCATTGTCCTTACCAACGCTTTACCAACGGGGCGACGGCGGCCTGGCTTGCGGGGATTCCGCTCTTTTCTTCCTTGAAAGCGAGGGTGGACATGATCGTCGACGCCGTCAGCCGGGCAACGTGCTCACCGAGCCGCGGATGTGGATCGAGCACTCGTGAAGGGCATCGCCGATCCGCTCGATCTGCTCCCCGGTCAGGGACGGGAACATCGGCAGCGAGAGGATCTCCTCCGCCAGCTCGGTGGCGCGGGGAGCCGCGTCGTGGCCTTCGACAAGGGCCTCGTAGGCTTCTGATCGGTGGATCGGTATCGGATAGTGGATGCCTGTCGCGATGCCCTGTCGGGCCAGGAGATCTCTGACGGCGTCCCGCCGCGGCGTGCGAATGACGAACTGGTGGTAGACGTGGTCGCCGTCAGGCGCCACCGGTGCAGGAGCGATGACCGAGTCGGAGTCGAGGAGCACGTCACGCAGCCTGTCGGCCGCCAGCCGCCGGGCCTGGTTGCGCTCATCCAGACGTGAGAGCTTGACACGCAGGACCGCCGCCTGGATCGCGTCGAGCCGGCCCGTCGTGCCGACCACGCGGTGGCGATAGCGCGGGCTCTCGCCGTGCGAGCGCAGCAGGCGCACCCGGTCGGCGAGATCCTCGCGAGATGTGACCACCGCACCGCCGTCCCCCCACGCTCCCAGGTTCTTGGCGGGATAGAACGAGAACGTGCCGGCGTCCCCGATCGTTCCCACCCGCCGCCCCCGGTAGCGCGCTCCGTGCGCCTGGGAGGCGTCCTCGAGCACGAGCAGCCCGGCGGTCTGTGCGAGCTGCATGATCGGGGCCATCTCCACGGTTCGCCCGAACAGATGCACAGGTATGACGCAGCGTACCGCCGGCGTGAGCGCCTGCTGCAGCGTTTCCGCGGTCATCAGCTGCGTCTCGGCATCCACGTCGGCGAAGCGTGGGCGGGCGCCCACCAGGCTGACCGCCTCGGCGGTCGCGATGAACGAGTTGGCCGGGACTACGACCTCATCGCCAGGCCCAACCCCTAGCGCCCGTAGAGCCAGCACGAGCGCTTCGGTGCCGGAGGACACCCCTACGGCGTGGGGAACCTCACACCAGGCGGCATAATCGGCCTCGAACTCTTCGACTGCGGCGCCTCCCGTGAACGCACCGGTCGCGGCGACCTCCTCGATTGCAGCCACGAGTTCGCTCAACAGCTGCGGATCGTGGTGATCCATCACGGTCAGCGGAATGTCCTCGCCGGCGGTCATTGCGCCGTGCTCGGTAGCGTTTGCAGGGGCTCGCCGCCGAGACCCAAGATTCCCATGCCGAGACCGCGCTCGGGGTTCAGGACGAGATCCGCAGCTTCGTTGCGCGACCGCACGCCGAGCTTGCCGAATGCCGATGAGAGGTGACCCTTGACGGTGCTCTTCGCGAGAAACAGACGCTCAGCGATCTGACCGTTCGTATAGCCCATCGCCACCAAGCTGAGAGTCTGCCTCTCGCGCGCTGAGAGCACGGGCGGGTCGATCTGTCGCCAGTGCTCTCGCGGCACGCAGATCTGACCCACTCTCACGGCTCGCAGGCAGGGTCCCAGGCTGCTGTCCAGCTCGTCGTAGATGACTACCCCAGCCGCCCCCGCTGCGAGCGCCGCGCGAAGCTCCCATCGCTGGATGCTCGGGCACGCGACCACGACTGGCGCCTGTTTGGAGCACTTGCTCAGCGGCTCGATGAGGCTCGGAACGGAGGCGATCGCGTTCTCGAGCCACAGCACAATCGCCGAGGGCTCGGCGGCTCCCTCCATGTCCATGATCGCCTGCACGCAATCGAAGGACGTGAGTGCGAATCCCTCTCTCAAGAGGATCTCGGCGATCACCTCGCGTCGGCCTTCGCCCGCGATCAGCCCGATTCGCTCCTGCGCCGCGCTGGCGGCGACAGTACGTCGCGGTGCTATGCGAGGCCTGGACATACACGACAAACGCCATGGCGCCACGCGGGCTTTCAAGTCTCACCGAGGGACTTGCCAGACAGGTTGGGGGCCCCTCAGCCCGACTCCAACCGACGCACTCGAAACAGGGCCACCGGCTCGCGGATGCCATGCAGGCGGTGCTCGCCCGCATCCGACCAACGGTAGGCCTCGCGCGCGGACTCGCGCACCTCGCGCTCGGCAAGCAGGCTCCCGGGGCGGGCGACCCCGGTGATGCGGCTGGCGAGGTTCACAGGCCGCCCGAACCAGTCGCCGGCGCGAGGCAGGGCGGGTCCGAGAGCTGCGCCCGCGCGCAGCTGAGGGAAGTCTTGACCCTCGGCCTCCGCCAAGTCGAGCAACCGCAGGGCGGCGTCCAGCAGCGGCTCGGGCTCGACCGAGGCGAGCATCGCAGCGTCGCCGATCGTCTTGACCAACCGCACGGGCGGCTCGGCGACCTCGGCGGCGAGGGCTTCCAAGCGTGCCGCCAGACGGCCAAGCTCATCGGGTGGGACTTCCTCGCCAAGGCGCGTGAAGCCGACAAGGTCCGCGAAGCAGATTGCCACTTCGCGCGCGCCGGGGAGTCGCCCGCCGCTGCGCTGCATCGCATCGACCGCCTCGCTCTGTGCGGCATGGCGCAGGTGCAGCGCGAGCAGGCTTCCCAGCAGCGGGTCGAGCAGCGGATATAGCCGTGAGGCGACATCGGTATAGCGCTCAGCGAGCTCTTGCTCGCTGATTCCAGGTTGCAGGGCGAGCTTAAGCGGAAGCGCCCGCAGGCTCACGGCAGCCTGGGAGAGTCCGCGTCCGAGGACGCGCAGCAGATCGAGGATCTCCTCGTCGGCGATCCCGGCGTCACGCGTGGCGTGGATCATCTGGGCTGACTGCAGATCGGCCTCGGTGTAGGCGGCCTTCTCGGGCTCGGCAACGGGTAGGCCCATCGCACGGCGCGCCGCGATCAGGAACTCCAGATCCACGCCGCCGAGATCGGCCACCTGTGCGGAGGTGTAGCGCTCGATTCCCAAGATCGCCCGATCGGCCGGAAGGAATATGAGCGTGCCCGCCGCCGTTGCTCGGCGCAGTTCGGCCAGCGGCACTCCTTCGGCGGCGAGGTGTTCGAGCAGTGCCACGCGCTCGGCGCGCGGCTGCCCCTCCCGCCCGTCGAGCAGGCCCTCGGCGGCGAAGTCGATCTGCCCGGTCCTCATGACGCTCAACCGCAGGCCCCGCCCGCCTACTTGCGCTTGGCCTGGTGCTCGATCACCTTGCCGAACGCGTCCTCAAGCTGCGCGGTCATCCGCAGCTTGAACAGCGCCAGCAGCGCCTCGGAGGCCAGCGGCCGCAGCGCGTCAACGCCTTCGATCAGCTCATCCCAGCCCTCATCCGGCTGCCCGGCCTCGTCGAAGGGCTCCCACAGCTCTCTGAGGAACAGCTTCGTAAAGCCGCGCGAGATCGAATCGCAGTCACGGCTGACACGCTCGATCAGCACGAGCGCCGCGTGCAGGGGGATCCCGAGCGCCACAACCTGCTCGGCGGCGTCCAGCAGCGCCGGGCTCGGGACTTCGAAGCGGTCGTCTCCCAGCGCCACGAGCAGCCTGAGCTTTCCCACCCGCGCGGCGTCCTTCCCGTCGACCTCGCCAAAGCGCTTTTCCAGCTCCTCCAGCGTGATCAGCTCGGGGGCCTCGGGCTCAAAGGGCGTGGTCACCGCCTTGCGCAGGCCGAGCAGACGCTCGGCCAGCCCGTCCGATCCGCCCAGCAGCCGCTCGATCGCAGTGAGGTTGAAGCCGTCGGCCTGCAGGTCGAGGATCAGGCGCAGCCGCGCGACGTGCTCGGAGTTGTAGTAGCCGACCCGCGCGCGCACCTCGGGCGGGGGCAGCAGGCCGCGCGTGTGGTGATTGCGGATGTTGCGCACCGACATCCCCACCTCGGCTGCGAGCTGCTCGACCGTCAGGTCATAGTCGGATGCCGAGTCCTCTCGGCCCCGGCCAGTCCGGGCGATCGTCTTGGAGCTCTCGCTTGGCATCAGCGACCTCAGGGTACCATCATCAATGTTCCCTCATTTTAGGTAACATCATCTCGCGTCATGGTCGCCCGCGCCCAATCTTCCCGTCTTGCTGGCGCCACTTCGCCACGCGGCCTCGGCCGCCGCCTTCTTCATTCGAGCCTCGCCGAGGCGCTCACCTTCCCGCACGGCGTCGACCGCTACGTCGAGCTCGTCAGACCGCTGCTACTCAAGCGCGATGTGCGCGCCGAGGTGACGGCTGTCCGCCACCAGACACCGAAGAGCGTCACGCTCACGCTGCGCCCGAACGAGAACTGGCGGGGCCTGCAGGCCGGGCAGTTCGTCGGTGTGAGCGTCGAGATCGACGGCGTTCGCCACACCAGGCCCTACTCTCCCGCCGGCTCCCAGCACGCTGCCGGCGGTGCGCTTGAGCTGACCGTCTCGACCCACCCCGAGGGCAGGGTCTCACGCCACCTGCGCGAGCACGCGCGGGCAGGGCTGATCGTCGGCCTGACCCAGGCGCAGGGCGACTTCGTGCTTGCAGACCCGCGGCCCGACCGCGTCCTGCTGATCAGCGGCGGCAGCGGCATAACGCCGGTTATGGCGATGCTGCGCACGCTCTGCGACGAGGGCTTTGAGGGGGAGATCGGCTTTCTCAACTATGCGCGCTCGCGCGAGCTCGCTCTCTACGGCGCCGAGCTCGATCGGCTCACAGACCGCAACGAGCGCCTCAGCGTCGCCCGCGGCTTCACCCGCGGCCGCGGCGCAAAGCTCACCGGTCGCTTCTGCCGCGAGCATCTGCCTGCCGTGATCTCCGAGCACTCGGGCGCGGCGACGTTCGTCTGCGGCCCACCGGCTTTGATCGCCTCGGTCCGCGCCGTGTGGGCCAAGGACGGCCTGGCCGAGCCGGCGGTCGAGACCTTCACGCCGGCGGCGCTGAGCTTCGACACCGACGGCGCCGAGGGCATCGTCAGCTTCGCCGCCAGCGGACGCGAGGCCGCCAACAGCGGCCTGCCGCTGCTCGAGCAGGCCGAGGACGCCGGCCTGGCCCCAGACCACGGATGCCGAATGGGCATCTGCAACACGTGCAGCTGCCGTAAGACGACAGGGACCGTGCGCAACCTCGTCACCGGTCAGGTCTCGACCGCCCCCGACGAGCAGATCCGCATCTGCGTGTCGGTGCCCCTCGGCGACGTCGCGCTCGATCTCTGAACCCCGACCCCGCGAAGGAGCAAGCCATGCCCAGCACCGCACCGACTCTCACACCCGAGCAGCTCGAGGCCTTCGGCCAGGAGCTCGACGCGATCCGCGCCCGCGTCGTCGCGGACCTCGGTCAGCGCGACGTCGACTACATCAACCGTCTCATCCGCGTCCAGCGCGGCCTTGAGGTCGCGGGCCGCGGCCTGCTGTTCGCCGGCTTCCTGCCGCCCGCCTGGCTCGGCGGCACCGCCGCCCTCTCGCTGTCGAAGATCCTCGACAACATGGAGATCGGCCACAACATCATGCACGGGCAGTACGACTGGACCGGCGATGAGCGGCTGAACGGCAAGGCATTCGAGTGGGACACCGCCTGCCCGGCCGAGCAGTGGCGCCACTCGCATAACTACATGCACCACACGCACACGAACATCGTGGGCAAGGACCGCGACATCGGCTACGGCATCCTGCGCATGTCCGAGGATGAGCCGTGGCGTCCGTACTACCTCGGCAACCCGCTCTACGCGGCGCTGCTCGCGAGTTTCTTCCAGTACGGGGTGGCTCTGCACGACCTCGAGACCGAGCGGATCGCCACCGGCGAGCTGGCATTGGCAGAGAAGCGCGGAATGCTTTCAGACATCTGGCGCAAGGTCAAAGGCCAGACGCTCAAGGACTACGTGCTGTTCCCCATCCTCTCCGGCCCCTCGCTTCCGTTCGTGCTCGCCGGCAACGCGACGGCGAACCTCACCCGCAACCTGTGGGCTTTCACGATCATCTTCTGCGGGCACTTCCCCGACGGGACGGAGCAGTTCACCGAGGAGGAGACCGAGAGCGAGACCCGCGGGGAGTGGTACTACCGCCAGCTGCTCGGCTCGGCCAACCTGACCGGAGGCGACCTGTTCCACATCCTGGCGGGCAACCTCAGCTTCCAGATCGAGCACCATCTGTTCCCCGACCTGCCCGCCCACCGCTACGCGGAGATCTCACTCGAGGTGAGCGAGATCTGCGAGCGCTACGCCATCCCGTACAACACCGGCCCGCTGCACAGCCAGTTCGGCTCGGTCGTGCGCAAGATCTTCCGGCTCGCGCTGCCGGGGGGCAGCGGCCCCACGGCGGTGGCACGGGAGGCGGCGTCGAGCCCTCGCGCGGTCGTCGCGAGTGCCAACGGCCGCACGAGCACCGCCCAGGGCCGCGCCGCGGCACTGGAGAGCGGGACCGGGCGCGCGAAGAGCACCAAGGCTCGCCCCACGGCGACGACGACGAAGGGTCGCCCGACGAAGGATCGCGCGAGTTCAAAGCCGGCCCGCGCGGCGGCAGCCACGGGCACGAGGAATTAGCCGATGCCGTCTCGCCCTCGCCTCGATCTCGATCTCTACAACGTCCTGCTTGGGTTCGGCTGGCTACGCGAGGGCGTCGATCTCGTTCGCGCGACGGTGGACCCGGGATTCCTGCTCCGCGCCCGGCGGGCGCTGCTGCCGATTCCCGGCATCGATCGTCCTGCTCGCCCAGAGGCGGACGTGCTGGGGCCGTTGCGCCGGCGGCCGATCGAGTCTCTGGCGGCAGCGCGGATAGCGCTGATCGCCGGAGGCGGAGCGGGGGCGTGCGTATCGCTGATCGGCGTGCGGCGGGCGTTTGAAGAGGCGGAGGTGGAGCCCGCGCTGATCTCGGCGTGCTCGGGCGGTGCGATCTGGGGGTCGATGTGGGCGGCTGGGCTCAGCGCGCAGGAGATGGCGGACTTCTCGCTCTCCTGGAGGCTCGAGGACTATCTCGACATCCAGTGGGCAAAGCTTCCA
>JADGPP010000021.1 GCA_017882375.1 Solirubrobacteraceae bacterium | reverse complement strand
GAAGCCTTCCCCGCCCACACCTCGATGCTGACACCCCCACTCACCCCCGACGACACGGCCGAAGTCACTCCGGCGGGCTTACTGCAAGATCTGGGCTAGCGCGGCTAACGTTTGGCGATTTGACAGAGTACGGCCTCCCACGCCCGAGCCGCGGTATGTATACGCGTGTCATCGAGGACGGCGTGTTGCCTCTCATCGACGTCGGATTCGTCGCGGCGGTCAAGCGAGGGGATATAGAGATCGTGCCCGAGGTAGACAACGTGGCAGATGACGAGGTATTGGTGGGAGGGGCGCGTCGGCTCACGCCCGACGCGATCGTGGCGGCCACCGGATACGGTTCTGGCCTAGAGCCGCTCGTGGGACATCTCGGTGTTCTGGGCGAGCGCGGCACGCCAACTACCACAGGGGCTCATGGATCGATAGCGACTCCTGGGCTCTATTTCGTCGGTTTTGTAACTTCCATCGGTGGGACGCTGCGTCGGATCCGTCAGGAGGCTTCGACTATCGCGGCAGACATCGCGAAGCTCGGCCGAGAATCGTGAACGAGCGGCGCATGCTGCGGCCAGCGTCGCGAGCCACGGGGTACGCAGCGCAGGAGCCGCGAATCTCTGTCTGGCTCACCCGTCTTGTGACGCACATAGCTCCAGCAGAGCGTGCCGCCCTGGCTCGTGCAGCGTGGAACGGAACGGTCGACATGAACGTCGACTCGTTGCTCGGACGAGCGTTGGCCCAACGTGTCGTACTTGAGCTGTCGGGGCTGCGGCCAACACAGGTGCGCTTCGCCATCGGGCAGAACGGCAAGCCGCATGCTGTGTCGCGAGCGACTGGTGAAAACGCACCTTGCTTCAGCATTACTCATGCCGGACGTTGGATCGGCGTGGCTGTTGCTTCGCAAGGTCGCGTTGGCGTGGATCTTGAGCCAGTCGCCCCGTTCGCGCCGACGGTCAGCGCGCGGGTGTTTGCCGAGTCCGACAGAAAGGCCGTCGGTCAACTTCCAGAATGTGAGCAAGATCGCGCGTTTACAAAGCTTTGGACAGTCGCTGAGGCATGTGCAAAGGTGGATGGCAATGGGCTACCGGCGATGTTGCGCGCGCCGCCACCGATTGGGCTCTCCGCAACAGGAAAGCGAGCAGCGCATTATTGGGCGGTCGGAGTCTTGAGCTGTGGAGTGGTAGTAGCAGTGGCAGCTGATCGCGTGCAAGATCCCGCGCGCTCACTAGCACAGGCTCGCGTAGTCGACCTGGGATGGATTCTAAAAGAGCGGCGCTAGTAACTCCGATGCGCAGGTGCTACGCGTCTACGTGTAGGCCGATGAAAGCATGAATGCCTCGCGGATCAGCGAGTCACAGTGCACTGACTCGAGAGCGTGCTTGTGAGCAGCCGGATTGTCGCCCCCGCGTAACCCGGTACCTGGACCGGCACACAGCGGCAAGGCGGAGCGACTATCCCACGGCGCTCCCCCGAACGTCGCGTCCAGGTCGATGCGACGGCCGCCCCAGACCATTGTCAGACAACGATGGACATCCGTGAGCCCCCGCCGCGCAGGCTATTTGGCGTGCCAGCCTCGACCGTCCTTGGTGACCTTGCCGTCTGCCTCAAGCGCGGGCAGGATGCGATAGAGATAGTTCTGTTTGATCGCCATCTTCGCCGCGAGCTCCGGGATCGTGATTCCGGGCTGATCCTGGATGAGCGAGAGCGCCTGGGCGCCACGGGCGCTGCCTTTACGGCTACCGCCGCGGCGAATTCCAGTCTTGCTCGATCCGGCTTTGGGCGCGCTGCTCGACACAGCGGGCCTGTTCGTTTTGGATCTGGAGCCAGGTGGACGGCCCGGACCCCGACGTCGGCGGGGAGCGGCAACTCTCGCGGACCGTGGCCCGGATCGGTCGATAGCCGCCAACGCCTGCTCGGCGGCCTCTAGACGGTTGTACTCATCCACCGACGGCTGCAGCTCAGAAAGCCGCTTTGCGATCTCGCTGCGCTTCTCCTGTAGGAAGTCGGTCACGCTCAAGCCTTCGCTTTCATAATTTCCCTTTGGCGCAGCTGTCAACGTACGTGACGGTGAGGCGAGCCGACATCCGCTCCGACAGCGCCGGCGACCTCGCCGCGAGCCGCCGACCCGCGCAGGCCCCGGCGTCGAGGCCGACGGAGGCGAAGCCGAGCCATGTCCCCGCCTCGTCAAGAGCCGCGGCACAGTTCTCGGTTTCGGCGTAAAGTTCGTTGCTCGGAAGGGTTCTAGCACGGCTTTCTCATGGATGAGCAGCTTTCGACATATCTGCCGCTACGGCGCAAGCCGGGGATACGGCACATGACCCGGCCCTGGCACCGGATCGGTGGTTGTTCGCCGGAGGAGGCGGCAGGAGAGCTACATAGGCGCCGCCCAGAGCTAGTCGGGCAGTTGCGCCGGCGGAGCGAGTCCGGCGGCGTGCCGGTCTCGGCACAGGAGGAAATCGTAGACGACGCGATCACGGCCGTCGTCATGTCTCCGCGCCGGATCGCCAACGAACACCATCTGCTCGGGGCATTTTGGCTCGCGGTCGATCATCGCTGTCGTCGCTACCGCGAAGGGCGGCACTTCGCGCGACTTGGCTCGCGTGTCAGGGTGGAGCTTGACGCTGCGCTTGCTCAAGCGACCGGAAGCGTCAACCCGTTTGATCGGCTGGAGCTCAGGGACCGCTTCGCGCGGGCTGCCGATCTGATGGCGGACCTAAGCCCACGCGAGCGAGAAGTCGTCTCCATCATGGCCACCTGCGGCGTCGGTCCGATCCCAACGGCACGCCTATTGCACCTACCTCTTGGCGAGGTTCGCTCGGCCGCTCGAAGTGCGTCGGCAAAGCTCGATCGCGTGGCGGCCATCGCGGCAGCCGGGCGCATGTGCGAGTTCCGGTCCCGAGCCATAGCCGCCGACGCAGCCGGGCAGGCCAGCGACCACGAGGCGCGTCGAGCGCGGGCGCATGTTCAGGCTTGTGCCCCTTGCGGTCGGGTCTATCGCCGGCTACGCCGGGAGATGCGTGGGCGAGAGTGGCAGCGCGCGGCATCGGCGGCGTTCCTTCCCCTACCCGCCGTGTCATCGGGGCACGCAGGGGGTTTCGGGAAGGTCGCAATATGGCTCGAACAGCGCGTCAGCTCTATCCCGCGCGGCGGCGGTGAGCGAACGGCCGAGGTGCTTGGCGGCGCAGGACTCGTCAAGGCCGCGGCCGCTGGGACTGCAATCGTTGCGGCGGGGGGCGCGCTTACCGGCCATATCGTTCACGAAATAACGGCACCGAGCCCGCGGCACCAGGCGCGTGTCAAGAGGCAGGTGGAGGGACGGGCTGGGCTGGCGACGAGACCGCGCGCTCCCACCGGACCAGTAGTGTGGACTCGCACCTCGAGCCTGGCTGCGGACCCATCAAAACCCGGGACGGTTCACATGTCGCCGGCCCCACCGAGCAAGAGCCTTGGATATCTCGCGGTCGGCGGATCATCCGGAAAGAGCTCGTCCTCAACCCCAGGATCATCCAGTCCTGTCCGGGCTACCGCGGCGTCAGTCGGTCAATCTGGCGAAGCGTCGTCGAGCGAAGCCCCACAACAACCAGCTCAGAGTGGCGGCGGCACGAGCCTCAACTATCTCGGAAAATGAACACGCTGGCTGTAACACCACACTCGCTCGCCTCGCGCAGCCGGGTAGGACTGCTATTGACCACGTTGGCCCTACTGCTAGCAGTGCCCACCGTGCAGCCGTCCCCCGCTCACGCCGGCGCTTTTGACGTCTATTCATGCACGCAACCAAACGGCGATCCAGCCCCGATCGACGGCTGGACGCCATTTTCAAATAACGCAAACATGGTGGCAGAAAACGAATGTGCGCAGGGTGGCTGGCTCGCAGCTGGGATGCTGGGATGGAAGGAAGTCCCTGTAGCCGCCGAATCGGGATGGACCTTTTTGCCGCCAGCAGGCACACGAATCCGGCAAGCGACCCTGCACTACGAGTACAACAACAGTGACTGGCAGGATACCGGCACCGCGACGGCGTTTGAGTCGCTAGAGGCGCCATATCGGGGTTCACGTCCCTTTAAGACCTGCGTACACGCGGAAGCCTGCTGCTGCTCGGGTCCGTTTGAAGGGCGCGTTTCGACACACAACCTCATCACGGTGCCGGAACAGGACCTCGAACCTGAGCAAGTACAAGGGGGCGGCTCGGGCCCGCCCGCTGGCATTACGATGGTGTCGGGCTGCGAGAATCCTTCCGGGGGTGGCAACTACTGTGACGGCGCTACGATCAAGTATGCCGCGGTGGCGCTGCTGAGCATGGCTACGATAACCCTGGAAGATGCCACCTCCCCGAAAGTGACGGTAGTCGGCGGTACTCTCACGACGGGTACCGAGCTAGGGGGCACGCAGACCTTGGCAGTTACCGGCACCGATAGCGGATCGGGCATCTACCAGGCCATTCTCGAGATCGATGGTAAAGAAGCGCAGGCGACGACCGTCGATAACAACGGCAGTCACTGTGAAGACGTTGGGCAAACCACGGACGGTCGACCGGCATTTCTGTATGTCGTGCCGTGCGCGCTGGAAGTCAACGATCAGTACGTTAGCTTTAATTTCGCCACCGTACCCGACGGGCCGCATACGCTGACGGTGCTCGTAACCGACGCGGCCGGTAACGCAACGACAGTGCTGGACCGTGCAGTGGTCGTCGGTCGCGGTGCCTGCAACGGGACGTGTGGCGATCAGGCGAAACTTACGGCGAGGAGTTCGAAGCTCCTAAAGCCGATCACCCGGGTCTACGTGCGCTCCGGGCTCAGATTGTCAGGTACTCTCGATAGCCCTACGGGCTCGCCTGTGGGGGGCGCGCGTCTGGAACTGCTGCAACGGGCGTCCTATACGGGAGCTCCTGTCCGAGTTGTCACCACCACGACAACCAACGCTGCAGGCCAGTGGACCTTCGCCGTACCGAGAGGACCGTCCCGCGTCATCTCGGTCGCGTGGCGCTCGCATGCGTTGGACGCCGGGTATGCAGCTCGGCTCGAATATCGCGAGAGAGTCTTTGCGAATATCGCACTCTCTGCACCACGGCGCGTGCGCGTGGGCCAGCCGTTTGACTTTCGCGGTCGGCTGGTCGGCGGCTACATCCCACCGGAACGCGGCACGATCCAGATGGAGATCTTCTTCAACGGCCGATGGCGGACGATCGAAACTCTCCGCACCAACCATCGCGGCCGGTTCGCCTACGGCTACACCTTCAGCACCGGAGCGGGGTCCCCATACCTTTTCCGAGCAGTCATCCAGTACACCCGCGCTTATCCATTTCTTGCCTCGACGAGCCGGCCCGTGAGAGTCAGGGTGCGCCAGTGACCAAGGTTGGCAACGCCCGCGCATCTACGCCGTGCCGCGGGGCGGCCACCCCGCTAGGGCCCCTTCTGACTGTCATCGCACTGGCGCTCGCCGCCCCAGTGGTCCAGCCAGCGACCGCAAGTGCCGGAGCCTACGATTTCTTCTCCTGCTCACAGCCGAACGGCGCCGCGGCGTCGATAGACGGTTGGACGCCGACCACCGGCAACTCCGAAGTCGAGACCGAAAACGAATGTGGGGAGGGCGGCTATATGTGGGCTGCCGTTATGGGCGACAAAGCAGTCCCCGTCGGATCTGAAGCCGTGTGGGCGTTTGTGCCGCCGGCCGGGACCCAAATCGACGAAGCGACGCTCTTTCGCACGTTTAACAACGTCGATAACGAGGATACGGGCGCCGCCTTCACGTTCGAGAACCTGAAGGCCCCGTATCGATTCTCATCGCCGTTTGAGAGATGCGGCGTGAGTACGGTGTACCACTACAGTTGCTCGACAACCGGCGGGTTCATGGGACGGCTCGCCCCCAATACGGAAAGTGACGTGCCCTCCACGGACCTTCTGTCCGAACCCGGCGGACCGGCCCCCGGCATATACATGGTCGCCGGATGCTGGGGCGGCCTTGGTGGTAGCGAAGAACATTGCGAAGGAGGTACTACGGGTCCTATCGCGTTTGCGGGGCTGGTGAGCGCCAGGATCACGCTCGAAGACAATAGCTCGCCAAAGGTGACCGTTGTTGGCGGGACGCTCACCACCGGGACCGAGCTAGAAGGTGAGCAGAACCTGGCGATTACGGGCACAGATACTGGCTCAGGGATGTTTCGGGCGATTCTCGAAGTAGATGGCAAGGTCGTGCAGACCACCGCCGTTGAGAACAACAGCGGCCGCTGTGAAGATGTGGGACAGACACGCGATGGCCGACCGGCATTTATTCACGCCGTGCCATGCGCGCTCGAAGTTAACGACCAGTACGTCTTTTTCAACATGGCGGGAATACCCGATGGACCGCATCGCCTCGCGGTGCAAGTGACCGATGCGGCCGGCAATGCGACGACTGTGCTGAACCGTGAGGCCGTCGTGGGTCGGGGCGCGTGCAACGGGACGTGTGGCGATCACGCGCGACTCGCGGCGCGGGATGCGAGGCTCCTCAAGCCGATTACCCGTGGCTACGCGCGCTCTGGGCTGAGGTTGTCGGGTACTCTTCGGGAACCGACGGGCTCACCTGTGGCTGGGGCAAGTATGGAACTGCTACAGCAGGCGGCCTACACCGGGGCGCCGTTGCGCGCGATCGCCGCCACCAAGACCAATGTCGCAGGAGAATGGGCGTTTGTCGTGCGGAGGGGTCCGTCTCGCGGTCTCTTGGTCGCGTGGCGCTCTCATGCGCTGGACACCGGGTATGCGGCTCAGATTGAATATCACGAGAGGGTCTTCGCCGATATCGGACTCGACGCGCCGCGGCGCGTGCGAATGGGCGTGCCCTTTGACTTTCGTGGCCGTCTGATCGGAGGCTACATCCCACCGGAACGCAGCATCATCCAGATGGAGATCTTCTTCCTTGGTCGATGGCGGACTATCGAAACACTGCGTACCAACGCGCGTGGTCGGTTCGCATACCGCTATACGTTCACCCCCGGAGGCCCGGGGCGCCCGTCCTATCTGTTCCGGGCGCTGATCCAGTACAGCCGCGCCTACCCATTTCTTGCCGCGGCGAGTCGGCCAGTCAGGGTGGGCGTTCGCTAGAGAGTCAGGCTGATGCTGGCCACGTCAAGCCTTCGGCGCCGGCCAGCTGCCACTCAAGATCGAAGGTGACGATTCTGCGGCGTACCAGCCGGCCTTTGGATGCCCATTCCTCGAGTATCGGCGGTGCCAGCCGAAGTCCGGCGCTGTACTCACCATGCGCCAGGACGTCGTCGACCCAGCCTGCGATGGCCCGCGCGAGCGCTGCATCCGCGCTGGCGCGATCTTGGGCCGGCTCAAAGCACGTCAGTGCGGGCGTGCCGAGGAGGTTCCGTGGCTGGCGCCTCTGTGGCTTGACGCCGACACCTGTCGTCAGGTGCAATTGGCCTGGAGGGATCGGCCAAAGATTGAGCACTAGTTCGTCAGGCGCCACACGGGCCGGCCAGGAGCCGGTCATCCCGGCGCGGCGCGTCCAATACTCCCGGATATGTGGCCAGTCATCGCTGACGGAAACCTGCGCAAGCAGTTGTACGTCGACTCCTGATCCCTCGGTGCGGGCCGGGTGTGCGTTCACCCGCTTGAGGGCGTTGCGCAGTAGTCGCTCGGGTCGACGAGTTCTGCGGGGAAGGAGCCTCATGCTAGGGCGACTCCTACCGCCGCGACCGGACGGGTGCAGAACATCCTGGGCGCGAGTCAGTCACGACCGCCATTTCTATCATTCGTGGCGCTACCCTCGGCTCTGGGGCCGAAGGCCATTGGTCCGGTGCGCGTGCGGGTCGGCAGTAGTGCTTGTAATTTGCTTGCGTAGGAGCGTGGTAGCTCGGCATAAGGAGCATGACTGTCTCGACGCCCGCTTGGCCCGTTGACCGTCTCGGAGAGTTGAACTCCGACGCCAAGTGCGAGGCTGCGGGATCGCAGGAACTTGATGTCTTCGACGAGTACGCGTTTAAGTGGGAGACACCAGGCACCGTCGAGAGGCCGACGCGGCTAACGATCCGCTTTGAGCCGGCCCATTCACGCTGGCGGACTGTGCGCTGGTGGGCGAGCTTTCTGATGGTGGTCGCGGCGGCCGCGGCCGGCGGGCGGGTGATCGGATCTCGCCGGTCAAGCGTTCGTCATTATCCTCGACGCATCGAGCCGAAGGTGACCACTGGCCATTCGTCTCCTGTCGAGCCGCGGGCACGGCGCGGTAGTCCTGGATCGACCGTCGCGCATCCTGCAAGAGGAAAGCACTCGCGGCACCGGACTCGTGGAACGATTCACCACCGAGCGGTCTTTACGCGACGGCGATTCACGCCGAGCGAGCCTGCTTCTCCCCCGCCGGCCGAAAGCCCTCCGGCCGTCTCGCGTGCAGAGCCCCGCCGGGAAGCTCCGGCAGACCAGTTCAGCTATCTCGGCCAATGAGGAAAGCGTGATGCCGCAGTCGTGGACAGAGCCCCTAGTGGACCTCGTGACCCAACGCCTCGCGCTCTTGGCCGACCCAACTCGGGTCCGGCTGCTCGCGCTCCTTGAGCAACACGAGCAAAGTGTGCAGGAGCTTTCAGACGCGGTTACGAGCACTCCGCAGAACGTCTCGCGGCACCTGGGGATCCTGCATCGCTCGGGAATCGTCGCGCGACGACGCGAGGGTACGTCTGTCTACTACTCGCTGGTTGACTACTCCGCCTGCCGGCTGCTTGAGCAGGCACTCGCCAGCATCAGGGGGCAGATCGACGAGCTCGCTGATCTCGTGAGATTCGCCGCATAGCACATACGCCTCGGTTCGGTCGGACCGCGCCCCCAGCATGTCGGTCTCGGCGCATGCTCGCGCCTGCTTGCAGGTGTATGAAAGCGCTTGCTTTCACGTTTGATGTAAGTAGTTGTTTTCACATCGTCGTCGCTTGTGGTGTTTTTGTGAAGTGTCGCGTACGGTCGTCCTATGCGTGCTTTCCGTAGGACGACTAACAGTGACAGTCAGTCGAGTGTCGGTCCCGACCGGGCCGACAATTTCGCTCAACTGGCCCGTTTCGTGGGTCGCGTGTTGTTGTGGGGCTGTGTGCTTTTGCTGCTTGTTCGCGGCATTGCGTCCTACTTCAGCGCCTCTCACATGGTCACGACCACACGCGGTGTAACGGTGACTGTGACGCAGCCCGCTCACACCGAATCATCGACAGCGCGGAGGAAGTGAGCGGCATGTCACCTAAGAAGCGTATCTATCTCGGATTCGGACTCGCGGGGTGCGTGTTGGTCCTGTTCCCAGCAGTCGCGTTGGCCTCGGGTAACAATGTCGGCGCGAACGTCGCAAGCCTTCTAAAGAGCTACGCGACCGAGCTGTATGGCGGGATCGTTGGCGTCGTCAGCCTGATGTTCCTCGTAAACCGCCGCTACACCGAGCTGGCGGTGTTCCTCTTCGCCGCGATCGTCGTCGCGTGGATGGTGTTCGCGTCGTCGGACATCGCCAAAGCGGCGGAAGCCATCGGCAAACAGATCTTCGGGTGAGCAGAAGGTCTGCGAGCGATGAGTGATTCCTCACACCCGATCCGCTCATACCAGCGGATATTCAGGCCCGACCGCCGTATCTACCAGATCGACGGTCGTCGCCTGCCGATCCCCGGCGGAGTCCCCCTGGAGTGGCTTGGCTGGGCGTTTGCCGCCCTGGTCGGGGTGCTGGTGCTCAGCCAGCGCTCGATCCTGCTGGCGGTCGTACTCGCCGGGATGGGCGGGGTATTGGGCGCGAGCTCGCACGGCTGGCGAGGCGGCGCCGTGGCAGCAGCCGTGGGGTTCCTCGCCACGCTGATTGCTGGGGTGCTGCTGGGCTGGCTTGACTGGCCGCTTCGGCTGCTGATCGCACCAGGGATGATCGCGACCCTGGCAGGGCAGGCAGCCCCGGACGGGCGGCCTGCCCACCGCTACCTGACCTCGTGGAGCGCGCTGCAGATGCGCGCCGCGAGGCGCTCACTCGACGCTCCGATCCCTGCTGAGGGGGAGGTCCACGTTTGGGCACCGCAGGTGTGGGTCGCGCCCGATCAGCACTCGCCCGTTCTTCACCACGGACGGGTGCGAGGCCCTGCGCGGCTCGTATTCGCGCACGCGGTCGTCGCGATCCCCGGCCGCGGCCGGCTCGTCGTCCGCCGGGCTGAGGGACACAAGCTGCGCCGCGGCGAGCGGCTCGCGGAAGTGATCGAGCTATCAGACGGCCAGGTCGTCGAGGTGCGCCCATGAGCTTCCCACTGCGCTACGCGAGAGGGAACGTCCTCGTCGGCCGTAGTGGATCAAGCGCCGGTCTTTATCGGCTGGGGATGACGTCTTACCCATACCTCCCGTCGGGTGAGAAGTGGCAGCTACAGCGGCGCCTTCAGCGGCTCGCGCACGCGCTCTCTGCGGATTTCTCCTTGTGGCGCGTCAACCGTGCCTACCCGGCCGATCAGTACGTGCGCCACACCGAAGGTCTGCTCGACGACCGCCACCAGGATCCAGAGGCGTGGCGGGCGTTCCTCTGCGGGCATGAGCGTCGCCTGCACGAACTCGGCTCTCACACGCCGGAGGTTTACCTCGCCGTCTCGCTCGCGGGCCGCAGAACCACGGGTGTCGGATCGGGACTGGTCCGCGGCGTTGACCGCGTGCGGCGCAAGGTCGAGGAGGTCGCAGGAATCGGCGTCGCCTCCCCGATCTCAAGCGGGGAGCTGTCGGAACTTGAGACTCGCGAGCAGCGGATCTACGAGCGCCTGAACGGGATCATCCACACCCGCAGAGCCCACACGGTTGAGTTGCAGTGGCTTCTGCGCCGCGCCGCCTGTCGCGGCATCGCAGAGCCGCAGCTGGACCGCCATTGGGCTCCGGACGCTCTCGTAGTGAGCGCAGCGGCCGGCGGCGTGGAGTTCGAGCCGCTCGGCCACGACCTGCGGCGCTGTGTAAACGCTGCGATCACCGAGCACCAGCAGTCCCTGGTCGTTGACTGCGAGGAGGGGCGCGGCCACCAGGCGATGCTCGCCCTCGGCGCGCTCGCCGAAGCACCCGAGTTCCCGGGCGCTACCGCAGAGGTTCTCTTCTCGCCGCTGGAGGCGGTCGGGTTCCCGGTCGACGCTGTGATTCACGCCCGGTGGCTCGGCAACCGCCAGGCGCTGACGCAGGTGCGAAAGCGAATCGCCGATGTGGAGCACGCCTACCACGAGCAGCTCCAGGGTGCCGCTCACGGCCCGAGCGTGCTTGCCGGCGTCGACCGTGTCCTTGCTCGTGAGTATGAGGCGCAGCTTCAGGCGGGCGGGCACCCCCCGATGCTCTACGCCCAGATCGGTCTCGCGCTCGGCGCACCGAGCGAGGAGGAGCTGGAGCGCCGAGTCGCCACGCTGAAGGAGCAGTACGGCGACATCACCCTTCACCGCCCGGCCGGGCTGCAGCACGAGCTGTTCTTCTCACATCTCCCACGACCGGACGGGTGGGTGTGATGCGCGACTACACCCAGCAGCTCACGGTCGAGCAGTTCGGGGCGATGGTCCCGACGGCGACCCGCACGCTTGGCTCCCAGCGCGGCCCATATCTCGGTTATACGCCGACCGGAGCGCCGTTGCCGGTGCGCTTCGACGCAAGCCAGGCGCCGCGCGAGGATCGCGCCTCCGCGGCGCTTCTCATCGGCACCCTCGGCTCGGGCAAGACCGTCGCCTCGGAGGCGATCGAGTACGCGGCCGAGCGCGCCGGCAGCCTGGTGGTGGACTTCGACCCGAAGCCTGACCACGGTCTGCACAAGCTGGCCGAGCTCGGCGAGCGTCTGGAAGTCCTTGAGCTCTCGGGCGACCCCGCACAGCAAGGGCGCCTGGATCCGCTAGCGATCGGCCTCAAGGATCTTCGCGAGGAGCTCGCCTGCTCCTACCTTTTGGAGCTGCTGCCCGGCCCGACCGGATCGTGGGAGAACGCTGTCTCCCTCGCGGTCAAGGACACAGTCCGGGAGGGCTCACGCAGTCTCCTTCGCACGGTTGAGCTGCTGGGGGCCAGCGATCGCAGCCCGGCCAAAGAAGCAGCGGAGGCGCTCGAGGTGATCCGCGACTTCGGACTCGCCCGTCTCGGATTCGGTGACGGACAAAGCCCGTCGCTCGAGGTCGCCAAGCCGGTGACGACGATCCGCATGCCTGGCTTGAGCCTTCCCGAACCCTCGGCCGCGAGGGACACCTACACGCGAGCCGAGCGCGTGTCCGTCGCGACGCTCTCCTTGGTTGCGGCCTACGCGCTGGCGCTCATCTCCCGCGATCGCTCTCGTCACAAGATCGTCGGCCTCGACGAGATCTGGTTCCTCCTGGCAAGCCCACAGGGGCGACAAATCGTCAACCGCCTGGTCAGGCTCGGACGCGCTTTCAACGCGACGCTCCTGCTCGGCACGCACAGGATCGCGGACCTCGGGGACCTCTCTGACCTGATCGGCGTCGTGTTCATCTTCGGGCAGGACTCCGCCGACGCCGCCGCCGCGGCCCTTCGCTTCGTCGGCCTGTCGCCCACTCGTGAGCTGGTCGGGCGAATCCGCGAATTCAGAGCGGGCCGCTGCCTGATGCGCGACCTGCACGGCCGCGTCGGCGAGGTGCAGATCGACCTCGTCTACCCGCACCTCCTCCAAGCGTTCACCACAACCCCACAGAGCCCAAGGAGTGACTCATGAAAAGCGCCCGCCGCCCGGCACTCCAACGGCTCCTGCCCAGGCGACCGCGACGGAAAACGGTCCTTGGCGTTCTCGGGTTCGCGGCGCTGCTGGTGCTGCTCGCCGGCCCCTCCGCCGTCGCGAACGACGTGTACGGCAATATCGGCCCGGCGCCGCAGATCCCCGCGGGTGGCCTGCTCGAACGCTACCCGCTCGTCAACTATCAGCTCGACCAGTACTTCCCCGCGATCAGCGTCGGGCTGACCAGCGGCGTCGACGTCTCTGGTGTCGCGCCATTGATCGCGTACTTCATCGCGCAGGTCATTTGGATGATCACGGCGTTCCTCGCCTACGCGGTGATCACGGTGTTCGCTTTCGCGTTCAACCTCGATCTCCTCAACGGCAACGGGACCCCCGGCTCGGGCGCGCTCACGCCGGTATCCACCGCGATTCACAACCTGTACGCGAGCACGTTTGGTGCCCCGTGGCTCGTCGCGATGGTCGTCGTACTCGGCTGCTGGGCGATGTGGAAGGCGCTTGTGCAGCGCCGCTATACCGAGACCGCCGGCGCGCTCGCCGTGTCGCTTCTGTACTTCGTCCTGGCGATCGGGATTGTCACCCAGCCCGAACGCACGATAGGTCCGGCGAGCAGGCTCTCAAACCAGCTCTCGACCGCCCTTTTGTCGCTGACCAACCAGGGCAGCGTCGGCAACGAATCCCAGGCAAAGCTCGGCGCAAGCAACCAGCTCTTCGAACTCCTGGTCCTGAACCCCTGGACCGTCCTTGACTTCGGCGGGCTCGAGCACTGCACGACCACCACGAACGGCAAGGCGCGCTCCGTGGCGGTGAGGCCCCTCAGCAGCAGCCCGGCCGAAGACTCGCGCCTGGCGAGCCAGCTGGAAACCGCGACCGAAGTCCACGCGCAGGGCAAGACGTGCGTAAACGACAAGAACAAGTACGCGCCTCACTTCCTCGCCTTCCCCTACCAGTCACACCGCCGCAACAGCGAGCACGAAGCGCTCGAAAAGGGAGACGCCGCAGCGCTCCCCGCCTCAGACCCTGCAAAGACGAACGGCACATACCCACTAGGCGAACAGGACAAGCCCGCCGCCGAAGCGATGGACAAGGGCGGCCAGTACCAGCGGCTGCTGCTCTCAATCGTGATCTTTCTCGGCGAGATGGGCGCGTTCCTATTGCTGGGGGCACTCGCGTTCAGCGTCATCCTCGCGCAGATCCTCCTGTTGACGGCGCTCGGGTTCGCGCCGGTCGCGTTGCTCATCGGGATATTCCCCGGCAGAGGTCACGAGTTCTTCAGGACCTGGCTGTCGAAGCTCGCGGGATACCTCGCACGCAAGGCTGTCTACTCACTCATTCTCGCGGTGCTCCTCGCTGTCTCTCAGGCGCTAGCGGACGCCACAAGCAACCTCGGATGGCTGCTCGCGTTCGCTCTGCAAGCCGCGTTCATGTGGACGGTCTTCCTGCAGCGCAATCGTCTCACCGCCGATTTCCTCGCGGCAACGGTCGGTCCGAAGGCGGCCCAAGACGCCACGAACCGTCTGCAGACCCTGTACTACACGACGCGCCTTGCCAGGATGGCGCGCTCTCACCATCAGCCCGCGCCAGTCACAGCCGCGCCGAGCTCGCCATCCCCGGGTGAAGCTCCGCCATCGCAGAGCGAACCGCCGTCAGGAGACGAAGCGCCACCGGAAGGCGAGGGTTCGCCCCCGCCAAGCGAAACGCCGCCTTCCGGCGAAGCCCCGCCGTCTGGGGATGCACCGCCCGGAGGCGGGGGCTCACCATCGCCGAGCCCAAGCGGCGAATCGCCCGCGCCCGTCGACGCACAAGCGCCCGGTGAGATCCCGGACGACCCCGACGCCGAGACGGCTGGCAGCTCGCCGCCAGGCACATCGGTGGCTCCCGCGGTCGACATACCAGCGGCGGCCGAGCGCGAGCCCGATCAAGGCCAGCCGGGTCCTGCATCGGCCGAGGCGAGCCCGCCTGCGTCGCCGATCCCGAGCGTGCCGCCAGCCGAAGAGACGTCGCCGACAGGTCCCGGTGGCCAGGTCGTCGAGCTTCCAACGCTGCCAGCGCCGAGCGCTCCACCGCCGCGCGTTGCAGCGACCTCCGCCGACGCTCCAGCACCGCACACCGGGAGCGCGCCGTGGCCTGCGGCAGATGCACCACGGCCCGAGCGAGACGCACCGGACTCCGGCCGCGTCGCGCCGTCGTCGATCCCCGCTGAGCCTCCGGCAGATGAGCCCGTCCAGGTGCTCCTGCGAGCGCGCGAGACCAACGCCGCTTCTGACCCCGCGACCCAAGGAGACGACTCGCCATGAGCTGGCGCATCGAACACGGAGACGCACTGACACTTCTACGCGAGCTGCCTGACAATTGGGCTCAAACCTGTGTAACGAGCCCGCCTTATTGGGGCCTTCGGGACTATGGCCTGCCGGCGTCTACGTGGGACGGCAAGCCTGACTGCCGGCACCGCTGGGGTGATGTGTGCCGCGGTCGCCGCGCCGACATGCGCCCGGCGTCCGAGAGCCGCTCGCGATCGCGTCTGGGCGTCGATGCGCGCCAGGGTCACGCCGGACTACATGGAGGCCGGTTCTGTCGGCGATGCGAGGCATGGCGAGGATGCCTCGGGCTCGAGCCGACCCCAGAGCTGTATGTCGAGCATCTAGTCACCGTCCTTGCCGAGGTGCAACGGGTTCTGCGGCCCGATGGGACCCTGTGGTTGAACCTCGGTGACTCATACACCTCCGGTGGACGAACTTCACGGGCGCGCGATCACAAGCTCCCGAGCCGTGAGATGGGAGAGCGACCGGCGACGCCTTTCGGTCTCAAGCCGAAGGACCTTGTCGGCATTCCTTGGCGAGTCGCGTTCGCGCTGCAGCAGCGCGGGTGGTGGCTTCGCTCCGACGTGGTGTGGGTCAAGCCGAATCCAATGCCCGAGAACGTGCGCGACCGGCCCACGCGCGCCCACGAGTACCTGTTCCTGCTTACCAAGCGGCCTCGGTACTTCTACGACGCTGACGCGATTCGTGAACCGGACAGGGGCCGATGCTCAGGCAACGGATATGCCCGTCGAGGTCGTCTCACTTACCAAGACCGAAGGGGCGAGCGTGGCCAGCACGAACAGTGGCGCGGCGGGCGTGGTCGTCAACGGCGATCCTGGTGGCAAGTCACCGCCCGTGGCTATCCCGGCGCGCAGGCCGTCTTCCCCGAGAAGCTCGCCGAACCGTGCATCCTCGCCGGGAGCGCCCCGAGGGCGTGCGGCGTCTGCGGCTCGCCGTGGGAGCGCCGCCCAGCATCAAGCGGCGAGACTGAGTGGCTACCGAGCTGCGTTCACCAAAGCGGCACGGGCCGCTGTTTGGTTCTCGACCCGTTCTGCGGCTCTGGGACAACTGGTGCTGTCGCTCATCGCCTCGGACGTGACTTCCTCGGGATCGAGCTAGGAGGGCAAACGGCCCGGCTCGCGCGCAAGCGCCTGACCCTGGCAGGCCGGGAGATCGGGCGATGAGCACGGGCTCCTGGATTCGTCGGCAGCGCGACCGCCCGATCGTGGAGCACGAGCGAGGCGCGGCTCTTGCCGTTGTCGCGGCGGTGGCGATCGCCGCCACGCTGTTGCTCGCCTTCACGGCGCCGGGCGCCCCGTCACCGCACGCCGCCGCGGATCCCCGCAACGGTGCTCGCCCTCAACAGACGCCCCAGGCGCCCAGCGGGAGCCGCGTCTCGGTCGCCCCGACCGGCGCGGCCGAGCGTGCTGCCCGTGTGTTCCTCCACGGTTATCTCGGCTACATCTACGGCCACAGCCGGGCCACGGGAGTGAAGGAGGCGACCAGCGCGCTCACACGTTCACTCGCCGGCTCCGTGCCACGAGTCTCGCCGAGCATGAGAGCGAGCCACCCGCGTGTGGTTGAGCTGCACACGGCGAAGGCGCCAGCCGGCCTGATCGGAGTGACGGCCGTCATCAACGATGGCGGACCCGTCGATTATCCGATCGCGCTGCTTCTGGAACGCCACGGGAGTCGATTGCTCGTCAGCGGATTGGGCGGCGCCTGATGTCCGGCGGCGCATCTCGACGCGGGCGGAAGACCCTGTGGCTGTGGCTGATGGCCGGGTTCGGGAGCAGCGGCCTTGTGCTGGTCGCGATCTTCGGGCTCGTCGTCGCGATAGTCGGTGCGAGCTTCGGTGCCTGCCAGTCGAACACCGAAGCGGCACTTCCGTCCATAGGGCCGACGCCCTCCGCCTATGCCCGTCAGAACATCCCACCGCAACGGCTGCGCCTTTATGAGCAGGCCGGCGCGAAGTTCAATATCGACTGGAGCTTTCTCGCATCGATCGGCGCGCAGGAGTGCGGCAACGGCGACTGCGCCGGAACGAACTCGGCCGGGTGCGCGGGGCCTATGCAGATCGCTTACGTCCGTGGCAGCGCGTGCAGCCCGGGTGGCGGCCCCACGCTTTGGGAACAGTACGAGGTCTCCGCGCACCCCGGCAAGGCGCCGTCGATCAACGATCCCGCCGACGCGATCTACACCGCGGCGCGAATCCTCCGTGAAGACAAGGGCGCACCGGCGACCGGCGGCTCGTTCGCCGAATATCACCAGGCCGCGTGCAGCTACTACGGCGCGTGTGGCGACGCGACGGTCAGCTACGCCGAAGAGGTGATGGCCAGGGCCGTGCAGTATGGATTCACCGGCAACGGTGCCCCGGCGCCGACGAGCCCGCCGCTCGCCGAACCCGTCAGCACCGGCGGCTGCGAAGCAAGCACATTCTCACCTGAAGCCGCGAGCAGCTCGCAGATCGTCAAGGTCGCGGAAAGCCAGATCGGCACGGGCGAGAGCCCCGAAAGGTCCAACTGCACGAAGTACGGGCCGTGCGAGGAATGGTGCTCGCTGTTCGCCGCCTGGGTGTGGCAGCACGCCGGGGTTCCGTTGCCCGGCGCGACCGCCACCTACGGCTACTCCGGGTCCCTTTACACATGGGTCAAGGAACACGGCGGGAAGGTGCTCCCAGCTACCGCGACGCCTGCGCCGGGCGACCTTGTCTTCTACGGCGAAGGGCCAGAAGCCAGCGATCACGTCGGGATCGTCAGTCGCGTCTCCCGCGATGGGCGAATCACCACGATCGACGGGAACTACTCAAACCACGTAACCGTCGTCGGCCCGTTCAAGCCCGCCGAAGCGACCAACGCAGGTCAGAGCGCCCCGATCTACGGCTACGCCCAGCCGCCAGCGGCCCAGAAATGAGGGACCTGGCCTACAAGCTCATGTCAACCGTGCGCGGAGAAGTCATCAGCGCCCATTCGAGAAAGGAATCTCGATGCCAAAGTCAAGGAAGACGACGGCCTCTCGCACGAGCCGCCGCGCCAGCAAGCAGCCCGGGAAGATCTTGGACCTGTTCGCTGGCGCGGGCGGCTGGGCGGAGGGGCTTCGCATGCTCGGCCTGAGCGCCCTCGGGATAGAGACCGATCCTCACGCCTGCGCGACCGCTCGCGCCGCCGGGCACGAGTGCCTGCAGGCCGACGTGACCGCGCTCGATCCGCTGCGGTTCAAGCCGGTATGGGGGCTCATTGGCTCCCCTCCATGCCAGGCGTATTCCTCCGCGGGCAAGGGCCTCGGTCGCGAGGACAAGCCGCTGGTGATCGCGTGTGCCCACGAGCTCGCCTCCGGCCACGACAGCCGCGCCGCCCAGCTCGCGAAATGCCGAGACTCCAGGTCACTTCTCACGGTCGAGCCGCCTCAATTCGCGCTGAGGTTGAAGCCGAGGTGGGTCGCGCTGGAGCAGGTCCCAGCCGTGTTGGAGCTGTGGACGATCTTCGCGAGCCTCCTGTCCGCTCACGGCTACCACACCGCCGCAGGGATTCTCAGCGCCGAGCGCTACGGGGTGCCACAGACCCGTAAACGGGCGTTCCTGATCGCGTCGCTCGACGGGCCGATGAGCCTTCCCGAGCCGACGCACCGCTCTTACAACCCGCGCCGCAAAGACACCCCCGAGGACGAGGCCGCGCTTCTGCCGTGGGTCAGCATGGCCGAGGCGCTCGGCTGGGCGACCGGCGAGGAAGTCGGGTTCCCGCGCCGCACCGACACGCCGAGCAACGCTCCGAGCAAGACGGACACCGGCCCGTACCGCAAGCGCGATCGCCGACCTGCTTGCAATCCCGCACCGACGCTCACAGCCCGAACACGGTCCTGGACACGCAAGCCATGCGTGCAGATCCGCCGCAGCGGCCAGCGGATCGAGGAGGGCTTTGATCCGACCGAGGCACCGGCGCAAGCGGTCACGACGAGAGTCAACCGCTGGCAAGCGCACGACGTCAACCCGAAGGAGCCTTCGGCTGCACCGGATTGGACGACGGAGCGGCCAGCACCGACACTCGTCACCACGCGCCGCTCCAGGGGCGGTGCGCTCGTCGGCCGCCAGCTCCCGCCTGGTCAGGGTGTCGAGCGCGGCGGCTGGGCCTGGCGCAACGGCACCCAAGCGAACGCCTCGATCCGCGCGACCGGGGAGCCCGCGCCGATTGTTCATTTCGGGCACCAGGCCAACAAGGTCGAGTGGGTGCCCTGCACGTATGAGACTCGCCAGCGCCGCGCGCGGCCCCGACGGATCAGCCAGCCCGCGCCGACGATGCTCGCAGCCCGCTCGGCGAAGGGCACGCCGATTTGGGCGGGCGAGCGGCCCGCGACGACCGTCGCTTGCGACCGGCGAGTCCATCCTCCCGGCCACAAGGAGAACGCTGGAGATCCTCCCGGCCGCTACCAGGGGCGCCGCGGTGCCAACGCCGTCCGGGTGACCGTCGAGCAGGCAGCGGCCCTCCAGGGTTTCCCGCCCGGCTACCCGTGGCAGGTAGCACGGACCCGCCAGTTCGAGCAAGTCGGCAACGCGGTCCCGCCGCCGCTCGCGCACCGCGTGCTCGAGCAAGCCACCGCGCCCAGCAAACGCGTCCGCAGATCACGACGAAGGAGTCATAAATGAGCGCCCGCGTAGGCGAGGCCCCGAGCCTCGTAGTTGATCCCGACGAGATCGTCGCCCTCGCGCGAGCCGAGCACGAGCCGGTCGCCGCGTGGTGTCTCTTCAGCGGTGGCAACGACTCGACGGTGCTCGCGCATCGCTGTCGCGAGCACTACGACGGCCTCGCCTGGATCGACACCGGGACCGCAGTGCCCGGGGTCGCTGAATTCGTCGAGGACTACGCGAAGTGGCTCGGGAAGCCTCTGCGGATTCTGCACGCCGGGGACACCTACCGCCACATGGTGATGGGCGACCTCGTGTGGTGGGCAAGGTTCATCGCCGCGACGGACGCTGATCCTGGCCTTTCGGTCGACGCGTTCATCGCTCGCGACGAGCGTGAGCACGGCCGGGCTTCTGGTGGCGAGCTCGGCCAGGTCCCGCACGGATTCCCTGGCCCTGGCGCGCACGGCCGCGCATACAACCGACTGAAGGAACGCCAGATCATGGCTCTGCTCCGCGAGAGCAAGGTCGGGCACCCTCGCCGCGCTCGTGTCCTGTTCCTCTCCGGCATCAGACGAGCGGAGTCAAGGCGCAGGGCAAAGCGCGAGGCGATCACCCGCGAGGCCGGGCGGGCGGCGGTGTTCGCCTGCCCGGTCATCGACTGGTCAAACGAGGAGATGCTCGCCTATCGCCACCGGCATGAGATCCCGGAGTCGCCCGCCGCCGCTCTGCTGTTTCGAAGCGGCGAGTGCAACTGCGGAGCGTTCGCCGCACCCGGCGAGCGTGAGATGCTCAAGGCGCTCTACCCGGAGTGGTTCGCCGGGATCGAAGCGCTCGAGGTAGAAGCCCAGGCGGCCGGGGTGCGCTGGTGCCGGTGGGGCGGCTACGACGTTCACGGCAACCGTGCGGGGGAGGTCTCGCGTGAGCGGCCGGGGCTGCTGTGCGAATCGTGCGAGGCCCGCCAGCGTGGCCCCGCACGGTCGAGGCGATCACGGCGGGGAGCGAGTTGCGCAGGCAGGCGGAGTGCGCAGCGATGACGCGCAAGGACCGTTTCAGGGACCGTCTCAGGGACCGCTTCAGGTGCCTTCACTGGGTCCGTCTGCGGTTCCCCGCCGCTTTCGCGCAGTCGCCCGTTTCGCCCTGCACAGTCGCGCACGGGCGCGGCACGAGGGGGACGGCCATGAACGTCGAGGACCGTTTGCGAGACCGTCTGTGGGACCGCTTGCGAGACCGTTTGCGGGACTGTCTGCGAGACCCCCTCGGTTCGGCTGGATCACCGGGCTTGCGCTGCTCACAGTGGGTTTTCCGCGGGTGTTCGCTGTGCGACATCTCTATGTCCGCTGGTGACCTCCTATGAACCGCCAGCCGTCACAGGACGCTAGGCCGCTGGTGGCTGTGGTGGCAGGGCTCGTGGCCGTGGCGCTGCTGGGTGCCTCCCGCTCGCCGTCGGGGCTCGCCCACTGGGCTGCTGCTCTGCTCGTGCGTCCGCTCGTCCCGATTCCGGTGACGCTGCCGCTGGCGGTGCTGGTCGCGTGTCGTGTCGTCGCTAGTCGTCGCTCGCTTGCCTCCCGGACGCGGCTCGTGGTGCTCGCCCCGGATTCGTTTGACCCCTCTGTTGACGCGGTGCTGCGGTGCGCCGCGCAGCTTTCTCGGGTGCGGCGTTTGGTCGGCGGATGGTTTGACCCGCGCGCGCGGGCGGTGCGGGTGCTGCTCGACTGCGACGGGGAGGGCCGGATGCGCTACTCGCTCAGCGTGCCCGAGCGGGCGCTGCCGGCGGTCCGCTCGGCGCTGGGGGTGTATGACCGGGTGCAGGCGCACGTCCTCGAACCCGACGCCGACCCCCCCGATAGCAAGGAGGCCGAGGAGAACAAGACCGGGAAGGAGACAAGGAGGGAGGTGAAGGTGGTGCGCGCGGAGCTGCGGCTGGCGCGGTCGAGCAGCGAGCCGCTGGCGGTTCTTCCTCTGAGCCCCGATCCGCTTCAGGGGTTCGCCAGGGTCTTGGCTGGGCTGGATCGCAAGCATGGTGAGCGGGCGGAGATCGCGGTTGATCTTCTCCCTACGACCCCGGGGACCCGTAGACGTCTTCGCCGGCGGCTGCTTCGGGAGGCACGCCGCCGGGGCGGTGAGCAGGCGGGCGCGGGCGGGGATGGCGGGCTGCTCGGCGCCCTCGGTGGCGGACGCTCGACGGGGCGAGCGCGCCCGGCGGAGATGGTCGAGCAGAGAGCGGCGCGGGAGGAGATCGGTGCGAAGCTGCTGCAGGCCGATCCGCTGTTTCGGATGCAGATCCTGATCCGCTGCTCAAGCCCGGAGAAGGGCAGGGCCATCGCTCACCTGCAGGGTCTGCTCGGGTGCTTCGACGCTTTCGCGGCAGCCAACTCCTTCCGGGTGATCGGCGTACGCCTGTTCGGCCTGGCGTTCCTCGGCTCCGATCTACCCGGGCGGCGCGGCTGGTTTGACCGGCGGATGAGGACCGGACTGTTCGCACCCGCACGCAAGGACTACGTGAGCGCACGGGAGATGGCCGGGCTGCTCAAGCCCCCGACCGTTCACTGCGCCGCCCCGGACGTGCTGCGCCTCGGCCCGGCGGTGTACCCCGCGCCGAAGATCCTTCCGACGTTCAACGGGCAAGCTGACCTCGTGCCGCTCGGCCGGGTCGAGGGCGAGAGCGGGCAGCGACGGGTTGGCCTGCGCGTCGAGGACTCCTTCTTCACGTACACGGCCGGGCGCAGCAGGTGGGGGAAGACCGAGCTGGCGCTCACGCAGTTCCTGCACCTTGTCCGCTCAGGGCATGGCGGCTTGTTTCTGGACCCTCACCAGGACGCGATCCAGAGGATCAAGAGCTGCCTGACCGAGCCGGAGTTCGCCGAGCGGGTGATCGAGCTGGACCTGGTCGGGCCGCGCTCTCGGGAAGGGCAGCCCGGCTGGAACCTGTTCGCCGCCCACGGTCTTGACCCGGAGGCCGCAGAGCGGCGGGTGGAGGCGATCGTGGACTCCTTCGCCTCGGCGTTGCAGTGGACCGAGCGCAACAACCGTGCGCTCACCTTGACCACCCAGGCGACCGCGGCGCTGATCGAGCTCGCCGCCGTCCTGCCCGAGGATCTGCAGCCGACGATCTTCCAGGTCCCGAGCATCCTCGGGAACCCCGAGTGGCTAGCGGCGGCGCTCCCGTTCCTGTCCCCGGCGCGCCGCCAGTTCTTCACCGAGCGATTCCCGAGGCTCAGCGAAGAGGCGATTACGCCCGTCACGAATCTGATCGACCGGTTGCGGTCCTCCACCCAGCTCGCGGCGCTGCTCGGCGCACAGACCTCCACCTACGACATCGCGCGTGCGATGGACGAGGAGAAGATCGTCCTCGCGTGCCCCGGCGCCGGGGGAGCGAAGGACAGGCTCGTCGCCAATCTCCTGGTCTATGACCTGCTGCACGGTGCGAAGGGCCGGGCGCACATGCCTCCCGAGGACCGCAAGCCGTTCTACGTCTTCCTCGATGAGGTGCAGACCTATGACGGTGCGGCCGGAGGGAACCTCGCGGCGCTGCTGGAGCAGACAGCGAAGTACGGCATCAGGGGGTTCCTGCTCAACCAGAACCCCGAGCGGCTGACCCGCGAGACGCTGAACGCGCTGACCACCAACCGCTCGCACCTGATCACGACAGCGCTGAACGCTCACGCCGCCGGTCTGATCTGTAGGGAGTGGGGCTCAGACCCGCCGGCCAGCGCGATCACGGGGCTACCCCGCAGGACGTTCATCGCGCAGGTCACCCACCACGGTCAGCTCACACGGCCGTTCCTGTTCGCCAACGAATCCGTGGAGGAGCACTTCCCCACCGCATTCAAGCCTGAGGCCATCCCCGGTATTCAACCCACCATCGACACGGCGTCCGGCAGAACAAGTGCCGCAGAGACAGTCAAGGCGCTGGACACCCTCGATGAGCGAATCAAGCAGAGCCTGCAACGCGAGAAGACGGCGAGCCCTGAGGGCTCCGGTGAGGATGCCGAGCGGCCCTACAGCGCACCAGCACCCGAGCCGGCACGTGCCGGGGGCAAGTCGTGAGCGTCCAGCGAGCAGACGAGCGGCGGCTGCCCGCCGTTGCGCCGGCGATGCTCGCGGGCCTCTACCAGCACCGGCTGCTCTCCACCGTGCAGCTTCACGCGCTGTACACCCCCCATCATCAGCTGCGCTGGACAAGGCGCGTGCTCGGACGCCTCGCAGCCCGAGGGCTCCTCGACCGTGTCCAGGTCCCCCGCACCCGCTCGCTGTGGTTCCTCACCGAGTACGGCGCGGACACGGTCGAGACTGCTGGTCCCCGCGCTGAGCCCCGCAGGCGGCTGAGCACCGTGGCGCAAGCCGAAGGCCCGCTGCGCGCACATACCCTCGCGGTCAACGACGTCGGGATCGCGTTCGTCCAAGCGGCCTGCGAGCGCGGCGACGAGTGTGGCCCGGACTCCTGGCGGCACGAGATCGCGCACCCCATCTCCCAGGCACGGGGCCGACGGCCCGCCGAGTTGCTGGTTGCTGACGCGCTGCTGACCTATCTCCAGGCCGCCGAGGACGGGTCGTTCGTGTTGCACCAGCGCTTCATCGAGCTTGACCGCGGCACCGCCCGCCCCTCCGAGCAGCTCGCGAGCAAGATCACACGCTACGCAAGGCTGCGCCACTACAGCGGCGCAGCCGCTTCCGTCTCCGCCGAGGTGCCCAGCAAGCCGCTGTGGCGCAACTACTACCGCTCCTTCCCGCACCTGCTGATCGTCCTCGCCGACCAGACCCGCGAGCGCATGCGCCAGCGCATCCACAGAACACTCGCGCTGCACCAATCCGACCCCGCCAAAGAGCACGAGGGCACGGTGCCCGTCTGCTTCGTAACGCTCGAAGACCTCTCGCGGCAAGGACCGTTCGCGCCGATCTTCATCTCCGCCGAGCACCCCGCGCAGTCCGTGAACTGGCTCGGCCAACCACCACCCAAGGAGGGATGAGCATGGCCCCAAATACCCCTCATCGCCGCTGGCAGATCAGGCACGCCGACTGCCTAACGGCGCTCCCCAAGCTCGACCCCGCCAGCGTCGATGCGCTCATCACCGACCCGCCGTATGGGATCAGCTTCAACGGCATGGGATGGGACCGTCCCGCGAAGCTCGACCCCGCGCGAGTCCCGGGCCGGCGCCGGCGACCGAACACAAACCCGATCGAGGCGTTCCAAGAGTTTTCAAGGCAATGGAGCAGTGCCTGCCTACACGGTCTGAAGCCAGGCGCGCATCTCGCCGCGTTCGCCGCGCCACGAACGGCCCACCGACTGGCGTGCGGCCTCGAAGAAGCCGGGTTCGAGCTCCGCGACGTCCTGATGTGGATACAAGGCCAAGGCTACCCCGCCACCCGCGTACTCCCCGGCGGGTGGGGCACCGGCCTGAAGCCAGCGTATGAGCCGATCATCCTCGCTCGAAAGCCCCTCGACGGCACCCTCGACCACAACCTCTCAGCGCACGGCACGGGCGCCATGAACATCGACGCCTGCCGCGTCGAACCCTCGCCGCAAGACTGCCCCGGCGAAGGACGCACACACACCCGCAGCTTTGCGGCAAGCGAGAGGGGGCGCTGGCCCGCCAACCTGCTCCTCTCCCACGGCCGCAGATGCACCAGCAGCCGGTGCGAACGCGACTGCCCGATCGAGCTGCTCGGCGAGCGCCACCGCTTCTTCTACGCCGCGAAGGCCCCCCGCCGAGAGCGCGAGGCCGGCTGCGAGCAGCTACCCAGACGCGTCGTCCAGACGTTCAAGATCGGCGCGAAGAGCGAACAGCAGGCTCTGGCTCGCCCCGTCGCCAACATCCATCCGACCGTCAAGCCGATCGAGCTGATGCGCTGGCTCGTACGGCTCCTCACGCCGCCCGGCGGGCTCGTGCTCGACCCGTTCGCCGGCAGCGGCAGCACCGGCGCCGCCGCCATCCTCGAGGGCGCCCGCTTCCTCGGGATCGAGCGCGAAGCAGGCTACGTCCCGATCGCCCGGGCACGGATCGCACACTGGAGCCGCGTCAGCAGCGGCCGGCGTGAGGCGCGGGCGTGAGGCTCGACCCGGCCGACATCGAGGCGATCGCAAGCCGCGTCGCCGAGCTGACCGCCGGCCAGCGGGCCGAGCCCGCGGCACGCTACCTCGACGCGGCACAGCTCGCGCGGATCCTCGGCGTGGAGCCCGGCTGGGTCTACGCGCACGCCGGCCGGCTCGGCGCGATCCGCCTCGGGGGACCGAAGGGCCGGCTGCGCTTCGACGTCCAGCACGCCACGCGCGCCCTCGCCGCGCCCCCTGCCGGCGCCCCTGCGGGCAGGGTGGCGGACAAGCGATCCTGCGGCCCGGCACGGCGGCGCTCGCACCCCGCGGCACGACTTGATCTCCTGCCGTACGAGAGCTAGTGTCGTCGCCACCGAGACCAAAGTGGCCGGGCGACGCACGAACGCCCCCGGCCGTGACACCGGGAGGTACCCCGATGCAAGACAAGCGTATCCCCGAGCATGGGCGGGCGGGCTGATGGCCCGCGAGGCGACCGGTTCGATCTTGACCCGCGCCCTCGGGGACGGCACCCGCTCCTACCGGCTGCGTTTCCACGTGGGCGGCGAGCGTCACGACGTGTTCCTGCACGAGCGGCCCGGCTGCCGCTGCGGCTGCGGCGGCGGCTGGGAGGAGCGCAGCGCCCGCACCGAGCTGGGAAACATCCAAGCCCGTGTGCGCGCAGGCGTGTGGCGCCCACCGCAGCCACCAGCCCCCGAACCTGCGCCCACCGAGACCCCAACCTTCCACGAGTACGCCTCAACCTGGCTGCGGGGAAAGCTCGACGGCACGATCGGCGAGAAGCCCCTCGCAGCCAACACCGAGGCCTGCTACCGCTGGCTGCTCAGGTGCCACCTGCTGCCGTTCTTCGCCACCCACCGGCTGGATGAGATCGACGCGCGGCTGTGCCTCGCGTTCAAGGCGCAGAAGGTACGCGAGGCCGCAGAGCTACGTCGGGCGCTCGCCGCCGGAGCTGACCTACGCGACCGGCGGGGACGCCGGCAGGTGCCGCTCTCGGCCAGCTCGATCCGCAAGGCGATCAGCCTGCTCGCCGTGATCCTCGACGAGGCACTCGCAGACGAGCTGATCGCGCAGAACCCCGCCCGCGGCAAGCGCCTGCGCCTGCGCGTACCGAAGCCCAGCCGCACGTTCCTGGAGCTCGATGAGCTCGCGGCACTCATCCAAGCCGTCGCAACCCAGGACGCCCTGCCCGCCATCCCGTCGGCGGAGATGGCTGGGGACGGGAGCCGCGCGCGCGTCGCACGGCGCCTCGCGGCCGGCCAGCGCACCGGCGACATCGCCAACGAGCTCGGGCTCTCCAAGGCGACCGTGAGCTTTCACGCCACCCGGCTCGGCGCTACCGGCGGCGGGGTCTACCAAGGCCGGCGTGCTGTGGTTGAGATCCTCGCCCGGTGCGGGGTGCGCGCCAGCGAGCTCTGCGACCTGCGGCTACGTGACGTGAGGCTCCACGACCCCGACGGCGCCCGCTTCCACATCCGCTGCGCGAAGACAAGCACCGGGATCCGCGAGGTCCAAATGACCCCCGACCTTGTCGAGACCTTCATTGAGCACCTCGACCGCCTTCAGCGGGCCGGCCAGCCGACTGGACCCGACGATTACGCCGTACCGAATATGCGTGGCGGTCGCATGAGCCGCCAACGCGTCGCCAAGATCGTCGGAGACGCCGCCACCCTCGCCACCGTCGAAAGCCTGGCCCGCGGGCTGCCGCCGCTGCCGCACGTGACGCCGCATAGTCTGCGGCGGACCTACATCTCGATCGCGCTCGTCACGAACAACTTCGATGTGAAGTGGGTCATGAGCCAAGTCGGGCACGCCGACAGCAAAATGACGCTCGATGTCTACGCACAGCTCGAGCAGCGGATTCAGCGTGATCACGGGCGCAGCTTCGATCGCCTACTACGCGAGGTTCAAGACTGCCCCGCGCACGATGCTAGCTTCGTCTAGCACGCCGCTCGACGCGAAGCCCGGCTGCTCTCAGCGGCATCCGGTCCCCAAGGAACAATCGCTGCTGTGCCCGTGACCCCGATCTACCTCGACTACCAGGCCACAACACCCGTAGACCCGAGGGTTCTAGGCGCAATGCTGCCCTATTTTACGGGCCGTTTCGGCAACCCGGCGAGCGCCCACGCGTTCGGCATCGAGGCGTCCAGTGCCGTAGAGCATGCGCGCGAGCAGGTCGCGGGGATCCTCGCCGCCGACCGGCGCGACATCATCTTCCTCTCGGGCGCCACGGAGGCCAACAACCTAGCCCTCGGAGGCTTCGCAGGGCCGGCAAACGGACGAACCGAGGTCCTCGCTCTCCCGACCGAGCATCCAGCCGTGCTCGATCCCCTACGAACTCTCGCTGAACGCGGCTTCGAGATCACGTTCCTCAACGTGAACCGGGACGGCGAACCCGACCTAGCCGAGATCGAGGGCCTCGTGAGTGACCGAACCCTGATGGTGACCACGGCAGCCGCTAACAACGAGATCGGCACGTTGCCCCCGCTACGCGCTATCGCAGAGATCGCGCACGCGCGCGGCGCGCTCCTGCACACCGACGCAGCGCAGGCCGTCGGGAAGATCGACCTCGACGTAGACCGCGACGGCATCGATCTGCTGTCACTCAGCGGACACAAGCTCTACGCCCCGAAGGGGGTGGGCGCGCTCTACGTCCGCCCGGAGCACCGCCACCGGCTGCGCCCGATCATCGCGGGTGGCGGCCACGAGCGCGGTCTGCGCAGCGGGACGCTCAACGTCCCGGGCATCGTCGGGCTTGGTGCGGCCGCCGAGATCGCGCAAGCCGAGCTACCGTCCGAGGCTCCACGACTCGCGACTCTTAGCCGTCGCTTCCTCGAACAGCTCCAGGGGGCGATCGGGGAGGTCGAGATCAACGGCCCATCCGTCGACCGTCTACCGGGCAACCTCAATCTGCGCTTCCCCGGAGTCGACGCTGACGCGCTCATGGCCAACTGCCAAGGTCTGGCGTTCTCCGCTGGGAGCGCATGCTCGGCGGCCACACCCACGCCTTCCAGTGTTCTGCTCGCGATCGGGCTCAGCGCAGATGAGGCTGAGCAGTCGGCGCGCTTTGGCTTCGGGCGCCCGACGAGTACCGAGGAGATCGATACCGCCGTTGACGAGCTCGCCACCGCCGTCGCTCGCCTGCGCCGAGTGTCCCGGCCCGTCGAAGCTGTCGGAAGATGACGAGCATGACGACGACCTCGCATCCTGAGCTCCTGGGCTCCTTCGCCCGCCACGAGACATTTCACCCGCGCTACGGATGGCTTAAGAAGGGCTTTGACAGTGCGTGCGAGGACTCCACGGTGTTCCTGCGCGAGGACGCCACAACCGTCCTCGGGGTAGGCAAGAACATGGTCCGTGCGATCCGCTACTGGTGCGTTGCCTACAAGATCCTGAGCCCCGAGCGCCGCGCAGAGAACTTCCGCCTCTACGACGCCCGCCCAACCGACTTCGGCGAGCAGCTGCTCGCCGAGCGCGGCTGGGATCCATACCTCGAGGATCCAGGCTCGCTTTGGCTGCTCCACTGGCAGCTGCTGCGCTCGCCTTGCCAGGCGCCGGCCTGGTGGGCGATCTTCAACAGCTCGCGCTCACCGGAATTCAGCGACGACGCTCTGCTTCAAGAGCTCTGCCGCTTCCGCGACGAGCAAGGCGGCTGGGACGACGTCGCCGAGAGCTCGCTCGAGAAGGACGTCCGCTGCCTACTGCGGATGTACGGCGGCGGAACACAAGGCCGAGACCTACTCGAGGACTCCGTCGACTCGCCGTTCTTGGAGCTTGGCCTGATCCGCCCGGCCGCTGGCGCAAAGCGCCACTGGGTGCTCAACGTGGGCGCAAAGCGGCACCTGCCTGACGCGATCGTCGCCTACGCCGCCCTCGACTACGCAACGATGACCGATAGCAGCGCCAAGCTGCTCGGCTTGGCGGGTCTCACCCAAAACCCGGGCGCACCCGGACGGGCGTTTGCGCTCACCGAGACTGCACTCGCCGATGCACTCGCCCGCTACACGGATACGCACGATGAGCTCCTAGGCGTCACGCATGCTGCCGGCAGCCGCCAGCTCGTCCTGCCCGAGGATCTCGATGCGGCGAAGGCGAGTGTCCTCGAGCACTACTACAGCCGCCGACAAGCCCCTGTCGCCAGCATCGCATGACCAATCTCAGCGAGCTCATCGAGGTCCGTCATCGGGTAGTCCGCGCTGTCAGCTTGGAGAGCGACCTGCGTGACCCAGACGTTCTACGCGGCTACTCCCCCGGCGCACACGTCATCGACGCGCTCCGCCGGATCGCCATCTCATTCCAAGACGGACCCCGTACACGGGCCTGGTCAATCACTGGCCCCTACGGTGCCGGCAAGTCCTCCTTCGCACATCTACTCTGCGCGGTGCTCGCTTCAAAGCAGGAGCCCACCCACCCTGTAGCGATGAAGCTTCTGCGCGGCGCCGATTCTCAGCTCTCTGACACCCTGAGTCGCGAGCGCCGGCGTCTCGGCATCGAGCAGCGCGGCGCCATCTGCGCAGCCGTCGTCGCCGAACGCGAGCCCGTCACCCGTGCCCTGCTGCGCGGCCTGCACCAAGGCGCGAACTGGTATTGGAGCGGCCCAGGACGCAAGCCCGACGTCGTGCACCGCCTCAGTAAGGCCTCCGCCGAAAAGAACGTCTCGCCCGATGTGATCTTCGACCTACTCGCCGAACTTGAGGCCCACGCGCCTGTATTCGTGATCGTCGATGAGCTCGGCAAGAACCTCGACTACGCCGCCGACCGCACCTCTGACGGCGACCTGTACGTCCTACAGCAGCTCGCCGAGCACCTGTCATCAAACCCGTCGTTTCGCGGCGGCGTCCTCACGCTGGCGCATCTCGCATTCGAGGACTACCTCCTCGGCGCACGCGAGATACGCAGGCGAGAGTGGCGAAAGATCCACGGACGCTTCGAAGACATCCCCTTCGTCGCCGACAGCGCCCACGCCGTTGGCCTCCTCACCGAAGCGCTTCACTTCACCGGGACGGCCTCGCATCTGCAGGCGATCACCAAGGACACCGCGCTAGCCGAAGAAGCGCTGGGAAAACTCGCGATCAAAGGACCGGGCGCGCTCACCGGCACCTCGCCAGGAACCTACCCGCTGCACCCCACCGTCGCCCTGGCGCTACCTGTTCTCGCAGCAAGGCTTGCCCAGCACGACCGGTCACTCGTAGCCTTCCTAACGAGTGACGCACCGCATGCGCTCCCCGCGTTCCTCGCCAAGCACGAACTCGGCCCGGGCAACATCCCCTTCATGCGACTCGCCGACCTTTACGACTATTTCTTCGAAGACGGCGAGGCAACTGCGCTAGCCGGACCCGACGGAGAGCGCGCCCGTGAGATCGCCGCTCGCATCGAGCAGACCTCGGGCATCGACGATATCGAGCGTCGCGTGCTAAAGACGATCGGAACACTCAATCTGATCAGCGGGACTCAATCGCTCGTCGCCAGCGCAGCACTCGTCGAGCAGGCACTGGTCGGACCCCGAGCTGGCGCAAAAGCGCGAAGCCAGATACAGGCCGCGATTGAACGACTCTCCGAGCGAAGCGTTCTCACCTTCCGCGACTTCGCGGGCGAGTACAGGGTCTGGGAAGGGTCGGACTTCGACACCGCCGCACAGATCGCGGCGGCGCGGGAGCAGCTCACCACCAGCGGCATTGCTGAGCAGAGCGTCCTCGGGATCCTCGCCCAAGCACAGCCCCTGCGCCCGGCGGTCGCCCGGCGCCACAGCCAGCGAAACCACGTGCTCCGCTACTTCGAGGCCCGCTACGCAGATTCCGCACCTGACGGCGACGTCGACGTCAGCACCGACAGCCCCGATGGGCTCGTGCTCCACGTACTGGCTGACAAGCGTGCCCCAGCCAAGGCTCCGGCCCAGACCGCCAGCGGCCGACCGCTGATCGTCGTTTGGTCACCGTACGGCAAGGATGTCCGGGAGGCCGCACTGGACTTCGCCGCGGCGAGCGCCGTGCTCACCGGAGCACCAGAGCTCGACCGCGACCCAGTCGCCCGCAGAGAGGTCCGCCACCGCGTCGCTGCCCTCCAGCAGGCTCTCGCCCGGCAGATCGAGGACGCGTTTAGCGGTGCCCGCGCGGGTGTCTACTGGTTCATCTCTGGCCGCCGCACCCCCGCGCAAGGTCCAGCCGAGTTCTCACGCCGACTGTCTGAGCTCTGCGATGCGCGCTACCAGCGAACCCCAGTGATCCGCAACGAGATGGTCAACCGCCGTGAGCTCACCTCCCAGGGAGCAAAGGCTCGCCGCACCCTGCTCGAGCGGATGTTCACCAACGAGCCTCAGCCGCGCCTTGGCATCACCGGCTACGGGCCCGAGCGCGCAATGTATGAGGCCGTCCTGCATCACACTGGGCTGCATGCCGAACGCGGCGAGACCTGGGGGTTTGGAACGCCGCCCAAGGACAGCGAACTCGCTGACATCTGGACCCATCTCATGGACCGCCTCGACGGCGTGATCGACACGCCGCTGAACATCGCCGAGCTCTACAGCGAGCTGGTCGGACCCCCGTTTGGGATGAAGGTCGGAGCGATCCCTGTGCTGCTCTCGGCAGCGCTCCAGTACCGCGCCGACGACGTGTTCCTCTATCAGGACCAAAGCTTCCAGCCGGTTATCGAAGCCTCACACATCGAACGCCTCCTCAAGACGCCCGAGCGCTTCTCGCTCAAGCGAGCATCATTCGTCGGTCTGCGGGCAAGCGTCTTCGCGCAACTGCGCGACGCGCTCTCGGGCGAGCGACCGCATTCGAGCAATCAAACCAGAAACGAAACCACCCTATCGGTGGTCCGGCCGCTAATTGCTTTCGTCGCCGGGCTTCCCGAGTACACGCGCGGCACAACGAGTGTGAGCCCCACCGCGCAGGCTGTCTGCAAGGCGCTCCTTGACGCACGCGAACCTGACGAGCTGCTTCTGACTGCGCTTCCCACTGCGTGCGGGCTTGCGCCGTTCCGTGCCGACGGAGAGGCAAGCGAAGACAAGCAGGCCGCCGAGTACGTAGAACGTTTGCGCCGCGCGCTCACTGAGCTTGGAGCCGCCTACCAGCTCTTGCTCGAGCAGATCGGTGACCTGCTGCACGCAGGCTTCGCCGTCGCTGGCTCAAAGGCCCTTCTCCGCGAGGATTTGCGCGGCCGCAGCCGAAGGCTGCTCAAGCAGGTGATCGAGCCAAAGATGCGCTCATTCCTGATGAGCGCCGCCGATGAGAACCTCGACGATGATGACTGGCTTGAAGCGCTCGCTATGACGATCAGCTCCAAGCCCCCAGGCAGCTGGACCGATCACGACCTCCTCGTGTTCGAGGCGCTCGTCGCTGAGCGCGCGCAATGGTTCCAGCGCCTAGAGCTGCTCTACCATCAGATGCAGAGCCTCCACGGAACAGCGTTCGACGCGCGACGCGTCACCCTCACAGCGCCCGACGGCACAGAGACCGCTGAGCTCGTGAGCGTCGACGCCGCCACCGAGGACCTCGTCGGGGACATCCTCAACAATGCCCTCAGCGAGCTCGAGCAACGTCTAAACCCCCAGCAAGCATCACGCGCCCTGCTCGGAGTGCTCGCCAACCGGCTCCTGTCAGCGAGCGAGCCGATACCGCAGGAGACCAGCAAGCCCAAGCGAAAGGCTTCGAACAGATGAGCAAGACCGCCACACCAGAACGCCACGTCCTTGGCATCTCCGGGGGAAAGGACTCCGCCGCCCTCGCGATCTACATGCGCGACCGCGTACCCGAGATGGAGTACTTCTTCTGCGACACCGGCCGTGAGTTGCCCGAGACCTACGAGTACCTCACCCGGCTTGAGACCGTCCTCGGCAAGCCGATCGCTCGACTGAACTCCGACCGCGACTTCGACCACTGGCTATGGGTATTCGGCGGCGCACTTCCCTCCCCGCAAATGCGCTGGTGCACCAAGAACCTCAAGATCAAGCCGCTCGAGGCCTGGATCGGCGAGGACCGCACATCCACCTACATCGGCATCCGCGCCGACGAGGACCGCGAAGGCTACATCTCACGCAAGCCCAACATCAAGCCCGTCTTCCCCTTCAAGACCGACGGCCTCGTCAAGGACGACATCCTGAAAATCCTCGAGGACGCCGGCGTCGGGCTCCCTAGCTACTACACATGGCGCACCCGCTCCGGCTGCTTCTTCTGCTTCTTCCAGCGCAAGTACGAGTGGGTCCGTCTAGCCGAAGAGCACCCCGACCTATTCCAACGCTCCATCGAGTACGAGGACAAGGTCAACTTCGAAGCGAAGGCCAGCGGCCGCGACTTCACATGGTCACAGGGGGAGAGCCTACGCCAGCTGATCGCCCGCAAAGACGAGATCATCCGCCAACACGAAGAGTCGATGGCCCGCGAGCAGAAGACACAGCCAAATCGACCCCTCGTCGACGTTCTGAGCGGCGTGCTCGATGCCGAGGACGACAGCAACGCGTGCACGATGTGCCACGTCTAGGCCGCCCAGGCGGGGAGTGCGCAGCAGCCTGCGTACTATTCGTTTGTAGAGTGAAGCCCTCGACTGGAACGCGGATGGGAGGGCGCCTCCGCGCCTTTCCTGCACTGCCTGTAGAAAGACGCTGACCGTGGTTCTTGACACTCATCAAGCGTCCGAAGATGTCGCCATCGTCACCGTTAAGGCCTACCAGGGCTCGGACGGCGAAGTGCAAAGGCAGCTGATCCCTGAGCGCCCAGGGCTCTATGTCTGGACGCACAACCTCGGCCGACTCGTCAAAGCGGACGAGCCGACCATCCAAAGCCACTTGCTCGATGTCCTGGCTGTCGTGGGCCGCCCTCGCACGCAGACCGTTCGACCGTACTACGAGGTCACCGTAAGCGACCGACGCCACGAAATTCACAACGCGAAGCGACTGATACTCCACAGTCGACTCAACCAGGGCGACGACCTCGGCGTCTGGATCGCCGACCTGGCCACACAGATACAACGGCCGCTATACATCGGCATGGCCCTAAACCTCCACAAGAGGATCAACGAACACCTCAATGGAAGATCGGATCTCCGTGAGCGCCTGCGCAGCACGAAGCCCAACCCCGTGGACATGCTCGACTTGGCGATCACCTGGGTAGCAGCGCCCGTTAAAGTCGGCGCCGCGGCAGGTGGGGACGAAGACGAACCCGATGGCACGCAGGAGGCCGACGATGGCGAAGGTGGCGATACGCCGGCACCTGACGATCAGCTCGCCGTCGGATCTGAGCTCGACAAGACGCTCAAGGCGGCCGAGTCGCTACTGATCCGCCTTGCGATGCCAATGTTCAACGAGAAGCAGGACTAACGGTGGGCCTACTCGATCTCAGCCCTCCAGGCATCAACTCGAGCCCGAGCATCAGTTACATCAAGGGCGGCTTCGACTTCGACGGGACGGCAGTCCCCTTCTTCTCGACCTGCCTGCAGGCCGGGCAGCTCAACAGCCTGCTCAGGCTTCCGAGCCAGATCCCGGCAGACCCCGCGAACCCGATCATGCTGGACGAGCTCTTTCAGCGCGAGCTGGACATGGATCGCGTCGAGAGGCAGATCGTTCCCTACCTTCGTAGCCCCGAGCGACTGCGGTTCTTCAACGCCCTTACTGTCGTGCTGCTCCCCTCCGACCCGACGAACCCGAGACGCGTCGCGCGAGAGTACCCCACCGATGATCTCGCGCCGCCCAGCAAAGAGGATCTCGAACGAACGAGCATCGGGCCGATAGCCCTGTCCCACCTACCCAATGCCCCAACGGTCGGCTATCTCTCATGGAACCTCGATCAAACGATGCCCGTCGTGCTCGACGGCCAGCATCGCTTCCGCGCCATGCAGATGATCCTCAACGAAGCGGCCGGCCGCCTGCGCGACGAGCTCTACCGCGCTCAAATATCGGTGCTGTTTCTCATTATCGACCCCCGCGCTGGGTTCAGGGCACCCTCAGGCACTACGGTGCTTGGCGCCTGCAGGGAGATCTTCATCGACATCAACAAGCACGCCCGAACCGTGCCGCGGACCCGGTTGTTCTTGCTTGACGACCGCGATGTGGTCGGTGTATCGATGCGCGCGGTAATTGCATCGGGAGTCGCGCCTCAGAAAAGCACCGTCGCGGATCGCGTGTCGGAGTCAGGAAGGCTCCCTCTCGGTCTGATCGATTGGCGGGCGAGTACTGCAAAGTTCGACCAAACCCCCTACGTCACATCTCTGATGACCCTTCATGACATTGTCGAGCACATCGCCGACGTGCCCCGAGCTGACCCGCTCGACTACCAAAAGACGAGGCAAGCCGTGGAAAAGCTCACTGCTCGGTTCGACCTCGAGCGCGTCCCCGGTTTCGACGGCCCGCGACTACTAGACGAGATTGACGGCGCCGAGCTCGACGAGCGGCCGTTCGAACTATCGCCAAGCACAGTGGACGCGGCCGGCGGGGCGTTTCGTGAACGCTTCGGACCCCGGATCGTGCGGCCCCTCACTGAGATCGCACCGTACGCGGCGCTAACGCACGCACTCGAAGAGGCTGGCGTTCTAGCGAGCGACCTCGAGCCGTGGCTGTCGTTCAACCGCGACGAGCGCCGTGCGTTGATCGACGAGCTCAACACCGACGATCCGGCACTGGCTGTCGACCGTGCCTGGAAGCCGGTCAAGGAGGCACATCCCCTCGCCTTCCAGGTCGTGTTCCAAAAGGCGATGATCTTCTCGCTCAACGCGCTACTGTCCTGGCCCGAACAAGTGACTGAGTATCTCTGGCCCGAGGAGTCCGAGAATCCAACGGATCTACTCCTGGCTTGCATTAAGCGCTTGAACGCAACCCTCGTCCCCGCGCTGAAGACGACCGGCGTTGACTCGGCATTTCTCGGCGCGGGAATCCGCCCCGACGGCAACATCGACTTCCGCAAGACGCGAATACGAGCAATCACCGGGTTCATGACCTATTGTCTGCTCGCGCCCGTCGATGACTGGTCGGCAGGCTCGGGGGAGGACGGTGCAGTTGATCAGGGGCAGATTGCAGACTGGGTGCGCGAACGATGGGCGGCAATCGCACCGGGGCCTCGCGACCCAATCACAGGACTCTTCTCGGTGAACGGTAGGCACTGGCGCAACAGTGTTGAGGAGGTCGTCACGGTCGAAGCCGAGGCGACCGGCGCTGACCTCGATGACGAGCAGCGCGCTGAGGCCCGCGTCGCGCATGCCGCGCTACAGCTCGCGCGTGTGGTGAGCGCGACTTGACTTCGCTACTACGAGGCGTTCGGGCGCACCATGTGCCGACGCTGCCTTCACGCGCCCCCAAGCACTACAGCGCCTGGGGGCGCGTGATGACAGGGCATGCGTCGCACCTAGATGACCTCCTTGACGTCCCCCATGATCGCGTCGAGGAACGTGCCCCAGTAGTTGCGTAGCTCGCCGTAGGCGGCACGCGGGTTCTCGTTCATTGACTCGGCCTTGCCGTAGGCCATCAGCAGCAGCGTGAGTGCCTCCCGGGTGCGGCGGGCTGTCTTGACGGCCTCTACCCCCGAGACGGTGCCGGGCTCCTGCTCGGAGATCGCCTTGATCGGCTGGTAGAGCTCCCTGTAGAAGCGGTGGCGGGTATTGAGGCGGATGATCACCTGTCCGGCGACGTGCTGGATGTCGATGAAGCTCTGACCGGGGTAGTCGACGGACTCGACGATGATCGCCTTGTCCTGGATGCCCTCGATGTACTCCTTGCGTTCCTCGGCTTTGCTTGCGTCCTTGCCGACGTCGCTGGCGAGGTCTTCAAGCGCCTGCTGCTTTGAGTCCGGCTCCTCCTCGGTCTTGGCGCGGCTCTTTGGCAGCCGCTTGTTGGCGCGGTCCACCGCGTCGACGACGGGGCGATGCTCGCCCTCGGTCTCCTGGCTCTCCCGGGCGACCTTGCCCCAGCGTCGCTCGCGCTCGGCGCGTGCCTCCACGATGAAGGCCGCGAGCTTCTCTTTGAGCTGCTTGCGGAGCTCCCCGTGCGGCTCGACGCCCCGCTTGACGTTGCGCACGCCAAAGTAGTCGTCGAGCTCGGGGGTGAAGGCGACCTCGATCCCGATGAAGCGGTCTCCCTCAGTGACCTGAGTTGGGTAGGAGTAGGGGACTAGTGCGTAGTTGATCTCTCGGTTCATTCGCACGAAGGAGATCCGGCCCTCGTTTTCAGGGACCCGCAGCGCTTTCGCAACGCTGTCACCGCCGATTCCTCGCTTGCGCGTCACCTCGGGGGGGTAGAGCGTGACGGTGACGTCGGCGGTATGTCCGCCAATTTTCAGCTTCGCTCTACCCATGACAGTGGCGGGGAAGTGGGTTGGCCCCCCTTTGGATTTCGCTGGCTTCTCGCCGTCGGCCTCGGCGTTCTTTGCCTCGGCCCGCGCCTGCTTCCGGGTCTCCTCGGTGAGGATCTTGTCGCTCCAGCTGCGCTCCATCAGCATCAGCGGGTCGTGCGCGAGGAGCGCCTGCTCGTTGATCCGGATCTCGATGCCGCCGTTCAGGAAGTAACGGAAGATGCGCGAGAGCTCCTTCTCGACATCGACCCGCAGCTTGTTGGCGTCCTCGGCCCAGCGGCCGTGCTCGAGGCGATCGACCTTCGACCACAGCACGAGCGTGCCAGACGCCTCAGGCAGCAGGAACTCGAGCTCCTCAGGCACCGGGACGGAGTTGGGCTCATCGATTAGAACGAGCTCCGCCCGCTCCTCGGCCTCGACCGCCTCGTCGAGGTCGAAGTGGACGTGTCGCCAGTCTGTCTCGCCGCTAGTTCTGCTCCACACGTCGATACGGCGTGCGAAGGACAGGGCGCCGAGCTTAGCCCCGACACCGAACTTTCCGATCGTCGTGGTCGACATGTAACGGGTTGAGTAGCCCAGCTGCAGATAGTGCTGCAGGATGTCTCGCTCCTCACTGTCTGATCCCATGCCGACCCCGTCGTCGGCGACCGCGATGCGCGCGATGTGGGCCTTGCGTTTGCCCTCGGGTGCCTCTTCGAAGTAGACGTCTATCTCGTTGGCGTCGGCCTCGATGGCGTTGTCGATCACCTCCCCGAGCGCGGCGGGCAGCGTGTAGCCGGACTCGCGCAGCGAACGCAGCGCATGCCCGGAGAGGATCACGGGGATCGATTTGGTTCTAACGGTGGTGCTCATGGCAGTTCCTTTCTCGTTCGGATGGACTAGGCGGCGAGCGGCTGATAACCCTGCTCGGCGGCATACGCCCGCAGAGCGCGACGTGCGCGCGTGACTGTTGAGCGCGACGTTCCCACGGCCTGCGCGGTCTCGGACTCGGTCTCGCTAATGAGCAGGCCAGCGAGGACTCGTGGGGTGGCTCCGCCGATCTCCTCGGCGCGTGCTCGCAGGAGCGCGATGAACTCTCGTGCGAGCACTCGCTGCTCGGGCGTTTCGTAGTCGGCGAACCCCGACAGGCCGCCCGTCGCGATACCGTCGCTGGCCAGACGCCCAAGATCGGAGACCAGCCGCAGGCGCCGCGCCTGCGAGCGCAACACCGTGCGACGCGAGTCGCGCAGGACGTCGCCGAGCAGCAGCTCAGTCTCCTTCTGCGTACGCTTGCTGCTCAGGGCGAGCGAGATGGCGTGCTCGGTGATCGCTGCCGGCTCGCTCCCCGGCGCTAGGAGCGTGAGGTGATGCTGGCAGCGCTCGACGACTTCGCCGACCGGCACACGGAACGTTTGACTCATATTGATCCTTCCCCCGGGATGTGAGCCCGGCGTGTGTGTCCCCGCGTTTTTGCTGCCTCCCGCTTTTCGGCGAGGCAACCTCGAGGCCGTTACATCTTACTTCGCAAGGGACCTGGAGTGCACATCTGGTGCGTCGAGGTCTAAGGAAGTTCGGTGCATACATACGGGGCCGGTCCAGAACAAAGTGCGTCAGTAACGCGAGCCCAGCCGTACTCGGCGACGTACTAGAGCTCGCGCAGGAAACGAGCTGCCTGCACAGCCACGGTGGCGGCCTGCTCGGCGCACACTCCCTCCAGCGGCCGCTTCCACACCGTCGCGGTCTTGCCTGCGAGTCGCCGCGACGCGCGTCGCCACTCGTTCCCGGGCCCGCCTGCCCGCGAACCGGCGAGATCCCACGCGCCGGCGAGATCCTGCTCGCCGGCCTTGATCGCGACACCGCGAGCATGCGTGCGCACGTCGACCACGACGTCGACCCAAAGCGCTCCGTCCTGCGCGACGCGGGTGAATGAGCCGTCGAAGAAGAACCCGCGGTCGTTAGCTTCGACCCGCATCGAAGCGTCTGGCGAGACGCCGGTGCCCACGCACGCGTGCGGCAACGCACGAAAGGTCTCGGCCAGCCACGCGACATCCATCAAGTCTGCTTCGGCGCACTGCCCCTGACCCGGTCGCTCGGCGGTTTCGTCGCGCGCATGGGTGCACGCGCGCGCCATCCGGTGCGTCTCGCCGCGCACAGCGTCGAGGTAGCCGCCGAGGAGCGCCCCAAACCCCACGCCCAATCCCTCAAGTGCCTCGATGACATCGCCGCCGAGCAAGCGCACCTCTCTCGCGCTCGTCTGCGCTGTGGGCTCAAGTAGGAGCCCCGTGAGGCCAGGGAGGTAGAGCACGGGCTGATAGACGGCACGACCGTAGGCAAGCATCTGCTCTTCGCGGAACGGGTCGTTGACCTTCGTCTCCGCCGCGATCTGCCACTGCCCACCAGCAGCGTCGAGCAACGTAAACGCAAGATCAGCTCGCGCGGAGCCCACGCGGCGCTCGCGCTCAACCGGACCAAGGACGCGATACGGGAGCGGGCCGGGAAGCCCTCGCAGGAGTTCGAGGATCGGACCCGCAGTGCGCTCGTCGTTCAGAAGCGCAGCGAGTGCCCACGAGTGGGCGTAGCCGTAGCTCCACGGCACAACGTCCAGCAGGCCGGGATCTACAAACTCCAAGAGGTCGCCTTCCTCGGTGGCACGATCGGATCGGGACTTCCGGCGGCGCTATCAGCCTAACCGCAGCGCAGATATAATGCTAGACTCTGGATATGTTTGATCTTAGATTTCTTCACCCCCTACGACAGGGCAAAGGCTGGTCGCAGGCCGACGTGGCGGGCGCGACCCGCATCAACCAGCCGCGCGTCTCGCTGTACGAGCGTCGCGGGCGACGGCCGACGAAAGGCGACTGGACTCGCATGGAGCGTGCTCTCGCGCTCGGCGTGGCACGCGAGGGAGAGAGCGAGCCCGTGTTTGCTCTCGCGACCCGATCGGCCGCTAGCGTGGGCCTCGCGCTCTCAGACGGACCGCGGATCGGCGTGTACCGGGACTCTCGAATCGCCAGCGAGGCTGCCCGTACGGCGCGGAGGCTCACGGCCCGCGATGATCTCGGAGTCGTGCCTGTGTGGCTCGAGGCAGCATTTGCCGAAGTCATCGCCTGGAAGGCGGCCGGCGGGGCGCCGGCCGACGTCTACGTGGTGGATGAGAGCCCCGACAAGACGAAGACGGTCGCGGCTGTGACCGGACACGCCCTCGCGGTTGCGGACTGGCTCAATGGGACTCAGGGCTCAGCAGGAAGCCACGTGGGGGCCCTAGCCGACGCGTTTTTGGAGCAAAGCCAGACGGAGAGCGCGGCAGCCTAGTGACGAACTCGGCAAAGCAATATCGGGCCGGCCCGCGACTCCTACGCTGAGGCCCGCGACCGGGCCCCACTGAGGATGGTGCGGTGATGGCGCTCGGTCCGTCGCGTCGATCATCCTTCAGGACGTGCCCACCCCAGAGGTCGCTCGCCTGCGTGGTCTGCTCGCTGATGCCGTAGCGGCAGCAGATGAGCTCGGCGATGACGCCCGGCCAGAGCCAGAGGGAGTCGGGTACTTCGCTGACGCTGCCGCGAGTAGCATCACGGACGCGATCGCCGAGATCGCTGCCTACGCCGGCGAGATCACCATGTTCGTAGGCGCCGGCGTCTCGATGGAGGCCGAGCTGCCGCCCTGGAACGCGCTGGTGCGAAAGCTTCTCATCGGGGCCAGCAGTCCCACAGCCGACAACGATGCCGTCACAGCGTGGGCGGACACTGTGCTTCAGGAGGGCCCGCTCGCCGCCGCCGCCGTCGCCGAAGCGCTTTACCCGGACGAAGGCACATTTCGACGTGCCCTCCGCGACGCGCTGTACGTCCGTGACCCGCGGACCTATGTTCCAGGCGCGCTGGCAGGTCAGATCGCTTGGCTCAAGCAGCGCATGGGAGCAGGTTTGGCGCTCCTGACGGTCAACTACGACGGGCTCCTCGAGGCAGCCGTTGCCGAGCGAGGCCTCGAACCAGCGTCCTACGTGAGGGCGCGATCGGAGCAGCTGGGAAAAGCGGCCATCTGGCATCTGCATGGCCGGCTCATTCGCGCCGCTTCAGGAAAGAGCTGGCAGCGCGAAGGCAAGCTCGTGCTGTCGGAGGGTAGCTATGTCCGCTCGACGACGAGCACCTTTCCCCAGGGGTTCGTGGCGCAGCGACTGCGCGGCTCTCTCTGTGTGTTCGTCGGGCTGAGCATGACCGATCCGAACTTCATTCGATGGCTTTACACCTCGGCTGATGAGTCGGGCGGCCCGCGGTTCGTCATTTTCGTGCGCCAGGCCTCGACGGTCGCTGACCAGCGGGTGCAGGAGATGCTCGAACATTCCGCGGCAGCGCGGTGGGCGCGCTACAACGTGACCCCCGTCTGGGCTAACTACTACGGCGAAGTCGCGCAGCTCATCCACGAGATCGGGCTCCGCCGCGAAGGCGGCGCAGCGAACGACTTTGCTGCCCGGGCCCGCCTGCGTTTGGCGAACGGTGCCGCGTCACTGGCCCCTCCGGACCCGGCACAGTTCGCCGAGGCTCAACGAGAAGGTTCTGATTGGCTGCGAGGTCGCCTGCGCGACGTGCGCGCGATCTGCGCCGCAGCTACACCGGCGGTCGATCTATCGAGCCATCACCTCGGACTCGCGATATGGGCGATCGACCACGACACCGGCGAGATCATGAACTGGATCAGCTCGGATCGCGCATACCAGGAGCTCGACGCGGTCGTCCGCAACCCGCTGCACGTCCGAAGCCGGTGGGTAGCCGCTGTCGCAATCGCAAGCGGGGTCGCCGTCGAGCAAGACCCAAAGGTCTACGCCTCGCGTTGGCGCTTTGTGCGCGCCATACCGGTCATCGTCGAGCCCGACAACGAACGTAGCCCTGTCGGCGCCGTCACGCTTACCTCGACAACGCCACTTCGAGACTTTCCGCTCGCGAAGGACAAGGCCCCGCCGGGCGTGTTGCGCGCCGTCGACGACTTTCTCAACGCGCAAGTGGGCGAGTTCTTTCGCGGCTAGCGCCAACGCCGGGCTGCGTGCGATACTCAAGCCATGCCGAAGGTCCGTGTAGCCGAAGCAAAGACCGCCGGAGGAATCCACGTCGCTCGGGATCCCTATCCGGCACCGGCGCGCGTCCAGAAAGCGGCCGATCGTCTGGCCAAACAAGCCAGACGCGAGACCGCAAAAATCAAGGCCAAGCGTCCAGCTGCCTAAACAGCTGCGTCGTGGCTGGCTGGCTGGCCGTCCGATCGAGCTATCGGCCACCAACTCTAGGTAGGCGCCGCCCGAGGGGTGAGCGTGGCGGCTCGCGAAATGCATGCGTCCGCCGAGCGAGTAGACGCCGCGGAACGAGGGGTCGTCCGGCGCTTGCTCCTGCCACTGCGGATCGCGATCTTGGGGGGCGGATCTAGCTGGTCGCGGACACGCTCTGCTCGCACACCTCGTCGAGGGGTCCGCGCTCGGGACGCTCCAGGCGCACGGTAGCCTCCCTCGCATCGTTGATGCGACCATGCCAGTCATGGCATACGCGGCACATGTTCTCTCGGCTCAGCTCAACTCCCTGGATTCGCGCCGCTTCGAGGAGCTAGTTACAGCGCTAGTGAGTGAGGACTACCCCGACGCCGTCCGCGTTGGGGCAGACGACGGCGGTGTCGACATCTGGGTTCCGTCGCGGCATTGGGGTCTGCAATGCAAGCGCCACTCCCGGACCATCGGCTGGGCGAAGTGCGAAGCGTCGCTGACGAGAGCCCGAGAGCGATACCCGGTTGAGCGCTACACATTCGTGTTCCCGACGGACCTCTCGGGGCCCGAGCAGCTTGTGTTCGACAAGCGCCTCCGTGGGCCGGACGTCGACTATTGGGGAATTACCCGGATCCGCAATCTGCTCGAGCTTTATCCACAGTGGGACGTCCTAGTCGGGGGGCCTGCAGCAGTACGCACCGAAGCCGATCTCAGGCGCCCCGAAGCGTCCGCATGGTTCACCGGGCGCGACCCCGACCTTGCGGCTGCCGAACGCTGCATCGGCAATCATGGGGTCGCAGTCGTTCACGGGCTCGGGGGCGTGGGAAAGACGGAGCTCGCGGCAGCCTGGTTCGAACGCCAGACGGCCCACAACTGCAGGTGCTGGTGGCTCGTCGCCTCCGACGTGGAGGCGTTGCGTGCCAGCGCACGCCGAATCGGCCATGACCTTGGGCTCACACCAGCGATGCTCCGCGAGGATTGTGTGGTCGCCAATGTCGTCGACGCGCTACGGGCCCTTGACTACCCGTGGGCACTCGTACTCGATGACGCTGTCCAGCCCGCTGACGTCGCACCGCTTCTGCGGCCAACGGCAAACGGCCGAGTGCTCGTCACGAGCCTGAACCCGCACTGGCGCAACGCAGGCATTGAAGCGATCGAGCTGCGCTCGCTAGGCGACGCCGCCAGCGCGGAGCTCCTCGCGCGGCGCAGCGGACGGACCCAAGACGAGCACCTGAAGGCGCTCGCATGCCGAGACCTCGGCGGGCTGCCACTCGCACTCGTGCAGGTCGGCGCCTACCTAGAGCAACGGCAGACGGTCTCCGTTAGCGACTATCGGCGGGCTTTTGCGCAGCGCGCGGCCGAGCTACTCGCACGCGATGAGGACCACACCAGCGGCCACACGGTCGCGACGGTATGGAGCTTGTCGATGGACCAGGCCGCCGCGCGCGAGCCACTGGCAAGGGACCTCCTGACCGTTGTCGCATACTTCGCTCCCGATCCAATTCCGATCTCGATTTTCGGCGCACCGGCTGCAGGGCACCTGAGCCAGCAGAGTGCCCTCGCCGACGCTATTGCAGCCCTGAGCTCATTCAGCCTCGTCAGTTTCGATGCGGAGCTGCGCAACCTGCACGTTCACCGGCTGGTGCAGATCATCGCGCGCGGCCCCCATGTCGAGGCGCCGGCAAACGCAGTGAAGATAGCGGCCGAGATCGTGTCCGCCGCCCTGCCTATTCGGATGGACCAGCACGAGGGCGTACCAGCGATGCGCCCGCTCGTCGACCACGCGCTTGCCGTCGCCGATCACGCTGCCGACCACGACTCCACGCGGCTCCTCGCGGCACGGCTGCTGTCGTCTGCCGGCAACTTCGCGCGCATCACAGGGTCGTTTCGGCTCGCGAGGGAGCTGTTTGCACGCGCCGTGGCCGCGGCTGACTCATCTCCAAGCGACACCCCACTTCGCGACGAGGACCGCGCAAGATTCCTCGAGAACTACGCCAGCATCTGCGCTGAGACCGGCGATTACAAAACCGCGATCACGACGCGTCTCGACGCGCTGCACGCCCGCGAAGATCTATTCGGGCCTGACCACGCGCTCACGATCAAGATCGTCGCCAACCTCGCTGGCCTGCTCAACGATGTCGGCCTCACCCAAGAGGCATTGCCGCTGGCTCGCCGCGTCTGGGAGCACCGCAAGGACGGTGCTCCGGAAGCACGAGCCTGGGGTGCACATAATCTCGCCGAAATCCTCCTCAGCGCAGGCGAGCACGAGGAGGCACTCGAGTTCGCCGATGAGGCCATACGAATCTTCTCCGGGCCAGACGGCGGATCCCGCGGAAACCTCGCGTGGACCCGCGAGCTGCGGAGCATGATCCTTCTCGCGCACGATCGCCTCGACGAGGCTGAACATGACGCACGGCAAGCGCTGCAAATTCGGCAAGCGGCGGGCGAGGGGCACGTCGACGTCGCGCGCGCTTGGCTGGCGTGCGCCCAAGTCAGCCACCGGAAACAGGACGCTGCTCTGGCCCGTGTGGAGGCCCAGCGAGTGCTTGAGCTTACCGTGGGCCATCTCGAGGACGATCATCCCGATCGCCTCAGCGCCGCGCGCATCCTCGCGATTGACTCGACCACCGACGAGTCGCCACTCGCGTAGCTCGAGACATGAGGTCACTCTGGGATGCGACGGCCGGGCCCTGGTCGGTCATGCAGCCTTGCAGGCACTCGTTGCCTCAAGCACCCGTCGCGAGGGCCGATGTTCCCGCGAGTCACCCACGATGAGTAGCGTGTGCGACGTTGTCTCGTCAGGAAGCATTCGACCAATACAAGAACGCCGACGGTACCCCGCGGTTCGCGGCGTCCTGCGTGCTGTACTTCGATGTCCTCGGCATCACCGCGATGGCAACGGGTCCGCTCGCCGCCGCAGAACTTCCGCGCCTTCGCTCCACGTTGATGCGTGCGAGCGAGCGAGCCGGCACCGAGCACTCCTCCGAACCGCATGGTTCGACTTGGTTCACCGACAATGTGGTCATCGGCGCTCCCTTGCTGAGACATGTTGATCGGGAAGGGGCGCTCCTGTTCACGATCGTGAACGTTTCTCCCATCACGAGAAGATTCCACATCTGACTGACGCCGAGCTAGCTACTTGCCGCGGAAAAAGTCGTGGACGTAAGAACGGCCGCGCCGGTGTGGAGCCGGCGCGGCCGCCTGTGTCATGAGTGGTGCTCTGGTCGAGAGAGCCGCTGCAGTGTCTCAGCCGGTGCGGATGGCGAGCGTGTCAAGGTTGTAGGTGAGGATGCTCCAGCCTGTCCAGGTGCGCTG
>JADGPP010000005.1 GCA_017882375.1 Solirubrobacteraceae bacterium | reverse complement strand
GCGCTCGCGGCCGCGCTGGACGGCGGCGATGAACTTCGAAAGGTTGACCTCGAGCGTGTTGAGGATCTCGTCGGCGTAGTCCTCCGCGCCGAGCCTGATCTCGCGCTCTCTCGCTCTGGCGTCCTCGACGATGTCCTCGGCGGCGCGCTCGGCCTGCTTGGTGACCTCCTCCTCGCCGACCAGGCGCTCCTGGCGCTCGCGCGCGTCCTTGATGATCCGCTCGGCCTCCTTCTTGGCCTCCGCGAGCATCTCCTGGCGCTCCTTGACGATCCAGCGAGCCTGCTTGATCTCCTCGGGGATCGTCGCGCGCATCTGATCGAGGATGTCGTAGATCTCCTCCTTGTCGACACGCACCTGGTCGGTCAGGGGCACAGGCTTGGCGTTGTGCACCAAGTCATCGAGCTTGTCTATGAGTACGAGAACGTCCATGTGCGGGCTACCGCTGCGCGGTCTGTGGCCCAGCCGGGCCTTCGATCCAGTTGCAAATCACGAGTCACGTCCCATTTCGTCAGCGCTTCAGCTCTTCCTGCAAGCGCCGAGCCACCTCGTCGGGGACGAGATCATCGATCTTACCTCCGAACGTGGCGAGCTCCTTGACGCCGCTCGACGACAGAAAACTGTACTGCGGGCTGGCCATCAGGTAAACGGACTCTATCTCGGGATCCTGGCGGCGGTTGAGCTGGTTCATCTCCAGCTCGTACTCGAAGTCGGAGATCGCACGCAGGCCCTTGACGATCGCCCGGGCGCCGACGTGCCTTGCGAACTCCACGACGAGCGTCGAGAACGGCTCCGCGCGGACGCCGTCGAGGTCGGCGATCGCGCGCTCGATGAAGCCCATGCGCTCGTCGATTCCGAACAGCGCCTGGCTCTTGCGCACCGAGCGGTTGACGACGGCGACGACCACTTCGTCGTACAGGCGCGCGGCTCGCCTGATGACGTCCAGGTGTCCGTTGGTGATCGGGTCATACGAGCCCGGGCACACGACTATCGTCTTCTCAGATGGGGTCATTGGTGCCTGTGGATCCTGATCGTTGTGTCGCCATAGCGCCGCTGCAGCTCGACCTGCATGTCGAGCTGCAGCGGCGCCCGCCGATCGCTCTCGACGATCACGCGCGCCGCCGTTGCCAGCAGCGGCGCCAAGACCACCGAGAGCCCGGCCTCCCAGTCGCGCGCCTGAGCGTAGGGAGGGTCGATGAAGATCAGATCGTATGTCTCTTCACGCCGCCGTGCGCTCCGGAGCGCGACCAGGGCGTCCGAGCGGCGCACTCGCGCCTTCGGCGCCGCGAGCCCGAGCGAGGCCAGATTCGCCCGCAGCGCACGCAGCGCGAGCGCGTCTCGCTCGACGAACACCGCGCTGGCGGCGCCCCGCGAGAGCGCCTCGATGCCCAGGCCGCCGCTGCCCGCGAACAGGTCGAGCACGTTCGCCCCGGCGACGTCATCGAGCATCGCGAACAGCGCCTCGCGCACACGATCGGACGTCGGCCGCGTGACCCGGCCGCTGGGCGCCTGGATATGCCTGCCACCCAGGTCTCCGGCGATCACGCGCATGCGCCTCACCGTAACGCCCGCCGGCGGACAGAACGACCGCTGCGCGACGCTAAGCCGGGATCGGCTCCAGCGCCTCTGCGCCGAAGCTGTCGCGCAGCGCGTCGCCGAGCAGCGCGTTCTCCGGCTCGCGCAGCTCGGGATCGGACGCGACGATCGCCTCGGCCCGCGCGCGCGCCCGCTCCAACAGCGGCGCGTCCCGGGGCAGCTGAGCCACGTTGAACTGGCGCAGGCCCGACTGACGCGTCCCCACCAGCTCGCCCTCGCTGCGCAGCTCCAGGTCGATCTCCGCCAGTGCAAAGCCGTCGGAGTGCTCGGCCAGCGCGCGCAGCCGCGCCGATCCGGGTGGACCCATCAGCAGGCAGCTGGCGCGATGCTCGCCACGCCCGATCCGCCCGCGCAGCTGGTGCAGCTGGGAGATCCCGAAGCGCTCGGCGTTCTCCACGAGCATGACCGTGGCGTTGGGCACGTCGATCCCCACCTCGATGACCGTCGTCGCCACCAGCACATCCGCCTTTCCTTGCGCAAACTCCGTCATCGCGAGCCGCTTCTCGCGCGGGCGCATGCCGCCGTGCAGCAGCACGAGCCGATAGCCGCACAGCTCGCCCTTGCGCAGACGCTCAAGCTCGGCTGTCGCCGCGCGAAGATCCCCCAGACCGCTCGGCGGCGTCTCCTGCTGCGCATCGCCCGCGGGCTCCTCGTCGATCAGCGGACACACGACGAACGCCTGGCGCCCGGCCGTGAGCTGCTCGCGCAACCGGTCATAGGCGCGAGCGCGGGCACGCTCGCCGGCGACGATCCGGGTGTCGATCGGCTGCCTGCCGTGGGGCAGCTCGCGCAGCGTGCTCGTGTCCAGATCGCCGTAGCCCGCGAGCGCCAGCGTGCGCGGAATCGGCGTGGCGGTCATGTGCAGCGTGTGCGGGACCCCCTTGGCATGCAACGCGGCGCGCTGGCGCACGCCGAAGCGGTGCTGCTCGTCGACGACGGCGACGGCGAGCGACGCGAACGCGACGTCCGGCTCGATCAGCGCGTGCGTGCCGACGACGAGTGACAGCTCGCCGCTGGCGAGCTTGCCGACCACGTCCTCGCGCCGGCGTGCGGCGGTGGAGCCTGTGAGCAGCGCGCAGGCCACGGGCTCGGCGCCGATCAGTCGCTGGATCGTCGCGAAGTGCTGTTCGGCGAGCGTCTCCGTCGGCGCCATCAGCGCGGCCTGATGGCCGTGCTCGACCGCGCGCAGCATCGCGTACAGGGCGACGACCGTCTTGCCGCTTCCGACCTCGCCCATCAGCAGGCGCTGCATCGCCCGCGTGCCGCTCAGGTCTGCGTCGATCTCCTCGATCGTGCGGCGCTGGTCGCCGGTCGGCGCAAACGGCAATCCGTCGGCCAGCCAGCGCGCGCTCATCTGTGGCCGGTCGCTGAGCGCGTGCGCGGCCTGCTGCTCCCCGCGGCGCGCCCGGCGACGCAGGAACACCAGCTGCGTCAGCAGCAGCTCGTCGAACGCCAGGCGCCCGCGCCCTTGCTCGCTGTCGCTCTCGTCCCGAGCGAAGTGCATTGCCGCGAGCGCGCTCGCGCGATCGGGCAGCCCCTCGTCGACGCGTGTCAAGGCGGGTAGCGGCTCGGGCACGTCGGCCAGGCGCTCCCTGACCCCCTGCACCAACGTGAGGATCTGCGTCGAGCTGACGCCCTCGCTCGCCGGATAGTGGGCGACCGCGCGGCCGACAGCGCCGCCATCGTCCTCGCCGGGGCGCCCGCCGACCGCTGCCGGCGGGGCGTCCTGCGCGACCGGCGCATCGCTCTCGGCGAGCGCGAGCTGTGCGCCGATCGCGTGGTGGGCGACGCGAAACCCCCCGCGCTCGTCGGCCTTGCCGTGCAGCAGCAGCTGCGTGCCAGGCGGGTAGCGCTGGACCAGCCAGGGCTGGTTGAAGAAGGTTGCGCGCATGCTCCCGGTGGCGTCGTGGACGGTCGCCTGCACGAGCGGGCGCATTCCGCGGCGGCGCACCGGCCGTGCCGAGATCGCGCGCACCTGCACGGCGACGGTTGCCTGCTCGCCCGGCGCCAAGTCGGCGACCGTGCGCGCCTCGCGGCTGGCTCGCGGCAGGTGCTCGAGCAGCTCGCCAACGGTCGTCAAACCCAGCGTGCGCATCCCATCGTCGAGCTTGCCCTCGGGCAGCGCCAGCGGCTCGAGCAGGCGCTCGGGACGCGGCCAGCGAAGTGCCGTGGCGAGCATCTCCTGGCGACTCAGCGCGCGCCGGTCGGCAAACGCGCGCATCGGCCAGGCGGCCTGCTCGGCGGATGCCTTCACACGCGTCGAGCCCGGTTCGGTGATCCTCGTCGCGGGCATTGCGCGCGGATGATGATCGCGGCGGCGGTCGTAACGGCGACTACTCGGCGGCGAGCAGCCACCAGTAGGCCGGCTGACCGCCCTGGCGCAGCTCCAGCTCGACGCCGCCGTTGACCATTCCCGCAATGTCCCCGAGGCCCAGCGGCGCGTCCTCGCCCGCCAGCACGCTGATCAGCTCGGGCTCTCCCAGCTCGCCATCGCCCGCCGCGAGCGCCTGCAGGATCGATCGCAGGGTATCGCCGGGATCGCCCCAGGCGAGCACCTCGTCCTGCACGAAGCCGACCGCGTCGCCGCGGCTGAACCGTCCCTGCGCATCGTCGCGCGCGGCTGGCGCCACGGCGCCCGTGCGCACGCGCGTGAGGGCCTCGCGCAGCGCCTGCGCGTTCTCCTCGACCGAGCGATCCGGCGCCAGCGCGACGGCCGCGGCCAGGCCCGCCTGCTGACTGGTCGTCGGCGCCACCGACACCTCCTTGTCAGACAGCTGGGCGGCGTGCTCGGCCGCCATGATCACGTTGGCGCTGTTGGGCAGCACGACGACCTCCTCGGCGTGAACCTCGTGGATCGCCGCGAGCAGGTCGTAGGTGGAGGGGTTCAACGTCGGGCCGCCGTCGAGCGTCTGCACGCCGAGCTCGCGGAACATCGCCGCGAGCCCGTCGCCGCTGACGACCGCCAGCGCACCACAGCGCACCATGGGCACCTCGCGATCGCCATCCACCGGCGCCCCTGCGCGACCTTGGGCGGACTGCGAGGTGCCGTTTTCGGCCTGTGACACGTGACCGTTGGCGCCCTGCTGTGGCTGCGCACCGTTGGCGTGATCGCTCGCGCCGCCGGTCAGCCGCGCATCGCGTTCTTGCACCTGCAGGCGCATGTCGGCGACGTCCAGCCGCGAGACCTCGCCGACGCTCGCGAAGATCTCTGTCGCCAGCTCGGGATCGTCGGTGTGCAGGTGGACCTTCAGCGTTCTTGAGTCGCCGACGACCAGCACCGAGTCGCCCAGCTGCTCCAGCGGCTCGATGAAGTGCCCCGGGTTCAGGTCGCGGCCCGTGACGGCGAAGTTCGTGCAGAAGCGATACGTGCCCGAGCTGTGCTCGGGGTGGCTTATGCGCGCGGGAGCGTGGTGGTCGAGCTCAGGTGGCTCGTCTCCGCGCAGCGCCGCGACCACGCCGGCGAACATGATCGTCAGGCCGTAGCCGCCTGCGTCGACCACGCCCGCGTCGCGCAGCGCGGCCAGCAGCTCCGGGCCACGCTTGACCGAGTCCTGGCCGGCGATCACCGCGCGCTCCAGCGCCGCGGCGATCGCTTCGTCCTGCACGCTGCGTTCGGTCGCCGGCCCGAGCCGTGGGTTCTCGGCGCTGTGGGCAACGTCTGTGACGATCTTGTGCGCCATCTCGCGAGCCACCGTCAGCATCGTTCCCTCGGCAGGGTCGCGCACCGAGGAGTAGGCCCTGTCGGCGGCTTTCGCCAGCGCCGCGCCGATCAGCGTCGCGTCGATCAGCTGACCGGGCCGCGAGACGAGCTCCTCCGCGGCGCCACGGATCAGCTGGGAGAGGATCACGCCCGAGTTTCCGCGCGCGCCGAGCAGCGCCGCCCGCGCCACCGACTGCACGATCTCCTCGCGGCCGATCTCGTCGATCGTGCGCGAGGCGTCGGTGCCCATCAGGCGGTCGAGCTCGTCGAGGACCGCGCGCAGCGTCAGCGTCATGTTGTCGCCGGTGTCGCCGTCGGCGACCGGGAACACGTTGAGGTCGTTGACCTCCTGACGGCGCGATTCCAGATGCGCGAGCGCGCCAGCCACCGCCGCGCGAAAGCGGACCAGATTCGTATCGGTCACGAAGACACCTCTATCACCTTCACCGGGCGGCGTGCCCAGGGACGCCGCCCCGCGGACGATCGATCGACGTCAGACGGCCTTCAGTACCTTGCCGGCTTTCAGGCAGCGCGTGCACACGTAGGCACGCCGCGGCGCCTTGCCGACGATGATCCTCACCTTCTGCAGGTTCGGATCGAAGCGCCGCTTGGTCGCGACCATCGAGTGGCTGCGACTCTGGCCGAACGCCGGCCCCTTGCCGCAGCTGTGACACACCTTTGCCATCGCGCGCAGTCTAGCCGTTCGCCAGCTCACGGCGAAGCGCCGCCATTCTCAGCACCGCCTCGGCGGCATGGCGGCCCTGGTCGCGCTTGTCGCCGCCGGAGCGCGCGAGCGCCTGCTCCATCGTCTCGCACGTCAGCACGCCGAACGCGCACGGCACGCCGGTGTCCAGCTGCACGCGCATCACGCCCCGCGCGGCCTCTGCGCAGACGAAGTCGTAGTGATCGGTCTCGCCGCGGATGACTGCTCCCAGGCAGGCGACACCGGCGAAGCGTCCCGTCCGCGCCGCGTAGCTCGCCGCGAGCGGCAACTCAAAGGCGCCGGGGACGTCGAACACCTCGACGGCATGGCCACCGCCCTGCGCGAAGGCAGCCTCGGCGCCCGCCAGCAGCCGCTCGGCCAGCTCCCCGTAGAAGCGCCCGAGCGCGATCGCGTAGGTGCCGCTCACCGATCGCGCCGACCCTCGGGCGAGTCCGCCGCCCGGCGCTCGCCGGCGGCGCGGTCGTGCTCGCGCTCGGCGTGCCGCAGCTCCTGGTCGAGGTTCAGTCCCTGATGGTGCAGCGTGTGGCCCATCCGCTGGGCCTTGGTGCGCAGGTAGGCCTCGTTGTGCGCGTTGGGCGCGTGCTCGATCGGAAGCTGCGCGCTGACCGATAGGCCGTAACCCTCAAGGCCCCTGATCTTCTTCGGGTTGTTGGTGAGAATGCGGATCGAGCTGAGCCCGAGGTCGGCGAGGATCTGCGCGCCGATCCCGTAGTCGCGCAGGTCAGCCGGCAGGCCGAGCCGTTCGTTGGCCTCGACGGTGTCCAGGCCGTCCTCCTGCAGGCGATAGGCGCGCAGCTTGTTCAGCAGGCCGATGCCACGACCCTCCTGGGCCAGGTAGAGCAGCACCCCCTGCCCCTCGCGCTCGATCATCGACAGGGCCGACACGAGCTGCTCGCCGCAGTCACAGCGCAGCGAGTGGAACACGTCGCCGGTAAGGCACTCCGAGTGCACGCGCACGAGCACATCGGCTGCGCCGGCGACGTCGCCCTTGACCAGCGCCACGTGGTGCTTGTCATCGACCGTCGAGCGGTATCCGACCGCCTGAAAGTCGCCGAAGGTCGTCGGCAGCCGGGTCTCGACGACGCGCTCGATCAGGCGATCGTTGCGGCGGCGATAGGCGATCAGGTCGGCGATCGTGACCATCTTCAGGTCGTGGCGCTCGCAGTAGTTGGCCAGGTCGGGCACGCGCGCCATCGAGCCGTCCTCGTTCATCACCTCGCAGATCACACCCGCCGCGACCAGGCCCGCCAGGCGGGCCAAATCGACACTCGCCTCGGTGTGCCCCGTTCGCTCGAGCACACCTCCGGGCTTGGCCTTCAGCGGGTTGACGTGCCCCGGCTGGGTGAGGTCCTGTGGGCTGGTCTTGGGGTCGACCGCCACCTGCATCGTGTGCGCGCGGTCGTGCGCAGAGACGCCCGTCGTGACACCGTGGCGAGCCTCGATCGTGATCGTGAACGGCGTTTGCAGCGCCGACTCGTTCTTCGCCGTCATCAGCTCCAGGCCGAGCTCGTCACAGCGATCGGGCGTCAGCGCCAGGCAGATCCAGCCGCGAGCCTCCTTGGCCATGAAGTTGATCGCCTCGGGCGTGACGAACTGCGCCGCCATCACCAGGTCGCCCTCGTTCTCGCGGTCCTCGTCGTCGCACACGACCACCATCCGGCCGCGGCGGATCTCGTCGAGCGCCTCCTCGATCGTCGCGAACGGCGTGGCCGTGCGCTGGCCGCTGTCCGATCGATCGCTCACGACGCGCGCTCCGCCACGAGAACGGCGGCTTGCACCGCCATCAGGCGCTCGACGTGCTTGGCGAGCACGTCGACCTCGACGTTCACACGCGCGCCCTGCGCGAGGGCGCCGAGCGTCGTGCGGCGCAGCGTCTCGGGGATCAGCGACACGGCGAAGCCGCGCTCGTGCAGCGCGCCCACGGTCAAGCTGACACCGTCGAGCGCCACCGAGCCCTTCTCCACCAGGTAGCGCGCCAGCCGCGGGTCGATCTCGATCTCCAGCACGCGCGCGATGCCGTCCTGGGCGATCTTCGCGACGGTTGCGGTGCCGTCGACGTGACCCTGCACGACATGACCACCGAGGCGGTCCTCGGCGCGCAGCGGCAACTCGAGGTTGACCGGCGCCCCGGCCTGCAGCTCGCCCAGCGAGGAGCGCATCAGCGTCTCGCCCATCGCGTCAGCGCCGAAGCTGCCGTCGCGCACGTCGGAGGCGGTCAGGCAAACGCCGTTGACCGCGATTGAATCGCCCTCGCCGAGCTGATCGGCGAGCCTGGTGGCGATGCGCAGCCGGGCGCCCGCGTCGTCGCGCTGCAGCTCACTCACGCTGCCGATGTCGGCGATCAGACCCGTGAACATCTCGCGAACGCCATCCTCTTAGATGTCTTGCCGGCCATCTTCGGGGCGCTTGCGCGCCTCACCACTCGCGCAGCCGTGCCGAGATCAAGAGATCGTCGCCGATGCGCTCGCAGTCGCAGGTGAGCGCGCGCATCGCCTCGGAGATCCGCTCCACGCCCATCCCCTCCAGAGGGTCCCTGGCGGCGCTTCCGCCGAGCAGCAGCGGCGCGAGGAACAGGCGGACCTCGTCAATCTCGCCGGCGTCGAGAAAGGCCCCGGCGAGGTGCGGCCCGCCCTCCAGCAGGACGGAGGCGACGCCCATCGTGCCGAGCTGCTCCAGGGCCGAGCGCACGCGAGCGGGCTCGTTCTCGCCCGTCGCGACCAGCACCTGCGCCCCGGCGGCTTCCAGCGCGTCTGTGTCGGCCCGCGCGGCGGCGCGCGAGACGACGACCGTGAGCGGAATCTCGGCGGCTGCGGCGACGAGCTGCGATGTCGGCGGAAGGCGCGCCAGCGTGTCGAAGACGACGCGGCGCGGCTGATACGGCGGCGCGGCCGGCGTCCCCTCGGGACGAGCCGTCAGCTGCGGGTCGTCGGCCAGGGCCGTGCCGATGCCGACGATCACGGCGTCCACCGCCGCTCGCCACTCGTGGGCGAGCGCGCGACTGTCCTCGCCGCTGATCCACTTGGAGTCGCCCGTGCGCGTGGCGACCTTGCCGTCGAGCGTCATCGCCGACTTGAACAGCACCCATGGACGTCCTACGCGGGCGTGCTTGCGAAATGCCTGGTTGAGCAGCCTGGCGCGAGCCGCCAGCTCTCCCTCGGCCACCACGACCTCGACACCTTCGTCGCGCAGGATGCCCAGGCCCCTGCCCGAGGCCTTCTCGGTCGGATCGTCGGAGGCGATCACCACACGACTGATGCCGGCCGCCAGGATGGCGTCCGTGCAGGGGGGCGTCTTGCCCTCGTGACAGCACGGCTCCAGCGAGACGTACAGGGTCGCGTCGGTCAGATCCTCCACGCCGCACGCCTCGATCGCGTTGACCTCCGCGTGAGCCGCGCCGAAGCGCTCGTGCCAGCCCTCGCCGATCACGTCCTCGCCACGCGCCACGACGGCGCCGACGACCGGATTGGGCTTCACCGCGCCCGCGCCGTTCTGCGCGAGCTCGATCGCCCGCGCCAGGTGCGTCTTGTCGGTGTCGACGATGATCGGCATGCCTTTCATCAGGATAACCCCGCTCAACGTCCGCACCGGCCCCCGTGGAGCCGATAGACGGTCATCGTCGGCCCCGGCCGATGATAGGCCAGCGGGTAGTAGTCAAAGCTCCAGTCAAAGCCGAAGGCGACCGGGCCCTTGCCGCGCGCGTACGGAGAGGCGCGATAGATCACTTGCCCCCGGGTCTGCAGCGCCCGGTAGTAGGCGACCGCCAGCGGCGCCTGGCCACGATCGGCGAAGACCCGCCCGGACTGCGTGGAACCGCTGACCACGATGCAATAGCCGTGGCGCTCGTAGTAGCCGATCAGCGCCGGGCTGAGCGTGCGCTCGTAGTTCTCGATGCCGACGACGCTCAAGCCGCTGCGCAGCAGCTGTCCGGAGGGCGAGATGCGCGCCAGCAGCGACGGGTACTTGCTCCAGCGGTAGTCGTTTGCAGCCGTCGACGTGCCCGGCTTTCGTTCGCGCGCCCAGTCGTCGGGCGAGACGGGCTCGGCGACGATTTTCGTTCCCGCGGGCACGTTGGCGAGCATCCACGCGCGCGTCAGGTTGCGCGTGTCCGCGCGCGAGAGCACCAGGCCGGAGTGCACGCTGGACACCAGCCCCTGCGCCAGCACGGCCGCGACGAGCAACGCCGCAATGACGATTCCCAGCCGCCGCCCGGGCGCTGCGTCGCCGCCACGGTCGCCGCTTGCAGCGCCCGAGCGCCGGCGCGCGGAGATCGCCCGGCCGGCCAAACGACCCAGCAGATCCGCGCTCCACAGCACGAACACCGCGCCAAGCAGGCACAGCAGCGGGAAGATCGGCAGCAGCCAGCGGCCGAAGTAGCGGCCCTGCAGGCCCATGAAGGCGAGGAACAGCAGCGGTGCGGGAACGAGCATCCAGCCGTAGCGCTGGCCTCGGCGCCAGATCGCGATCGCCCCGCCGAGCGCGGCGAGCGCGGGCAGCCAGCCCAGCCCCCACGTCAGCGACCACAGGTAGTAGGCAAGTCCGCCATCGCGCGGCGCGCCGAGCTTGCCCTGCGATTCGGCCGACAGCGTCGACTGATGCACGAGTTCGTGGTGGAAGGCGTTGTAGTCCAGCAGCGAGTACGGATTTGCCAGCAAGAACGCCAGCAGCGCTGTCGCAGCGCTGATCGCGATTCCCACCAGCGCGTCGCGCCCGGCTCGCGGATTGCCGTCGAGGTAGCGCGCGGCGACGACCGCGACGAACGCGACGATCGCGATTCCCGCGGTGTACTTGCTCGCACACGCCAACCCCAGTCCGACCCCCGCGAGCAGATAGTCGCGCCTGCGGCCTTTGCTCAGCACGCCGGCGCTGCCGAGCAGCGACAGCGTCAGCGGCGCGAGCGTCGGAACGTCGTTGAGCGCCAGATGCGAATAGAAGACCGGCAGGAACGCGACAGCCTCGATCGCCGCCGCGAGCAGCCCGACGGCGCGACCGAACAGCCGCGCCCCGGTCGCGTACAGCAGCCACAGCGCGGCCACGCCGAGGACTGCCGCGGCGATCCGCGCGAGCGTGTAGACCTCGGTCGGATCGAACGCCAGAGCGTGGCGCACGCCCGTCTTGCCGCCGTAGGCCACGGCGAACAGGTAGTGCAGGACGTAGGTGAAGGCCGGCGGGTTTGCGAAGTAGTGCGGGTTGAGGTCGTGCCCGAACATCGCCACCGCATGCGGGACGAAGTGATCGGCCTCGTCGGCGTTGTAGGCGTACGGCAGCCCCTGCGCCACCCCCCACAGGCGCAGGCCGAGGCCGCCCGCAAGCACGACCGCCAGCGCCGGCCACGCCCACCGGCGCGGGATCTCAGCAGTTGCCATAGATCGCGTAGTAACGGCTGGTGAAGATGCGTCTGTAGCCATCCTGCGGGATCTGGTCGCGCGCGTCGTCGCCGACATCGACGATCGCCTCGTAGAAGACGGCGCTGCCGAGCGGGTAGACGGCGACGCTGCCCCGGCGGATGCGGTTCTCCAGCGTGTGCGAGCCCTTGCGCACGTCCGCGCGCGCCTGGCTGCGCGCGACGATGTTGTGCTGGCTGGTCGTGTCGAGGATCCAGCGCGTGTCGGGGATCAGCTTGTTGTTGGGCAGCGTCAGCAGCGGGCAGCGACGCAGTTCGCGCTCGACCGCCGGCGCGCGCAGCGCGACGGCCAGGCCCTTGTGGAAGTCCTCGTGGTAGGCCAGCGTGTTGCTCAGGCTGGTCAGACTCAGCGTCGTCGCCGCCGACGCCGCGCCATAGACGACCAGCAGCGCCGCAAAGCCCATCCACACGCGGCGAAGCAGCGTGCCCCGCTCGAGCATCGCCCAGCCGCCGATCGCCACAGCGCAGAACAGCACGAGCATGATCGCCGCGCCCATCAGGTAGCGGTCGATCACCGACGCTCCGGCCGCGCCCTCCAGCACGAACACGCCGAGCAGTAGCACGAGCGCGCCAAGCGGCGTGCGCACCCGCCTGGGCGTGAGCCAGATCGCCAGCGCTATCCCCGCCAGCGCGCCCAGCAGCACCGGCAGCTTGTCGATTCGCACGGCGAACGTCCACAGCGAGCCGATCACGCTGGAGAGCCCCTGCGTGCGCCCGAGTTCCTGCGCCAGTCCGGCCGTCGAGTTCAGCGAGTAGAACGGCTTGCCCGTCACGATCAGGTCGACGAGCACCCACACGACAGGCCCGATCGCCGCGATCGCCAGATACTTCAGCCGGGTGCGGTTGTCGGCGCGCCACGAGCACCACAGCCAGTAGACGCCGGCGAGCACCCACGCATCCGGTCGCAGCAGTCCGGCGGCGGCCAGCGTGGCGAGCACCGGCGTGCCGCGACGGGGCCTTTCGACCTCCAGCACGACCGCCCAGACGATCAGCGCCACGTAGGAGATGTCCAGGTAGCCCTGCGCGGCGAGGTTCTCCAAGAAGAAGCGACTGAGCACGAGCAGTCCGGCGACGACCCCGACGACCGGTCCGAAGCACAGCCGCCCGAGCCGGTACAGCCCGGCGACGAGCGCGACGAAGGAGGCGATCGAGCCGAGCACCATCAGGCGCGCCCCGCCCTCGCCGAAGATCGAGCAGAGCATCCCGAAGGCGATCGCCAGCGGATGCTCGGTCGGGCCGCGGTAGACGCGGAAGTCGGGCAGGTGGGCGTGCAGCAGGTCGCGTCCCCACAGCAGCGCGTAAAAGGAGTCGTAGGTCGGGTACGTGGGGAACGCGAAGTAGCCGATCAGCGCTCCGACGCACATCACCGCGAAGGCGATCTTCGCCCAGGTGGCTCCCCGCATCGCGCGAAGCGGCCCTAGCCGGATCGAGCCCGGGCCAAACCGGGTGAGCGTCGCGCTTTCCATCGAGAGTCGGCCGGCTGGCGCCGGCTCCGGCGCCGTCCGCGCGCCCAGCGCCGAGATTGCGGCCTGCGCTTTGGGATACTGCCGGAAGCCAAGTCTAGGCAATCTCGCCGATGAAGCTCATCATCCAGATCCCCTGCTTGGGCAGGAGGGGGGCAGGCCCCCCTCCTGACCTCCCCCCGCTGGCGAGACCCGCGTTCAGGCACCAATTGCAATGAAGCTCATCATCCAGATCCCCTGCTTCAACGAGGCAGACCAGCTACCCCAGACGCTCGCGGATCTGCCGCGAGAGGTCGAGGGCTTCGACGTCGTCGAGCGGCTGGTCATCGACGACGGCTCGACCGACGACACCGTCGCCGTCGCGCGCGCACACGGCGTCGAGCACCTCGTGCGCCTGACCAACAACAAGGGCCTGGCGACCGGCTTTCAGGCGGGCATCGACACGGCGCTGAAGCTCGGCGCCGACGTGATCGTCAACACCGACGCCGACAACCAGTACTACGGCCCGGACGTCGCGCGGCTGGTGCGCCCGATCCTCGAGGGTCGCGCGGACATGGTCGTCGGCGACCGCGAGGTGACCGGGATCGAGCACTTCTCGCCGCTGAAGAAGACGCTGCAGCGGTTGGGCTCGTGGGTCGTGCGCCAGGCCTCCTCGACATCGATACCGGACACCACATCGGGCTTTCGCGCCTACAACCGCGAGGCGGCGATCCAGATGCTCGTGGTCTCCAAGTTCACCTACACGCTGGAGACGATCATCCAGGCGGGCAAGCTGCTGGTCGCGATCGACCACGTCGCGATCCGCACCAATGCCAAGACGCGCGAGTCGCGCCTGTTCCCATCGATGGGCGCCTACGTCAGGCGCAACGCCGTCTCGATCTTTCGCATCTACGCCCAGTACGAGCCGCTGCGCGTGTTCTGGAGCCTGGCGCTCCTGATGGGCCTGGCCTCGATCGGCGTGTGGGTGCGCTTCACCGTCGCCTACGTCGAAGGCAACGGCAAGGGTCACGTGCAGTCGCTGATTCTCGGTGCCGTGCTGTTCATGGCCGCCGTGGTGCTGTTCGCGCTCGGCGTGATCGGCGACCTGCTGGCCGCGCAGCGCGTGATGACCCAGAAGACCTTCGAGCGCGTGCGGCGAATCGAGCTGGCGCTAGGCGTCGCGCCTTCGCACTACGAAGCCGGACAGGCCCAGCCGCCTGGGCAGCCCTCAGCCGAGCCCGAGCACGGCGGGCCCGAGCACGGCGGGCCCGAGCGCCAGGAGGCGGTGCGCCTGTGAGCGGCGTGACCGTCTCAGACGACGGGGTCGTCACCGGCAACACCTACGACAAGTACGGCTCCACCAACCCGGTGGTGCGCCGCTTGATGAGCTCCTTCGAGCGCACGCTGGACGAGCTGATGGCACGCGCCGAGCCACAATCGCTGCTCGACGTCGGCTGCGGCGAGGGTGTGCTCGTGCACCGCTGGGCGCAGAGCCTGCCCGGCAGGCGCGTCGTCGGCATCGACCTGCAGGAGGAGTCGATCCAGGCGGGCTGGTCACAGCGCCAGGCGCCGAATCTGGAATACCGCACGATGCCCGCCGAGGATCTTCCCTTCGCGGCCGACGAGTTCGACCTGGCGACCGCGATCGAGGTGCTCGAGCACGTGCCCGATCCCGAGCACACGCTGGCCGAGATGGCCCGTTGCGCCGAGCGCCACCTGCTGGTCTCGGTGCCGCGCGAGCCGCTGTGGCGCATGCTGAACATGGCCCGTGGCGCCTACCTGAGTCAACTCGGCAACACGCCCGGGCATCTCAACCACTGGTCCAGGCGCTCGTTTGCGCGCCTGCTCTCCCAACACGGCGAGGTCGTCGAGCTGCGCTCGCCGTTTCCGTGGACGATGCTGCTCGTCCGCCTGTAGATGGCTGCCGCGGCTCCGTGAGCGCGCCGAACGCCGAGCGCCGGCAGCGCTCCTACGGCAGCGGCGCGCGGATCCTGTCGATCGGGATCGCCTCCACCGGGCTGCTGACGTTCGCCTACTTCTCGATCGCCAGCCACGTGCTCGGCGAACAGTCGGCCAAGCGGATCGACCTGTTGTGGTCGGTCATGTTCGTGATCATCTCGGTGATCTACCGGCCGATCGAACAGCTGCTCTCGCGCACGATCGCCGAACGCCGAGCGCGCGGCCAAGCCCAGCACACGCTGCGCGTGCCGATGCTGATCCAGGGCGCATTCGCGCTGATCTTCCTGGTGATCGCGCTGGCGCTGCACGACGAGCTGGTCGACAACGTCTTCGAACACCAGGGTGCGCTGTACGACGTGCTCGTCGTCGGCACGCTCGCCTACGCCGCCAGCTACTTCGCCCGCGGCTGGCTTGCCGGACATCAGCGCTTCGGACTGTTCGGCGGGCTCGTGCTGATGGAGTCGGTCTCGCGCATCAGCTTCGCGATCGCGGTGGCGATCGGCATCGCCAGCGGGCAGACGGCCGTCGCGCTCGGGATCGCCGCCGCGCCGTTCGTCTCGCTGGTCGTCGTGCCGGCCGCCTTCGCCCGCACGCGCGCGGAGCGGGCACATGGAGACGAAGAGTCCGGCGGCGGCCACGAGGACGTGCTCGCCGCGGCGATCACCGTGGACGAGGCCGACGCGGCGCTGGCCGGCCCGGGGACCGAGGGCGTCCAGGAGACGGCAGCACATGACGACCTCTCGCTGCGTCGCGGCGGCGGCTTCGCCGTGTGGGTGTCGGGGATCATGCTCTCCGAGCAGACGCTGCTGAACGCGGCGGTGCTGACCGTCGACGCGACCGCTCGCCACCGGGCGCTGGCGGGAATCGTGTTCAACGTGCTGTTGATCGCACGCGCGCCGCTGCAGCTGTTCCAGGCGATTCAGACCTCGCTGCTGCCGCATCTCACCGGCCTGGAGGCGACCGCCGGCCACGAGGCCTTCGCGCGCGCCATCCGCACGACCGTGCTGGCGATCCTCGCGTTCGCATCCGTCGTCTCGCTCGGCCTGCTCGTCATCGGACCGTTCGCGCTGCGCCACGTGTTCTTCGGCCAGCACTTCACCTACAAAGGCACAGGACTGGCGCTGATCGGGGTCGGCATGGGGCTGCATCTCTGTTCGGGCGCGCTCAACCAGGCCGCGCTCGCGCGCGATCGAGCGCGCGCGGCGGCCGGCTGCTGGCTGCTGGCCGCCGCGCTGTTCGTCGCCTGGATGCTGCTCCCGGCGATCTCCGAACAGCTGCTGCGCGCGGAGGTCGGCTACGCCGGCGCGACGGCCGTGCTGGCGCTCGCGCTCACCGCTCTCTACCGGCAGGGCACGCGCCAGATCGAGGCGCGCGCGGCGCCCTAGCGTCAGCTCGCCTGCACGGCCACGGCGATCGCCCGGTAGGCCTCACCCGGATCTTCGGCGCCGAAGATCGCCGAGCCGGCGACGAACACGTTCGCGCCCGCCGAGCGGCAGGCCGGCGCCGTGTCCGGAGCGACCCCACCGTCCACCTGCACCGCCACGCGATCGCCGACGATCGCGCGCACGCGCAGGATCTTGTCGAGCGAGTGCTCGATGAACGCCTGCCCGCCCCAGCCGGGATTGACCGTCATGCACAGCGCCATGTCGATCGCCCCCGCGACCTCCGACAGCGCACCCACCGGCGTGCCCGGGTTGATCGCCACGCCGACGCACGCGCCGAGGTCGCGCACGAGGCTCGCGGTGTACGCGACGTGCGGTGTGGCCTCCGCGTGGAAGGTGACCGAGTCCGCGCCGGCCTTGACGAAGTCCTCGACGTGGCGCTCGGGCCGCTCGATCATCAGGTGCACGTCGAGCATCGCCCCCGCCTCTCGCGCCTGCTCGGCAAGCCCATCCACGACCAGCGGCCCGACGGTGATCGGCGGCACGAAGTGCCCGTCCATCACGTCCACGTGAATCACCCGCGCACCGGCGTCCAGCACCTCCCCCACCTGCTCGCGCAGCCGCCCGAAGTCCGCCGACAGGATCGACGGCGACACACGCACGCCGGCCAACAGCTCGCTGGCCAGGTCACTCATATGGGCTGCAGCATGGAGTCGCCGCAGTGATTGCACTTCATGATCGCGGTCGAGGACATGCGCACGATCGTCGAGTGCTCCCCGCAGTTGGGGCACACCGAGGTCAGCTCGAAGCGGTGCAGGCAGTAGACGCAGCGATAGCGCCCGGGCAGGTTGGTCGCCCGCAGCCACGGCTCGCCGCAATGGGGGCACAGCGGACCGAGATCGACAGCAGCCTTGGCCGGTGCGTTGTGCTCGCTGTCCACGCCTCAGCTCCGGCGCAGACGGGCGATGAAGAAGCCCGCCGTACGGTCGCGGTGAGGCAGCGTCAGCACGGTTCCCGCCGCCTGTGCGCGTTGAGGGACACCCGAGGTCGGCCGCCCCGGCGCGAAGGCGGGCAGCTCCGAGGCGAGATCATCGAGGCTGAAATCGGCGTGAGAATCCAGAAAGGTCGTGACCACATGCTCGTTCTCAGTAGGAGAGATCGTGCATGTAGAGTAGACAAGCACGCCCCCCGGACGGAGGGCGTCGGCACCGGCCGCGAGGATCGCCGCCTGGGCTCGCGCCATCTCGCCGATCGCGGCCGGCGTCACCCGCCAGCGCAGATCGGCACGCGCCTGCAGCGTGCCCAGGCCCGAGCAGGGCGGATCGACGAGCACACGGTCGAACATCGCGCCGCGTCTGTCGCCGGCCGCGTCGCCCACCTCGACGCGAACGTTGCCGGCGCGCAGCCGCGCGGCGGTGCGCGTCAGCTCGCCTGCACGGCGGCGGTTGCGCTCGACGGCGAGCACCTCGCCGCTGCCGTCCATCAGCGCCGCGAGATGCGTCGTCTTGCCCCCCGGCGCCGCGCACAGGTCGAGCACGCGCTCGCCACTGTGCGGGCCCAGCGCCCGCGCCACGTGCATCGCGGCGCGCGACTGCGCGTGAAACGCGCCCGCCTTCCACAGCGGCGAGTCGTGCATGTCCAGCGGACCGTCGAGCACCACCGCCTCGGGAAGCTCTGAATCCCTGTGGGTCGGCACCGCGGCCGCGCGCAGCTCGGCCGCCAGCGTCGGTGCGTCGGTCACGAGCGTGTTCGCGCGCAGCGCCAGCTCGCCGGGCTCGTTGTCGTAGGCCATCAGCGCGCGCGCATCGGCCGCGCCGAGCTGCTCCCACCACAGGCGCGCGATCCACTCGGGGTGGGAGTGCTTCACCGCCGCCTGCTCGACCGTCGCGTCACTCAGCGCGCCGAGCAGCTTGTCCGGGCCTTCGCGCGCGGTGCGCCGCAGGACGGCGTTGACCAGGCCGTGGCCGCCCCGCCCCTGCGTCTTGGCGAGCTCGACAGCGTCGGCGACGACCGCGCGGTCGGGCGATCCGGACAGGTACAGCAGCTCGTATAGCCCGAGGCGCAGCGCCGCGAGCACCGGCGGGTCCAGGCGCTGGGGCGGACGCTCGGCGAGCCGTTCGATCAGGTGGTCGAGCGTTCCCTTGCGCTGCACCGCGCCGTAGGCCAGGCGCATCGCCAGGGCGCGGTCGCGGCGATCCAGCCCCGCGGCCTCGGACTGCAGCGCCAGATCGGCATACGCGCCGTGCTCGAACACCCGGCGCAGCACGGCAAACGCGCAGCGCCGTGCAGGCGCGATCGCGGTCTTCGGCGTGCTCGACACGACGCCCATGATCGGCTATCCCGCGCGGCTGGCTCGCGCCGGCGCGAGCACATCCGCCAGATCGGCCGCCAGTCGCGTGGACTCCTGCTCGGCCAGCGTGGCGATCGTGACGCGGATCGCCGCGGGACTTGCCGCCAGGCGAAATGGCGCTCCGGGCGCCACCACCCAGCCGCGCTGCAAGAGCGCTCCGACGACGCCCGTCTCGTCCTCGACCGGCACCCACACGTTCAGGCCAGACGGCCCGGTGGCGCCGATCCCGTGCTCGTCGAGCGCTCCCAGGAAGTGCTCGCGTCGCGACGCGTAGGTCGTGCGGGCGCGCTCGATCCGTGCGAGCACTGCGGGATCGCGCCACATCCCGAGCACCAGGCGCTGGAGAATGTGGCTCACCCAGCCGGGGCCACACTGCTGGCGCCCCTGCACGCGCGCGAGCGTCTGCGGATCGCCGGCAAGCACCGCCAAGCGCAGGTCCGGGCCGAGCGCCTTGGCCACCGAGCGGGTCGCGGCCCAGCGCTGCATTGCGGTGACCGTCGTGTGCAGCTCGCTGCCGGCGATCGGACCGAGGTGGTCGTCCTCGATCACGAGCGTCTGCGGCGCGCCGGCAAGCACAGAGCGCAGCTGAGCCGCGCGGCGGGCATCGAGCGCCGCGCCCGTCGGGTTCTGACCGCGCGGCGTGACGATCGCGGCGCTGGCGCCGCGATGCAACGCTGCCCTGAGCTCCTCCGGGCGCATGCCCCGCTCGTCGATCGCCACCGGCTCGAGCACGAGGCCGTGCGCGCGCAGCAGATCAAACAGCGCTGCATAGCCGGGGTTCTCCACCGCGACGCGATCTCCCGGGTGCAGATGCGCCTCGATCACCCGCTCGATCCCGTCGAGCGCGCCGCTGACGATGCACGGCAACTCCCCCGGGATCGCGTCGGCACTCAGCTGCTCGCGCGCGAGCTCGGCCAGCTCGGGCAGCGCCGCGGGCTCTCCATAGAGGCGCACCGGCAGCTGCGTGTAGGCGAGCGCGAGCGAGATATCGGGCAGCAGCTGCGGGTCAGGATTGCCCAGCGAGAGATTGCGCGCGCCCGGCGGCACCGGCAGCGCGGCGCGTGCCGCTCCGATCGGCGGGCGTTCGCCGATGCGCATGCCGCGGCGCGGCTCGGTCACCACCACGCCACGGCGGCGAAGCTCGGCGATCGCCGCCGCGACGGTCACCGGGCTCAGGCCCACCTCCAGCGCGAGCCGCCTGACCGACGCGAGCCGCTGGCCGGGCGCCAGCTCTCCGCGCGCCAGCGCCGACTCGACGCCGTCGACGAGCTCCGCTGCGGTCGAGGCCGTGATTCGATACTGTTTCAGGTCAGTCACTTGTCTGTACTATGGCAGATGGAGGAGCGGCGGTGTCACCTTCCGCGTCGAGCGAACCAGCCAGCGACAGAGTTCGCCTGCGCCGCAAGCGCGAACGCGGCAGCCACGAGCGGGCGGCGATCGACGCGATCCTCGACGAGGCGCTGATCGCCCACCTCGGCATCGCCGACGAGCACGGCCAGCCATTCGTGGTCCCCACGCTGCACGCCCGCCGCGGCGACGTCGTCTACCTGCACGGCTCGACCGCCAGCCGCACGCTGCGCGCCCTGCGCGCGGGCGCACCCGCCTGTCTCACCGTCTCACTGCTCGACGGCCTGGTGCTCGCGCGTGCGGCGATGCAGCACTCGGCCAACTATCGCTCGGTGATGCTGCTCGGAAAGGCGACCCTCGTCGAGTCCTCCGCGGAGAAGCTGACCGCGCTGGAAGCGATCGTCGAGCACATAGTCCCGGGGCGCTGGGCCGAAGCGCGCACGCCGACGGAGAAGGAGCTGAAGGCCACCGCGGTGCTCGCGCTGCCGATCGAGCAGGCCTCGGCGAAGATCCGCACGGGGCCGCCGATGGACGACGAGGAGGACCATGGGCTGCCGGTCTGGGCCGGCGTGATCCCGATCGTCAGCGAAGCGCGCGACCCGCGCCAGGACCCCCGCTTGGCGCCCGGCACGCCAGCGCCGCCGTCCGCGACGGCCTACCGCCGCCCGGGAAGACCGTGACCGCGTAGGTAGGAGCCGGCGTCCATCGGCCGACCGCCGGGCGGCTGCACGCTGCGCAGCTCCAGCGCCCCGACGCTGCAGCCAAGCAGCAGGCGTCCCTCGTGCTCGCTCACGCCCAGTCCGGCCTCTCCGGCGGGCGCCAGTGTGACGAGCGTCGCCTCGTGCACGCCGAGCGCGGTGCCGTCGGACAGCTGCACGCGCGCGCCGATATGCGGGCTGAGCGCGCGCACGGCGCGCTCGAGCTCCTGCGCCGGGCGAGCCGGGTCGAGCAGGCGGTCCTCCGCGGCGATCTTCTCGGCGTACGTCGCTGCGGCCTCGTCCTGCTCGACGAACTCCAGCGGGCTCCCCTGTGCTTTGCGGTCGAGCGCATCGAGCAGCAGATCGGCGCCCAGCTGCTGCAGGCGCGCGGCGAGCGAGCCGTAGGTGTCACGCTCGTCGATCGGCTGCGATCCGGAGAGGCACACCGGCCCGCTGTCCAGGCCCACGGTCAGGCGCATGATCGAAACGCCGCTCTCGGCGTCGCCGGCCATGATCGCCCGCTCGATCGGCGCGGCCCCGCGCCAGCGCGGCAGCAGCGAGGGATGCACGTTGAGCAGCTCGTGCGCCGACAGCAGCGGCTCCTTGATCAGCGCGCCGAAAGCGCACACCACGACCGCGTCGGGCTCGGCCGCCGCGATTCGCTCGACGGTCTGCGCGTCGTTGACGCTGTCGGGCTGCTCGAGCGCAAGGCCGAGCTTCCGCGCCCGCTCGGCGACCGGCGGCGAGGCGAGGCGGCGCCCCCGTCCGCGCGGGCGGTCCGGACGCGTCAGGACGAGCGCAGGGCGATGCTCTGGGCGATCGGCGAGGCGCTGCAGTATCTGCGCGGCGAAGTCGTTCGTGCCGAGGAAGACGGTTCTCAAGGCGCGCGACGAGCGGCCGCTAGGCCGCGCTCGCCGTCTCCTGCGCCTCGCGCATCGCGCGCATCGCCTCCTTGCGTGCCTCGCGCGAGATGCGATCGAGGATCAGGATGCCGTCGAGGTGGTCGATCTCGTGCTGGATCACGCGCGCCGGCAGCCCCTCGGCCTCGACCTGCAGCTCCTGGCCGTGCTCGTCGCGCGCGCGAACGCGCACGCGCACCGGCCGTTGCACCTCGACGTGCACGCCGGGCAGGCTCAGACACCCCTCTTCGGCCGCCTCCAACTCGTCGCTCGTCCACTCGATCACCGGATTGACGAGCGCCGCCAGCGGATCCTCGGGATAGGCGCGGTAGACGAGCACGCGATGAAGCACCCCCAGCTGCGTCGCCGCCAGGCCCACGCCGAGCGCATCGTGCATCAACACGCCCATCCGCTGCACCTCCCGACGCAGAGAGTCGTCGAAGCGCTCGACCGGCAGCGCGGTCGCACGCAGCACGGGATCGCCGAGCTTGCGCACGTGAGCCAGCGCCGCGTCGCGACGTTCGCGGGTCTCGGGATCGAGCTCGGCCGGCTCGGGCGCATCCTGCTCGCGCTCGACCTCGACGTCGGCGTCCTCGGACGTCGGGATCGGCAGCTCCTCGAGCTCGGCCTCTCCCTCTCGGGTGCGTTCCTCTGCGCTCATAGAGCCCAGTTTATGAGGCTCGTGAGCTCAGCGCGTGGAGCTACTTCTTCAGCTTGACGGTCAACGACAGGACGTGAGTGACCGGGCCCCCGCCGCGCAAGGACTGAAACGACAGCGAGACCGAGACCGGAAGACCCTTGCCCTTCTTCAATGCGTTCTTGAGCGCCTTCGCGGCCGACGCGCTCGGCTTCAGTGTGAAGCTCACCGTGCCCGCGCCCGCAACTGCCTGACGCCCTTTGGCGAACACGATCTTCGCCGGACGACACTTGCCGGCCAGCTTGATGAAGCCGGCCTTGCACGTGCTGCTCGAGGCGAACGCGCCGAACCTGCCGTTCTGGAAGGTCGCAAGCCAGCTGAAGGTTCCCGGGTCTGAGACCGACTCCGTGAAGGCGATCGCGCCGGTCGCCGGAGCGAACGTGCCAGTGCGAGCGCTGAACGCGCTGTTCGGCGCCACCGTCCGCGCGGCGGCGGTCGCTGGCGTGCTCGAGCTGCTTGCGCTGGTTCGGGTTCCGCCGCCGGTAGCTCCGCCCGCTTCGCTTCCTCCGTCCCCACCTCCGCTGCCCGAGGACGGCGCGGCGACAGTCACCAGACGTGTCGTGCTCGCGGTCAGACCGTCTGTGCCCATCACCGTCAGTGTGGCGGTATAGGAGCCGACCGCGGCGTAGGTGTGCGACGGCGTCGCGCCGCTACCTTCCGCGCCGTCGCCGAAGTCCCACGCGTAGGTGGCAATCGAGCCGCCGGGTGGATCGGTGGATTCAGTGCCGTCGAAGGCGACCGGCAGCCCCGCCGTGGGCGTGGCGGTGGCGACGGCTATTTTCGCCGCCGGGCCAGACCCGCCAGCTTCTATGGTGTGCGCGGTGCCGATGCTCGTTCCGTCGGGCTCAAAGACCGTGAGCGCCACCGTGTAGACGCCGGATGTAGGGAATTTGTGCCGGATCGTCAGCGCCGTGGTCTCACTCGTTTGGTCTTCGAGATTGCCTTCGCGATCGTTGAATTGCCAGCTATAGCGGACGCTTGCCCCCGCGCTCGATCCGGCGACGTCGAGTTCGACTTCGTTAACACCCACGGCCCCGGCGAGGAATCTTCCAGTCGGAGCTTCCGAAGCACTGAAGGTCAGCCTCTGCAGGCATTGGTCACCTTTGTTGCTCCACTCCTGCTGATACCAGTACTTGTGGCCGTTGATTTCCTGGTTGTACGTGAGTTTTTTGCCCCCAACCTCTACTTCGCCCAACGGTTCGCCGAATTCGCTTGGAGGTTCGAACGTGCGGCACTTGTCGCCGTTCTCTCCGGTGAGTTTACCCCAGTCCGTCCACGCGTTGTTGGGTTCCGGGTCCGTGATCGACTCGTTGTGCTCGTGGCTTAGCCCTCCGAACAGCGCTGAATCAGACGTGCCGTTGATGTGGTGTTCTTCGTCGCAAAGTTTGCCGTTTACGAACGGGTCGTTTGCATAGACGATCACCCCTCCGCCCACCAGGTGGATGATCCCGTGATAAGCGCAGTAGGAGGCGAATTCTTCGTTGCTGACGTTCGCCGAGCATTCGGCTTCTGGCGATTCTTCGAAGCAGCTCTCAACGCCTTCCGGCGTGAGCAGGAAGTACTCGTGATTCATATCTGTCGGTAGTTTGTGTTCCCCAACGTATTTGACGATCTCGGTGCGCAGCTGTTCATCGGTCAGGCATTTCGGCGCGCGCGTGCAGCCGTTGGTCGGGTAGAGGTCTTCATCTGCGAGTTCGCCGCCGAACGCCGTCTGGTATTTGACGAACTGCCCGGACGAGTCGTTGTACTGAGTCGCGACCGACTCGACGTTCTGATTGCCCCCGCTGTCGTGTTCGAGGTCTTTGAAGTACGTGTTCACGCCGGACTTGAAGTCGGCCGGATACGCGGTGGCAGTGGCGGGGCGCCAGTAGAGGGTGTAGTCGGTGTTCGACGTCATGATCGGCCCGCCGCCGTAGTCCAGATTCGTGAAGAACGTGTCGAACACTCGTGCGCGAGCCGCGGCCTTGCTGTGCGCGATGGGCGCGGGTTGGTAGCTCAAGCGCTGGCCGTTGGGAAGATCCGCGACCGTGGCCCCGGCAGTCGCCGCGGCCATCGCGACCGTCGAGACGACGATCAGCGCGGTCATCGCGACGCGGAGCGCCATCACGCGCGAGGCGCTACGAGTCTGCGACCGCTCGCAGTCGGCAGGCACAGCGAACCTGCGGCGCGTCTCCCACATGATTACCCTCGTATCCGATTTCGAGTCGAGCAAATTACCTGAAGGTCCGCCTATTGCGGATCCACGTCGACGCTGAAGTTCACGCCCTGGTGCTCGCGCCCTCCCGAGACGTCCTGCACGGCCGCGCCGACGGCCTGCACGGCGCCGCGCCGCTCGGCCGCCTTGATGACCAGCACCTCGCGCTCGCGCCCGCGCAGGCGAAACAGCGAGGCCGGGCCGAGCACCGTGGCGCCATCGCTGTCGCCGGCCTCGCTTTGTCGCATGTGAGCGGTGAAGCTCGCGCGAACGGCCGCCGCGGCCGTGCGCGCCGCCTCGGCGTGCTCGGCCGAGCACACGACCCTGATCAGATGCGAGAACGGCGGATAGCTGAGCGCCTCGCGTCGCTGCAGCTCGCCCGCCAAGAAGCCATCGCTGTCATGCCGTGCCGCGTAGGCGATCGCGCGCGCGTCGGGCGCGATCGTCTGCACGAGCACGCGCCCCTCGCCGCCTCGCCCGACGCGACCGGCGAGCTGGGCGATCAGCGCGAACGTGCGCTCCTCGGCGCGGAAGTCGGGGAAGCGCAGCGTCGCGTCGGCATCGAGCACCACGCCGAGCGCGACGTCGGGGAAGTCGTGGCCCTTGGCGACCATCTGCGTCCCGATCAGCACCCCGCACTCGGCCGCCTCGAAGCGCCGCAGCAGCGCTCCGACGCCGCCCTGGCCATCCTCGGCGTGCCGGGCTGCGCCCGCTGCATCGGCGGCGTCCGCGCCGGCTGCACGCGCCCCCGAGCCGGCGCCGGAGACGACATCGGCGTCGAGGCGGAAGATCGGGAAGGCGCCGTCGTCGTCGAGCACGGCCGCCAGTTCGTGCTGCAGGCGCTCGGTGCCCACGCCGTGACGCGCGACCGACGTTGACGAGCAGGCCTCGCATCGCTGCGGCGCCGGCTCGCGATGGCCGCAGTGATGGCAGGCGACGAAGCCGCCCGCGCGGTGCAGGACGAGCGCGACATCGCAGTGCGGACATCCCCATACCCGGCCGCAGGAGCGGCAGGAGAGGAAGTTGGACCAGCCACGGCGGTTGAGCAGCACGATCGCCTTGCAGCGCGCGGCGCGAACCTGCGCGAGCCCCTGCGCGGTCGTCGGGTGCAGCCCGTGGGTCTCGCCCCGCATGTCGAGTATCTCCACGTCGGGCAGCGGGCGTCCGTCGACCCTGCGTGCGAGCGTCGAGCGGGGCACGCGCAGTGCGCTCTCGGCGCGCGGCGTCGCGCTGCCGAGCAGCAGCACCGCGTCGCTGCGCCGCGCGCGCTCGGCGGCCACGTCGCGGGCGTCGTAGCGCGGATCGCCTTCGTGCTTGTAGGAGGCGTCGTGCTCCTCGTCGACGACGATCAGACCCAGCCGATCGATCGGCGCGAACACGGCCGAGCGCGGGCCGACGCAGATGCGCGCGTCGCCCTCGCGCAGCCGTCGCCATTCCGCGTAGCGCTCGCCCGGGCGCAGCTGTGAGTGCATCACCGCGACCGTGTCACCGAAGCGTTCGATGAAGCGCCCGACAATCTGCGGTGTAAGGGCGATCTCGGGAACGAGCACGATCGCGCCGCGGCCCTGTGCGAGCGCCGTCTCGGCGGCCCGCAGGTAGATCTCCGTCTTGCCCGAGCCGGTGACCCCGTGCAGCAGCCGCGCATGCGCCGCGCGCTCACTCAATGCATCCTGAAGCAGCGTGAGCACGGCCTGCTGCTCGTCGTTGGGCACCGGCGGCTCGGGCGAGCGCGCCCCCACGGGAACATGTTCGCTGCGCTTCACCGCGCGGCGTTTGCGCCCACTGAGCCTGCGCGTCGCCCCCGGCGGCAGAACGAGGCCGAGACCGCGGGCGAGCGTCGAGCAGTACTCCGCGGCGATCCATTCGGCCAGTGCCACCATCTCGGCAGGCACGCCGAGCTCCAGCGCGCGCAGCGGCGCCAGCAGCTTCTCCGCGGCGACATCGCTGCTGTCGGCGAGGCCCACGACGACGCCGAGAACCTCGCGCCGTCCGAACGGCACGACGAGCATCGAGCCCACCTCCACCGCGCCGCCGCGCAGCTCCTCCGGCAGCCGGTAGTCGAACGGCCCGCGCAGCGCGCGGGCCGTGGTCATCGGCTCGACCTGGGCGATGGAGGACATCGCCCGGACCTTAGACTGGCCGGCGGCTAGAGCCCGGCGGCAGACCGCAGGGCGTCGGCCTTGTCGGTCCGCTCCCACGTGAAGTCGTGGTCGTCGCGGCCGAAGTGGCCGTATGCGGCCGTCTTCTGGTAGATCGGGCGGTGCAGGTTGAGCTCCTCGCGAAAGGCGCCCGGGCGCAGGTCGAAGACCGCGTCGACGGCTTTGGCGATCTGGCCGCGGCCGATCTGCTCGGTGCCGAACGTCTCGACCATCACCGATACCGGGTGGGCGACGCCAATCGCGTAGGCGACCTGCACTTCGGCGCGTTCGGCCAATCCCGCGGCGACGATCGTCTTGGCGACCCAGCGCGCAGCGTAGGCGGCCGAGCGATCGACCTTGGAGGGGTCCTTGCCGGAGAAGGCGCCGCCGCCGTGGCGGGCCATGCCGCCGTAGGTGTCGACGATGATCTTGCGTCCGGTCAGCCCCGCGTCGCCCACCGGGCCACCGATCACGAATTTGCCGGTCGGGTTGACGAGGAAGTTCTTGCGCAGCTTGTCGGCGTCATACAGGTCCTTCGCCAGGATCGGCTCTACGACGTGCTCCCAGAGGTCGTCCGGGATCAGCGACTCCGCTCCCGCGGCGTGCTGCGTGGAGATCAGAAGCTTTTCGATCTCGACCGGCTTGCCGTCCTGGTAGCGGACGCTGACCTGCGTCTTGCCGTCCGGGCGCAGGTAGTCGAGCGTGCCGGTCTTGCGAACCGCGGCCAGGCGCTCGGCGAGGCGGTGCGCCAGCGAGATCGGCAACGGCATCAGCGTGTCGGTCTCGTTGGTCGCGTACCCGAACATCATCCCCTGGTCGCCGGCGCCGGCGACGTCCAGCTCGTCCTCGTCGCTTGCATCGGTTCGCGCCTCATAGGCCTTGTCCACCCCCTGCGCGATGTCCGGCGACTGCTTGTCGATCGCGTTGAGCACCGCGCACGAGTCCGCCGAGAAGCCGAGGTCGGCGTCGGTGTAGCCGATCTTGCGCACGGTCTCGCGTGCGACCTCCTGGATGTCCACGTAGGTGTCGGTCGAGATCTCGCCGGATACGACGATCAGACCCGTGTTCACGAGCGTCTCGCATGCGACGCGGCCGTACGGATCGTCCTTGAGCACGGCATCGAGCACGCCGTCGGAGATCTGGTCGGCGATCTTGTCCGGGTGTCCCTCGGTGACGGACTCGGACGTGAACAGGAATTCGTTGTCGGAAAACTCGGTCATGGCAGCGGGAATTGGCTCCAGGTTCGTTGCGTCGGGCAGGGACCGGCGAGAGCCGGGAAAGTCTAGGGGAAGGGCGTGCGCGACTCCGTCAGCGCCGCGGTCGCGGTCGCCTGCGCGCCGTCGGGCGACTTGCCCCCACGGGCTGCGCGCTTGTCGGAGCGACCACGCTGCCCACGCTCGACGAAGTCGATGATCAAAGGAATGCCGTCCATCCCGTAGCGGGCGCGCATCCGGTTCTCCAGGAAGTAGGCGTAGTCACGCGTGACGCGCGTGCGCGAGTTGACCTGGATCGCAAAGCGCGGCGGGCGCTCGCCGATCTGCGTCATGTAGATCAGCTTCAGGCGGTGCTGGCTGGAGCCGCGACGCGTGCCCACGGGCGGCTGGCGCGCCTGTATCGCCTCGGCGAGAAAGCGGTTGAGCTCGGGCGTGGGAATGCGAGCGGCCATGCGGTCGCCGAGCGCTATGACCTCGGTGAGCAGGCGATCGACGTGGCGGCCGGTCTTCGCGCTGGCCGTCATCACGCGCGGACGCAGGCGCAGCTTCTCGGCGACGTGCGCGCGCTCGTGGTCGAGATCGTCCTCGCTGCCCTCGCGGATGTCCCACTTGTTCAGCACGATCGCCGTTGCACAGCCGGCCTTCATCGCCAGCTCGGCCACACGCAGATCCTGGGAGGTCACGCCGTCGGTGGCGTCGCAGACGACAAGCGCCACGTCGGCGCGTTCGGCCGCGCGCTGCGAGCGCAGCGCCGTGTAGTACTCCACCGAGTCGGCGACCTTGGACTGGCGGCGCATGCCCGCGGTGTCGATCAGCGTCAGCTTGCGCTCGCCGACCAGCAGCGGCATGTCGATCGCGTCACGCGTCGTTCCCGCGACCTCCGAGACGATCACGCGCTCCTCGCCGAGGAAGCGGTTGACCAGCGAGGACTTGCCCACGTTCGGGCGGCCGATCACCGCCAGGCGGATCGTGTCGTCGTCCACGCTCTCGTCGCCCGCCGGCAGCAGCGCCACGATCCGGTCGAGCAGGTCGCCCGAGCCGAGTCCCTGTGAGGCCGACACGGCCAGCGGCTCGCCGAGGCCGAGGCGATGGAACTCGGCGGCCAGCGGCAGCTCGGCTACGCCGTCGCACTTGTTCGCCGCGACGATCGTCGGCAGCGGCGAGCGGCGCAGCAGATCGGCCATCTCCTCGTCGCCCGGGCGCACGCCGGCGCGCGCGTCGACGACGAGCACCGCGACCTGCGCATCGGCCAGGCCGGCGCGCGCCTGGTCGCGGATCGAGCCGGCCAGCGGATCCTCGTCCTCGAAGTCCACTCCCCCGGTGTCGATCAGCTTGAACTGGCGCCCGTTCCACTCGCAGTCGAGCTCCTTGCGGTCGCGCGTGATCCCGGGACGCTCGTGCACGACCGCCTCGCGCGTGCCCGTGAGGCGGTTGATCAGCGAGGACTTGCCCACGTTGGGGTAACCGACGATTGCGACCTTCATGCAGCCAGTATGACCCGCCGCGACCGTCGTTCCGGGCGGGCCGGTGCGCCGTCGCCGCCTGCTCGGCGCGGGCGCGGCGAGCTGTGGACGGACTAGGAGGCTCCCGCCGCCGTTCGCGCGAGCGTCGCGATGCGCCGCACGACCTGCTCGACGCTCATGCCCGTCGTGTCGAGCGTGAGCGCGCCCGGCGCCGCTCGCAACGGGCTGTGCTCGCGCTTTGAGTCGCGCTCGTCGCGCTCTGCCTGATCGGCGAGCACCGCCGCCTGATCGGCGCCGAGCTCGGCCGCACGGCGACGCGCGCGCTCCTGCGCGCTTGCCGTCAGGTAGACCTTCACAGCCGCGTCCGGCGCGACTACCGTGCCGATGTCGCGACCCTCGGCGACCCAATCGCCAGTCGCGATCAGGCCCCGCTGCTTGGCGACCAGCGCCTCGCGCACGCCCGGGTCGCGCGCCACCGCCGACGCCGCCTGCGACACGGCCGCGGTGCGGATCTCCTGCGTCACGTCCCTGCCATCCACGCGCACGCCAGGCGCCGACGGCGCGGACCCGTCTTGCTGCCCGGCGGTCACACCGAGCTCGATGCGCGCCTCACGCGCCAGCTGCGCCGGCGCCGCGCCGGGCTGGGCAAGCGACAGCAGCGCCACGCAGCGGTACATCGCGCCGCTGTCCAGGTAGGTGAAGCCGAGCTCGCGCGCCACCGCGCGCGCGACCGTCGACTTGCCGGCACCGGCCGGCCCGTCGATCGCTACGAGCAAAGCCCCGCCAGATCCTCGACGAACTGCGGGTAGGAGACCGTCGCGGCCTCCATTCCCACGACCTCGACGCCCTCGCGCGAGGCCAGGCCGGCGATCGCGCCCATCATCGCCATGCGGTGGTCGCCGCGCGCGTCGATCGTGCCGCCGCGCAGACCGCCCGTGCCGCGCACGGCAAACCCGTCCTGCGTCGCCTCGATCTCCGCGCCCAGGCCGCGCAGCCCCTCGACCGCGCCGGCGATCCGGTCGGACTCCTTCACGCGCAGCTCCTGCGCACCGCGCACGATCGTCTCGCCCTCGGCGAAGCAGCCCAGCAGCGCGACCAGCGGCAGCTCGTCGATCGCCAAGGGCACCTCGTCGGCCTCGACGACGGTGCCCTCCAGCGCCCCGTAGGCGACGTCGAGGTCGCTGACGGGCTCGTCGCCGATCAGCTCGCCCGTCTCGTCCTCGAGATCGCCGAGCACGATGCCCTGCATTCGCCTGACGATGCGCATGAAGCCGGTGCGAGTCCAGTTGACGCCGACGTCGCCGATCAGCAGGCGCGAGTGCGGCACGAGCACGCCGGCGGTGATCAAGAACGCCGCCGAGCTGGCGTCCCCGGGTATGCGCACGCTGTCCAGCAGCAGCTCGTCGGCATTGACGACCGTGACGCGGCGGCCGTTTCGGTGGATGCCCACCCCCGCCCGCAGCAGCATCCGCTCGGTGTGGTCGCGGCTGCGCGCGGGCTCTGACACCGTCGTCGCGCCGTCCGCCGCCAGCGCCGCGAGCAGCACGCACGACTTGACCTGCGCGCTGGCCACGGAGAGGTCGTAGGAAATCGCGCGCAGGTGGCTGCCGCGCACCGTCAGCGGCGCAAAGCGGCCATTTCGCGCGCTCAGCTGCGCGCCCATCAGGCGCAGCGGCTCGGCGATCCGGTCGACCGGGCGTCGGCGGATCGACTCGTCGCCGTCCAGCGTGAACGAGCGCCCCTCCTGCGCGGCCAGCCAGCCGGGCAGCAGGCGCAGCAGCGTGCCCGCGTTGCCCACGTCGATCGGGCCGTCCGGTTCGCGCGCCTCGCGCAGGCCAGTGCCGCGCACGACGACCTCCTCGCCGCGCAGCTCCACCAGCGCACCGAGCGCGCGCACCGCCTCCAGCGTCGAGTCGGTGTCGGCCGCGTGCAGGTAGCGCTCGATCCGCACGGGCTCGGAGGCCATCGCGCCGAGCAGCGCCGCGCGATGGGAGATCGACTTGTCCGGCGGCGCGCGCAGCTCCCCCGTCAGCCCACGAGCGGGCTCGAAGCGCCTGTTCATCGGACCGCCGTCATGCCCGCGCGACGGGAAAGCCGAGGTCGCCGATCAGCTGCTCGGCGCGCCCGACGCTGTCTTCGCCGCCGATCCACAGCGCCACGACGCCCTGGCGATTGTCCTCCGAGGGCGAGAGCGCCATGTCGAGGATGTTGACACCTGCGCGGCCCAGCGCCAGCGCGATCTCGGCGATCACGCCCGGGCGGTTGGGCACAGAGGCGCGCAGCTCGCTCACCGGGCCGCCCGTCAGTCCCGCACCGAGCAGCTCGTCGCGATCAGCGCGCGCGCTGTCGTTCCATGCGGCGACGGCCTGCGCGTCGCCCGCCGCCAGCGTGGCGCGCACCTCGCCCAGCGCCGCGGCGAAGGCGTCGATCGCGGGAATCAGCGCGTCGCGGTTGGACATGTAGATGTCCGTCCAGATCGCGCTGTTGGCCCCGGCCACGCGCGTCGCGTCGCGAAAGCTCGGCCCGACCGCCGGCACGCGTCCTTCGGCGGCGCCGCCGAGCGTGCTCGCCGCCTGTGCCGCGAGCACGTTGGCGAGCACGTGCGGCAGATGTGAGACCGCCGCGAGCAGGCGATCGTGGGTCTCGGCGTCGATCGCCACGGGGCGCGCGCCGATCGTCGTCAGCAGCCGATGCAGGCGCTCGTAGAGCACTCCGGTGCTGTTGGCCGCCGGCGTCAGGTACCACACCGCGCCCTCGAACAGATCCTCGCGCGCATGCTCCACGCCCGAAGTCTCCGCACCGGCAAGCGGGTGGCCACCGATGAAGCGCTCGTCGGAGCCGGCATCGGCGAGCACGCGCTTGGTCGAGCCCACGTCGCTGACCACGCAGTCGGCCCCGGCGCTCTGGAGCGCCAGCGCCACCGTCTCGCCCAGCGCGCCAACCGGCGCCGCGACGAACACCACGTCGGCGTCGCGCACGGCGCCGGCGATGTCCGTCGCCGCGGTGTCGATCGCGCCGAGCGCTAGCGCCTTGGCCAGCACCCGCTCGTCGGGGTCATACCCGCACACGCGCGCCCCCGCGCGCCGCCGGGCGGCCAGGCCGATTGAGCCGCCGATCAGCCCGACCCCGAGGACCGCGATTCGCATCCGATCAGTGCTGCGCCGAGTGCTTCCGGGTGGCGTTGCGATCGCGGACGGATTGTGCCAAGCCCTCCAGCACCTCGACGGTCGTCTCCCAGCCCAGACACCCGTCCGTGATTGACTGGCCGTAGCAGAGCTCGACACCCGGCCGTAGATCCTGTCGGCCGGCGACGAGGAACGACTCCAGCATCACACCGACGATGGCCTCGCTGCCGTGCGCAACCTGCCTACCTACGTCTGCTGCGACAGCTGGCTGTCGTTCGGGCTCCTTGCCGCTGTTGTCATGGCTGAGGTCGATCATCACGCGCCTCGGAAGCCGGGCGGCCTCGAGCAGATCGAGCGCCGCCGCCACGCTGGAGGCCTCGTAGTTGGGCTGGCCTTTGCCCCCGCGCAGGATGATGTGACAGTCGGCGTTCCCACGCGTATACAGGATCGCGGGGGTGCCGTTCGGATCGATGCCGGCGAAGGCGTGCGGCGCCGCAGCGGCGCGCACGGCATCCACGGCGACCTGCACGTTGCCGTCGGTGCGATTCTTGAAGCCGACCGGCATCGATAGACCGGAGCCCAGTTGGCGGTGGATCTGGCTCTCGGTCGTGCGCGCTCCGATCGCGCCCCAGGAGACCGCGTCGGCTATGTACTGCGGCGTGATCGGATCGAGGAACTCGCAGCCGACGGGAAGCCCGCTGTCGAGCACGCCCAGCAGCACGCGCCGCGCAAGGTGCAGGCCTGCGTTGACGTCGCCCGAGCCATCGAGGTGCGGGTCGTTGATGAGGCCCTTCCAGCCGGTCGTCGTGCGCGGCTTCTCGAAGTAGACCCGCATCACGATCAGCAGCTCGCTGCTCAGATCGCGCGCGCGCTGCGCGAGCCGCGCCGCGTACTCGAGTGTCGCGTCGGGGTCGTGCACGCTGCAGGGCCCGACGACGACGAGGAGCCTGTCGCCGGCACCCTGCAGGACAGCCTGGACCTCGCGGCGGCCGCGGACGACAACGTCGGCGTGCTCGCCGCTCAGAGGCAGCTCCTCGAGCAGCGCATCAGGCGCGAGCAGCGGGACGACCCGTTCGATCCGCCTGTCTCGGACGTAGTCGGCCGGGCGCAGCTCGGCGCCGGATAGGTCAGACAAGAGTCGGCTCCCTCCCTGCGAGCGCTTTTCCGGCCAGCGCCGCCGCGCTCTGCACCGCGCGCGCGTACCGCGCGAACTCCTCCGCCCGCAGCGCCTGCGGCCCGTCGCAAATCGCCTCGTCGGGGTTCGGGTGAACCTCAACGATGATGCCGTCGGCGCCAACGGCGGCGGCCGCCAGAGATAGCGGCAGCACGAGGTCGCGCCGCCCCGCGGCATGGCTCGGGTCGACGATCACCGGCAGGTGCGACAGCTCCTTGAGCACCGGCACCGCCATCAGGTCCAGCGTGAAGCGGTAGGCGGTCTCGAACGTGCGAATGCCGCGCTCGCACAGCATCACGTTGGGGTTGCCTTCCTTGAGGATGTACTCGGCGGCCATCAGCAGCTCGTCGAGCGTCGAGGACAGCCCGCGCTTGAGCAGCGCCGGACGGCCCGAACGGCCGATCTCGGCCAGCAGCGGGTAGTTCTGCATGTTGCGCGCGCCGATCTGCACGACGTCGGCGACCTCAAGCACGGCGTCGATGTCGCGCATGTCCACCAGCTCGGTGACGATCGGCAGACCCGTCTCCGACTTGGCCTCGGCGAGCAGGCGCAGGCCCTCCTGGCCGAGCCCCTGGAAAGCGTAGGGAGACGTGCGTGGCTTGTAGGCGCCGCCGCGCAGCAGCGTGGCGCCGGCGTCGCGCACGACGCGCGCCGTCTGCAGCGTCTGCTCGCGCGACTCCACGGTGCAGGGACCGGCGATCAACGCGAAGCTGTCCCCGCCGATCTTGCGCCCGTCGATCTCCAGCACCGTGCGCGCGCCGTGGGTCATCTGCGAAGACGCCAGCTTGTAGGGCTTGAGGATCGGCATCACGCGATCCACTCCCGGCTGGCCCTCCAGGCCCAAGCCCTCGACGTTGACGTCCTGCTCGACGTCGCCGATCGCGCCGATCACCGTCAGGCGCGCGCCCACGATGCGGTGGGCCAGCGCGCCCGCGCTCTCGATCTTCTCGACTACGGCCTCGACCTCCTCGTCGGTCGCGGTCTCCTTCATGACGATCATCATCGATTCATCCTTTCAACAATCCCGAAGTCGTGGTGCGAACAACTGCCTGGCCGGCGCTGTCCGGCCCGCGAGCTGGGACGCTGGGTCCCGTCTGCAAGGCGCTCAGTCCCCGTGGTGGGGACCCGATGCGGCACGAGGCCCCCGCTCACGTACGGGGCCAGGCCGAAGCGCCTAGCTAAATCGCCAGGTGCGGGCGTGATACGACCATTCGACGCGCGCGCGGGAGCTGCAGGTGGATACGGTGGCGGCGGCTGACATAGTCGTTGTTGGACGTTGTAGCACCTTCAGAGCACCTCGGCAAGCGCGTCGAGAAAGCGTGCATTCTCCTGCGGCGTGCCGTAGGTCACGCGCAGCGATCCCGCGCCGCCCAGCGCGGTGCCGCCGCGGACCAGCACGCCGCGCTCCTGCAGACCGCGCATGACCGCCTGCTCGTCGCGCTCGGCGCCGAGTGAGAACCAGCAGAAGTTGGCCTGCGACTCGGCCGGCTCGATCCCCAGCGCGCGCAGCCGCTCGGCGACGGAGATGCGCTCGGCGACGTTGCGCGCGACGCGGTCGATCACCGCGTCCTGGTGCTCCAGCGCCTCGACAGCGGCGGCCTGCGCGAGCGCGTTGCAGAAGAACGGCTGGCGCACCTGGTCGAGCGCCTGGGGCAGGCGCTCGGAGCCGCACAGGGCGAAGCCGACGCGCAGCCCGCACAGCCCATGAACCTTGGAGAACGTCCGCAGCAGCATCAGGTTGGGGTGGTGATCGAGCAGATCGATCGATGCGTCGGGGTCCTCGAGCAGGTTGAACTCGCAGTAGGCCTCGTCGACGATCACGCACACGTGTGGCGGGACCTCGTCGAGGAAGGCGGCGATCTCCCGCAGCGTGATCGCCGTGCTCGTCGGATTGTTGGGGTTGCAGATGATCGCCAGTCGCGTGGCGACGGTGATCTCACGCAGCATCGCCGGCAGGTCGTGACGATCCTCGTCGTCGAGCGCCACGGTGATCGCGCGCGCGCCCGACGCCGCGCCGAGGTGCGGATAGACCGAGAACGACGGCCACGAGTAGACGAGCTCGGCGCCGGGCTCGAGCAGCGCCTCGCCGGCGGCCAGCAGGATGTCGCACGAGCCGTTGCCGATCGCGATGCGCGACTGCGGGACGCCGTAGCGATCGCTCAGGCGCCTGCGCAGCAGCGAGTTGGCGGGATCCGGGTAGCGGTTGAGCGTGCCCAGCGCCCGCTCGATCGCCGCGCGCACCTCCGGCAGGGGCGGATAGGGCGACTCGTTGCTCGCCAGGCGCACCAGCGGCGCGTCCCCGGCGTAGCCGCCCGCGACCGGGTACGTCGGCAGCCTGGCGACGCGCTCTGAGAACTCGAGGGGCACCGCTCCATTGTGCCGTGCCCGTGGCGTCGATGGCGGGCCCGCCGGGGTCAACACCGAGCCAGACGCCTACTGCGCAGCCTGTAAGTCCTCGCGCAGCGTGCTCGCCTCGCCGAGGTACACGTGCTTTGACTCATGCCCGTCCTCGGCGTAGTAGTGGATCAGCACCCTGATCACGCGTGGCAGCGCCCGCGGCACGGCGATCTCGCGCGCGCAAAGCAGCGGCACGCCCTCGAAGCCCAGCGCGCGCGCCGCGACCGCCGGGAACTCCGCGTTGAGGTCGTTGGTCGCCGTGAAGATGCAACTGACGACGTTCTCCGGGGTGAGCGCGTTGCGCTGCATGATCTCCCGCATCAGCGCAGTCGTCGCCGCGAGGATCTCGTCAGCGTCGTTGCGCTCGACGCTGATAGCGCCCCGCAGGGCGAACAGCCGCATACGGGCGATTGTGTCAGAGCGCCCGCAGCCGACCGAGCTCCGCGTCGCTCAGGCGCCTGTGCTCGCCCGGCCCCAGCCCATTCAGGCCCAGCGGGCCGAAGCCGACACGCGACAGCCCCAGCACCGGATGACCGACCGCCGCACACATGCGCCGCACCTGGCGGTTGCGCCCCTCGTGGATCGTCAGCTCGATCTCGTGCTCGCCCAGGCGCCGCACCCGCGCCGGCGCCGTCGGGCCGTCGTCGAGCTCCACGCCGTCGCGCAGGCGTGCCAGCGCACGATCGCCGATCGGCCACCCCGCGAGCGTCGCGCGGTAGGTCTTGGCGACCTCGAAGCTCGGGTGCGTCAGCCGGTTGGCCAGCTCGCCGTCGTTGGTCAGCAGGATCAGCCCGCTGCTGTCGGCATCCAGGCGCCCGACCGGGTACAGGCGGACCCCCTGCGCCGGGACCAGGCCGACGACGGTCGGGCGCCCGTGCGTGTCACGGGCGGTCGAGACGACGCCGACGGGCTTGTGCACGGCGTAGGTGACGCGCTGCTCAGGTCCGTCCAGCGGCCGCCCGTCGACGCTCACGCGGCTGTCCTGTCCCACGTCGCGCGCGGGGTCGGTCACCACCTCTCCGTCGAGGCTCACGCGCCCGGCGGCGATCAGCGTCTCGGCCGCGCGGCGCGAGGCGACGCCGGCGTGGGCGAGGTACTTGACCAGGCGCATGTGCTGCAACCATAGGAAGTCATGGACCTCCCCCTGCTCGAGAAGACGCTCGCCGCAAGCGACCAGCCGCGCTTTCGCGCGCGGCAGGTGTGGGCATGGACGGCGAGGGGCGCGACGAGCTTTCAGGAGATGACCGACCTGCCGGCGTCGCTGCGCGAGACGCTGCAGCGCGAGCTGCCGTTCTCCAGTCTCACGTTGCGCGACGAGGCGCGTGCCGCAGATGGCACGGTCAAGGCGCTGTTCGCGACCGCCGACGGGCGCCCGCTGGAGGCCGTGCTGATGCGCTACCGCGACGGGCGCCGCTCGATCTGCGTCTCCTCGCAGTCGGGCTGTCCGCTGACGTGCACCTTCTGCGCGACCGGGCAGATGAAATTCGCGCGCAACCTCACCGCCTCGGAGATCATCGACCAGGCGCTGCACTTCCGCCGCCTGGAGTCCGCGCCGCAGGGCGTCACGAACTGCGTGTTCATGGGCATGGGCGAGCCGATGCTCAACCTCGACAACGTGCTCGGCGCATGCGAGCGCCTGCCCGACCTGGGTATCGGCCACCGCCACACGGCGATCTCCACCGTCGGCTGGATTCCCGGGATCGAACGGCTGACCGAACAGGACATGCCGCTGCGCCTGGCGCTGTCGCTGCACGCGGCCGACGACGCGCTGCGCTCGGAGCTGATGCCCGTCAACGAGCGCTATCCGCTGGACGACGTGATCGAGGCGTGCCGCGCCTTCTACGCGCGCAAGCGCCGGCGCGTGTTCGTCGAGTACGTGATGCTCAAGGGCGTAAACGACCGCTACGAGCAGGCGCTCGCGCTGGCTCGCGCGCTCGCGCGCAAGCGCGAGGGGGAAACCTCGATCTTCAAGGTCAACCTGATCCCCTACAACCCCACCGGCTCGCCGTATGAGGGCTCCATGCGCGCCTCGATCGCCGCCTTCCGCGACGCCCTGCTGGCAAACGAGATCCCCGCGACGATCCGCCTCACGCGCGGGCAGGACATCGACGCAGCCTGCGGCCAGCTGGCCGCACGAGCGACCTGACCGCGTCGACGAGAGGCTTGATGCGGGTTGGAGTCTCTGGGTCTCTGATCTGTTCGCGAGCAGATTGCCAGAGGGACAGTGGGCTGTGTCCTCTTTACGCGAACTGCGATAGCAATCGTATATACGATGTAAATACTATGGCTATCGCCAGCGCTATCTGCGCACACTCAGCCCGGCGCTGCGTAACTACTATGGCTATCGCTGGCGTTATTTGCGCACACACTCAGCCCACGCTGTGCGCCGCGCGCAGTGCGCGATGCGGGCGATGAACCCGCATCAAGCCTCAGGACTCGCCGCCGCCCGCGCGCGCCTCGCCGGCGCGAAGAAGCCGATCGCGCAGCTCGGCCTGCTCCTCGGGCGTCGGGTCCCAGCGGGCGACGTCGGGCAGCTCGTCGAGCTTGCGCAGACCGAACAGCTTGAGGAACTGCGTGGTCGTGCGGTAGATGACGGCGCCGAACTGCGAGTGACCGGCCTCGTCGATCAGGCCGCGGTCGAGCAGCGTCGCGACGGCCGAATCGGCGCTCACACCGCGGATGCGTGCGATCTCCGGTCGCGAGACCGGCTGCAGGTAGGCGACGATCGCCAGCGTCTCGGCCTGCGCCGGGGTCAGCGTGGAGACGCGCGGTCGGCTGAACAGGCGCCGCGCGGCGTCCTCGGAGCCGGGATCGCTGGCGAACGTCCAGCCGCCGCCGAGCTCGCGCAGCGCGATGCCCGAGCGTCCCGGCGCGTGGCGTTCTGACAGCAGCGCTAGCGCGGTCGCCACCGCCCCCTCTCCGGCCTGCGTCGCCTCGGCCAGCTCCGCCGTGCTCAGCGGATCGGTCGAGAGGAACAGCAGCGACTCGACCGTACGCGCCAGGCTTGGAGCGTCAGCGGGCGCATCGCTCACCCCGCGAGCCCTCCGGCGGCTGTGCCGGCCAGCGTGACTGGCACCGCGGGGAGGGCGGCCTCTGGGGCGTGCACGGCGATCTCGCCGAAGTTCTCACCCTGCTCCCAGTCGGCCTCGCCGCGTTTGTACAGCTCCAGCAGCGCGAACAGCGTCACCGCGACGGTCATCCGGTCGGCGCCGCGCACGGCCTCGTCGAAGCTGAACGCCCCGCGCCGCAGCAGACCGCGCAGCAGCGCCAGTCGCTCGGCCACGGCGACGCGCGCAACGGCGACGTGGCGCAGGTTGATCTGCGCAGGCATCAGCAGCAGGCGGCCCATCGCCTCGCCGAGCACCTGCGGGTCCTGTGAGCCCGCGGCCGGGGCGACGATCGTTCGCCGCAGGCCCGCCGGCAGCGGCGCCTCGCGGAAGCAAACTCCGCGCTCCTGCGCCAGCAGCTCGCCGAGGTGAGCTGCCGCCGAACGGTAGCGGCGCGCGTCGAGCATCCGCGCGAGCAGCTCCTCGGCGGCCTGCTCCGGCTCGATGTCGAGCTCCTCTTCCTCCTCGCCCATCAGCATCAGCCGCGACTTCAGCTCCAGCAACGCCGCGATCAGCACGATGAACTCCGTCGCGGTCTCCAGGTCCAGCTCGCCGCGCTCCTCGAGGTGGTCGAGGTAGGCGAGCACGACCTCGGCTAGCTGCAGCTCGAGCAGGTCGACCTCTTCGCGCAGCACGAGCGTCAGCAGCAGGTCGAACGGGCCCGTGAAGACCTCCAAGTCAAGCTCCAGCGTCGCCAGGCTCATGCGCTCAAGTTACTGTCCGCGCCCGACGGGGACCGCCGACGCCCATGCGCTCGCGCACGTCGGCGAGCGTCTCGGCGGCGATCGTCTCGGCGCGCACGGCGCCATCTGAGAGGATCTGCTCGAGCGCGTCCTCGTCGGCGCGCAGGCGCTCGTAGCGTTCGCGCACCGGCGCGAGGTAGTCGACGACGGCGGTGGCGACCGCCGCCTTCAGCTCGCCGTAACGCGCCTGTGCGAGCTCTGCCTCGACCGCCGCAGGGTCTGAGCCGCGCACGGCGGCGAGGATCTCGATCAGGTTGCTGACGCCAGGCTTGTCGGACGCGCGGCGAACCTCCGAGCCGGAGTCGGTGACGGCGCTCTTGAGCTTCTTCTCGATCGCCTTGGGCTCGTCGAGCACGTACACGGTCCCCTGTTCGGAGCCGCCCGTCGTGGACATCTTGCGCGTCGGGTCCTGCAGGTCCATGACCCGCGCGCCGACCTGCGGGATGCGGTGCTCGGGAACGACGAGCACGTCCTCGCCATCGCCAAAGCGTGCGTTGAAGCGCCGCGCGACGTCGCGCATCAGCTCCAGGTGCTCGCGCTGGTCCTCGCCGACGGGCACCTCGTGGGCACGGTAGGCAAGCACATCGGCGGCCTGCAGCACCGGATACAGCAGCAGCGCCGCCGGGACGAGCTCGCGCTGGGCCAGCGACTTGTCGCGGAACTGGTGCATGCGTTGCAGGCGCCCGAGCTCGGTGACGCTGGACAGCAGCCAGGTCAGCCCGGTGTGTTGCGGGACGTCTGACTGGCGAAACAGCGTGCAGCGCGCCGGATCGAGTCCCGCCGCGAGCAGGATCGCTGTCGTGTCATAGGTGCGCTGGCGCAGCTCGGCCGGGTCGTAGGCGACGGTGATCGCATGCAGGTCGACGATGCAGAAGAAGCCCTCGCCGCGGTCCTGGCTGGAGACGTACTGGACGATCGCGCCGATGTAGTTGCCCAGGTGCTTGCGCCCGGTGGGCTGGATGCCGGAGAAGATGCGCACGCGGTCTCGCCGTCGCTCAGCGCCGCCGCAGGGCGCTGTCGGTCAGCCACGGCGGATCCCAACCACGCTCGTCGGCTTTGACGTTCGTCCCGGGCGCGACGATCTCGTCGATCCGGTCGAGGGTCTGTGCGTCGAGCGTTTGCGAGAGCGCCGGCAGCTGGCTCTCCAGCTGCCCCATCGTACGCGGCCCGATGATCGCGGCGGTCACTGCGGGATGGGTCGTGACGAACGCCAGCGCGAGCTCGATCAGCGTCATGCCCGACTGCTCGGCGAGGTTGGTGAAGGCATCCACGGCCTGGAGCTTTGCCTGGTTGGCCGCCAGCGACATGTCAAAGCGCGAGGGCATCATCTGCGCGCGCCTGCTGGTGTCCGGCGACTGGCCCCCCTTGCCGTATTTGCCCGACAGCCAACCGCCGGCCAGCGGGCTCCACGCGATCACGCCCATGCGGTGCTTCTCACACACCGGCAGCACCTCCGCCTCGATCGCGCGGTGCAGCAGCGAGTAGGGCGGCTGCTCGCAGACGAAGCGCTCGCGTCCGCGCCGCTGCGCGACCCACTGGGCCTCGACGATCTGACCCGGGGGGAACGTCGAGCTGCCGATGTAGCGGACCTTGCCAGCGCGCACGAGGTCGGTCAGCGCGCCGAGCGTCTCGTCGATGTCGGTGTCGAGCTCGGGGCGGTGTATCTGGTAGAGGTCGATCCAGTCGGTCTTCAGACGCCGCAGGCTGTTCTCGACCTCTTGGACGATCCAGCGACGCGTGTTGCCGAACTGGTTGGGATCGTCGTCGTGCATCTTGCCGTGCACCTTGGTGGCGAGCACGACCGAGTCGCGGCGCCCCCCGGCGAGCGCCTCGCCGACGATCTCCTCGGACTCGCCGCGCGAGTACACGTCGGCGGTGTCGATGAAGTTGATGCCCGCGTCGAGCGCGCGGTGGATGATCCGGATCGAGTCCTCGTGGTCGGTGTTGCCCCAAGCCCCGAACATCATCGCGCCGAGGCACAGCGGGCTGACCTTTACGCCGGTGCTGCCGAGCTCGCGGTAGGAGATCGCCATCGGCGCTGAGCCTAGTCGAGCGCCTGGCGGATGACCGGACGCTTGGCCGCCGCCACCTCGTCTAGGCGCCGCACGGGCGTGGAGTAGGGCGCGCCGAGCGCGATCTCGGGGTCGGCGGCCGCCTCGGCGAGGATCTGCGCGATCGCATCGGCGAACGCGTCGAGCGTCTCCTTGGTCTCGGTCTCGGTCGGCTCGATCATCAGCGCCTCGTCGACGAGCAACGGGAAGTAGACGGTCGGCGGGTGAAAGCCGAAGTCGAGCAGGCGCTTGGCGAGATCGAGCGTCTTGATCTTCAGCGCGCGCTTCATCGGGCCGCCGGAGAGCACGAACTCGTGCATGCAGAGCTCGCCGTAGGCCAGCGGCAGGTGCTCGGCAACGCCCTTCTCGCGCAGCCGGGCGAGCAGGTAGTTGGCGTTGAGCACGGCCACTTCGGAGGCGTCCTTGAGCCCGTCGGCGCCGAGCGAGCAGATGTAGGCATAAGAGCGCACGAAGCAGCCGTAGTTGCCGTGGAAGCCGCGCAGGCGCCCGATCGACTTCGATCCGGGCTCGCGGTCGAAGTCCAGCGCGAAGGAGCCGTCGCCGTCGCGCGCGACGACCGGGCGCGGCAGGAACGGGGCGATGCGCTCGGACACGGCGATCGGGCCGGATCCCGGGCCGCCGCCGCCGTGCGGCTGGGTGAAGGACTTGTGCAGGTTGAAGTGCACGATGTCAAAGCCCATGTCGCCGGGGCGCGAGAGGCCCATGACGGCATTGAGGTTCGCGCCGTCGTAGTACAGCGTCGCGCCGACGCCGTGCACGATTGCCGCGATCTCCTCGATGTTCGGGTCGAACAGCCCGAGCGTGTTCGGGTTGGTGAGCATCAGGCAGGCGACGTCGGAATCGGCCTTCGCGCGCAGATCGTCGAGGTCGATGCCGCCGTCGGGGTTGGTCGCGAGCTTGACGACCTCCAGCCCGGCCATCGTGACGGTCGCCGGGTTGGTTCCGTGTGCGGTGTCGGGCGTGAGCACCTTGTGGCGCGTCTCGCCGCGATCCTCGTGGTAGGCACGCGTCAGCAGAACGCCCGCGAGCTCGCCGTGCGAGCCCGCCGAGGGCTGCAGCGAGACGTGCGGCAGGCCGGAGATCTCCGCCAGCGCGCCCTGCAGGTTGAACATCAGCTCAAGCGCGCCCTGCGCGCGCTCGGGGTCCTGCAGCGGGTGCAGCCGCGCATGACCGGGCAGCGCGGCGGCGCGCTCGTGCAGGCGCGGGTTGTGCTTCATCGTGCACGAGCCGAGCGGATAGAAGCCCGAGTCCAGATCGAAGTTGCGCTTGGAGATGCCGACGTAGTGGCGCACGATCTCCGGCTCTGAGACCTCCGGCAGGCGCGGCGGCTGCTCACGGCGAAAACGCTTGGGCAACAGCTCCTCGGCGTCGGGCATCGGCACGTCCAGCGGCGGGCAGACGAACGCGCGCCGCCCGGGCGAGCCCTTCTGGAAGATCGTCCGCGCGCGCTCGCGCTGCATCGGCCCGGCGGCGGCCGCGGTCGCGGGATGGTGGGGATGGTGGCCGTCGATCCCCGGATCGGCGTGAAGGTGGTTTTCGTCGATCGCGCTCACGCGGGCACCGCCTGGCGCTCGGACGCGACGGCGGCTCCCAGCACCTCGGCCAGCCGATCGATGTCAGCGCGCGAGCGCCGCTCTGTGATCGCCACGAGCAGCACCCCGCGATCCTCGTCGCGGCCGCTGAGCGCCTGAACGTCGACGCCCGGGTTGACGCCCTGGGCCAGACAACGCCCGCGAACGGCGGCGACATCGGCATCGAGGCGCAGCGCGAACTCGCGGACGACGGACTGCTCGTGCAGCTTCTCCACGCCGGCCAGCGCGGCGAGCTGCTCGCGCGCATAGTGCGTGCGCGAGAGCAGCAGCTCGCCCAGCTCGACGATCCCGCGGCGCCCGAGCCACGCCAGGTAGACGACGCCGGCGAGCGCGTTGAGCGCCTGCGCGGTGCAGATGTTCGAGGTGGCCTTCTCGCGGCGGATGTGCTGCTCGCGCGTCTGCAGCGTGAGCACGAAGCCGCGCCGCCCGTCGACGTCGACGGTCTCGCCGGCGATCCGCCCGGGCATCCGGCGCAGGTACTCCTCGCGCGCGGCGAAGAAGCCGAAGGACGGCCCGCCGAAGTCCAGGCGGTTGCCGAGCGGCTGGCCCTCGCCGACGGCGACGTCGACGCCGCACGCGCCCGGCGGCTGAAGGATGCCGAGCGTGATCGGGTCGACCTGGGCGATCACCACCGGCTCGCCGGCGTCCTTGGCGGCGGCGCTGAGCGCCGCGGCGTCCTCCACGGCGCCGTAGAAGTTCGGCTGCGCGAAGATCGCGGCGCTGGTGTCGTCGTCGATCGCGCCCGCCCAGGCGTCGGGATCGGTGACGCCGCCGGTGGAGCCGGGGGCAGCGCCGGCGGAGCAGGTGGTCAGCGCCACCAGCACGACCTCCATGCCGTAGCCGTGCGCGAGCGTGCGCAGCGTCTCGATCGTGTGCGGATGAAGCCCGGCGCTGATGACCAGGCGCCGCTTTGAGTTGTGCAGCTTGGCCAGGTAGGCCGCTGCGGCGACCGCCGACGGGCCCTCGTAGGTCGAGGCGTTGGAGACGGGCAGGCCGGTGAGCTCGGAGATCGCCGTCTGGTACTCGAACATCACCTGCAGCCCGCCCTGGGAGATCTCCGGCTGATACGGCGTGTACGGGGTGAGGAACTCCGAGCGCTCCATCAGCATGTCGATCAGCGCGGGCACGTAGTGGTCGTACATGCCGGCGCCGAGGAAGCTCAGCTCGTCTTCGGCTGAGACGTTGCGCGCAGCGAGCTGCGACAGGTGCGCGAAGACCTCCTGCTCGGAGAGGCCCTGTGGGAGGTCGAGCTCGCGGCCGAGGCGGACCCCCTCGGGGATCTGGCGCTCGAAGATCTCCTGCACGGATGACACGCCGATGGCGGCGAGCATCGCGTCGAGGTCCGCGGGGGTGATGGCGGTGTAACGGCTCAAGGTGCTGGCGTCAGCCTAGCCACCGAGCGTGGCTGCATACGCGCGCGCGTCCATCAGCTGCTCGCGCTCGGCGGGATCGGCGATGCGCACCTTGACCAGCCAGCCCTCGCCGTAGGGGTCCTCGTTGATCTTCTGCAGGTCGTCGGCGAGCGCCTCGTTGACCTCGACGATCTCACCGGACAGCGGGGCGATCACGTCCGAGACGGCCTTGACCGACTCGACCTCGGCGTAGGAGGCGTCCTTGCTGACGCTGGCGCCGACCGCCGGCAGGTCGAAGAAGACGACCTCGCCGAGCGAATCCTGGGCGTACCAGGTGATGCCGAGCGTCGCCACAGCAGGGTCGGCGGCGTCGATGCGCGCCCAGTCGTGCTCGGGGTGGTAGAGCAGATCCTCGGGGTAGCTTGCCTCGGCCATTCACGAGCCCTTTCGGTAGAGCGGCTTCTGCTTGACGACGGCGCGGCGCATCTTGCCACGAACGTCGATTTCCAGCGCCGTGCCGGGCGCGGCGTGCTCGGCGGGGACGTAAGCCATGCCGATGCCCACGCCGAGGCTCGGCGACATCGTTCCGCTGGTCACCTCGCCGCCGCCGGCGACCAGGTTGCCCTGGCGGGCGATGCCGGGCCCGTCGATCGCGAACGCGACGAGCTTCTCGCGCGGGCCGGACTCGCGCACCGCGCGCACGGCATCCGCGCCGATGAAGTGAGTGTCCTCGCGACAACACCAGCCGAGGCCGGCTTCGATCGGGCCGCGCTCGGTCGACAGGTCGTTGCCGTAGAGGTGAAAGCAGACCTCCAGGCGCAGCGTGTCGCGCGCGGCAAGCCCGGCGGGCACGGCGCCGCGGCGCACGAGCTCGTCCCACAGGCCGGCAGCTTCGGCGGGGCTGCAAAGCAGCTCGACGCCATCCTCGCCGGTGTAGCCGGTGCCGCACACGAGCACCTCCTCGCCGGCCAGGCGACGCGTCGCGGCGGCCATGCGCGCGGGCAGCGGCGCATCGGAGATCGCCTGCACGATGCCGCGCGCCAGCGGACCCTGCACGGCGATCATCGCGTAGTCGTCGATCCGGTCGACGACCTGAGCCTCGGGGAAGTCGCGCGCGTGCGTCTGAAACCAGTCGAGGTCGCGCTCGTGGTTGGCGGCGTTGGTGACGGTCAGGTAGCGGTCGGTGTCGAGGCGATAGGTGAACAGGTCGTCGAGCACGCCGCCGTCCTCGCGGCAGAGCACGCTGTACTGCGCACCGCCGCCGTCGAGCTCGAGCGCGATCTGCGCGACGTCGTTTGAGAGCAGTCGCTGCAACAGCTGTAGCGCCTGCGGGCCGGACACTTCGATCTCGCCCATGTGCGAGACGTCGAACACACCCGCAGCCTCGCGCACCGCGCGGTGCTCGGCCGCGACGCCCTCGTACTGCACGGGCATCTCCCAACCGGCGAACTCGACCAGCTTCGCCCCCGCCGCCACGTGCTGGTCATAGAGGGCAGTGCGGCGCAGGGTCGAGGGCACGGCCCGCAGGCTAGCGGTCTCGGACCGTCGGCCTGGCGAGCGCTAACGCAAGAACGGCGGTACGTCGATGTCGTCGTCGGAGATCTCCAGCGAGGAACGCTGGCGATCGTCGATGCGCGGCCCGCGGTCGCGACCGCGCGAGCGGCTGTCGCGGCGCGCGCTGCGCCCGGGACGGTGGTCGAAGCCGGTGCCGATGACGGTCACGCGCACCTCGTCGGACATGCTTTCGTCGATCACCGCGCCGAAGATGATGTTGGCGTTGGGGTCGGCGGCGTTCTGGATCGTCTCGGCGGCGTCGTTGACCTCGAACAGGCCGAGATCCTTGCCGCCGGTGATGTTCAAGAGGATGCCGGTGGCGCCGTCGACTGACTCTTCCAGCAGCGGCGAGGAGATCGCGGCCTTGGCAGCGTCGGCGCTGCGGTTCTCGCCGCCGGCCGTGCCGATGCCCATCAGCGCCGAGCCGGCGTCCTGCATGATCGTGCGCACGTCGGCGAAGTCGAGGTTGATCAGCCCGGGGATCGTGATCAGGTCGGTGATCCCCTGGACGCCCTGGCGCAGCACGTTGTCGGCCTCGCGGAAGGCGTCGAGCATCGACGTGCGCCGCTCGACGACGGTCAGCAGCTTCTCGTTGGGGATCACGATCAGCGTGTCGACGACCTCGCGCAGGCGCTCGATGCCCTCGGTGGCCTGCCGCCCGCGCTGGGAGCCCTCGAACTCGAACGGGCGCGTGACCACGCCGACGGTCAGGGCGCCGATCTCGTTCTTGGCGATCTCGGCGATCACGGGAGCTGCGCCGGTGCCGGTGCCGCCGCCCTCGCCGGCGGTGACGAACACCATGTCGGCGCCCTTCAGCGCCTCCTTGATTTCGTCGCGCGACTCCGCGGCAGCGCCCAGGCCGACGTCGGGGTTGGCGCCGGCGCCGAGGCCTTTGGTCGACTCGTGGCCGATGTTCAGCTTGATGTCGGCGTCGCACATGGCGAGCGCCTGAGCGTCGGTGTTGGCGGCGATGAACTCCACGCCGCGCAGTCCGGCGTCGACCATGCGGCTGACCGCGTTGGTGCCGCCGCCGCCGACACCCACGACCTTGATGACCGCCAGATAGCTTCCGCTGCTCTCCATGATGGTTCTGTCCGAACCCTTCAGTAAGAAATTAGGGTTCGCAGCATACAGACCTGCGAACCGCCGGGATGTGCACGTTATGCAGGCAACTTCGCCCTGTCAACGACAACGTGCAATCTCGCAACAATCGTTGCAGATCGGCCAACCCTCGACCGCCGCCTGAGGATCGGTCGGAGCGTGGCATCAACCTCTAGTTGAGATTTAGTGTTAATCTGGTGCTGGTCGCGCGTGGCTATCCCCCTGATTGCGCAGCCGCCGTGCCGCTCGCTTCGCCGCTGCTCGTCGACGGCGATTGCGCTCCCGCTTGCGTTTCGGCTTCGCCCGAGGATGGGCTCGAGCTCCCCTGCGGGCTGGCCGATGACCCGCCGCCGACAGCCGCCGTGAGTCCTTCGTCGAGCGTCTTGCTCGATTCACCGCCGCTCGATCCCGCGGAGGGGGTTTCGGCTTCAGTGGATGTGCTCGGCGGTGCCACGCCGCCGCGGAAGCCGGCTGCGGGACGTTCGGGCAGGCGCACGTCGACGTAGGAGGCGCCGGCCGAGCTCGGGTCTGCGATCACCCGCGCGAGCGACAGCCACTTGGCATGCTGGCGCGTGGCGTCGCCGAAGTACGCCAGCAGGCCGCTGTGCATCACGAGCGTCAGACCCTTGGTGGAGCTGTACGCGCGCGTGACCTGCGTGGCCAGCGGCGCGGGAGCGGCCCCGAGCACCGCGACGGCGCTGAGCAGCGCCGCGTCGTGCAGTCGCTGACCGGGTGCCGGCAGCGAGACACCGGCGACGGCTGGCAGCGATGCGGACGCCAGCCCGGGACCGAGCACGACGCCGTTGGCCGCCACGGCGGTCTTCGTGCCGGCGACCGTCAGCGCCGCGACAGCCGGTTGCTCGACCACGCGGATGCTCAGCCCGTGCGGAAAGCTCGTGGAGATCTTCAGTTCGCGAACGACCGGGTAGGAGGCGACCGCCGAGCGCAGCGTCGCGGGGTGCACCTGCAGCGTCGTCATCCCGTGCGCCGCCGAGCTCAGCGCTGCGTCGATCGCACGCGCGTCCGAGCCGTGCGCTCCGGTCACGTGGACATCACGCACGGCGACCAGCGAGGAGCCGCGCAGCCACAGCCAGCCGCCGGCGAGCAGCGGCGTGGCGAGCAGCAAGACGATCGCCACGAGGCGCAGGCGCCGGCGGCGCCAGACGTGCGACCAGCCGTCGCCGGCCAGCCGCGCGGCGGCGGCGAGCAGCGCCGCGAGGCGGCCGATCGCCCAGTCCAAGGCGTTGGCCTGGCGGCGGGCGGGGGCGCGCCGGCGCTTGGGCCGCCGGGCAGCGGGTGCAACCTGACGGGCACGGGCAGGCTGGCGGGTGAGGCTGCCGATTCCCAGGCGGCCGGCGAGCGAGCGATCCATCGGCATCTGTCTTCGACCTCCGCGCGCGAACCCCTACGTCCGCTCGCGAAGGTCGCCGGTCACGTCGGCTCACGGGGTCGCTCACGACCAGGGCACGCGCACGTCGCCCAGCGTCTGCACCTCGGGCTCGAGCGCCACGCCGAAGTGCTCGAGCACGCGCCGGCGCCCCTCGGCCATCACGGCAAGCACGTCGGCCGTGCTCGCGCCGCCGGTGTTCTCGATGAAGTTGGCGTGCTTGGGCGAGAAGCGCGCGCCGCCGACGCTCAGGCCGTTGCAGCCGGCCTCGGCCAGCAGGATGCCGGCGCTGCGCCCCTGCGCGACGGGATCGTCGGGGTTCTTGAACGTCGAGCCGAACGTCCTTATCCCCTGCGGCTGGGCCTCGTGGCGGCGTGCGCGCATCTGCGCGAGCATCGCCGTGACCGTCTCGGGATCGGACTGTGCCAGCGCAAAGCACGCCCGCGCGACGACCTCGCCGGTGGCGATGTTCGAGCGCCGGTAGGCAAAGCCGAGCTGCGACGGTGTCCGGCGCTCGGCGCCGGCGGCGGTGACGACGTCCACCCACGCAAGCGCGCGCGCGAGCTCGCCGCCGTAGGCGTTGGCGTTCATGCGCACGGCGCCGCCGACCGTGCCGGGGATGTTCACGCCGAACTCGATCCCCGACAGCCCGGCGCGCGCGGCGGCAGCCGCGACGGCCGGCAGGCGCGCGCCGCCGCCGCAGGCGATCTGCGTGCCATCAAGCTCGACCTGCGCGAGCTCGCGATCGAGCTTGAGCACGAGCCCGGCGACGCCGTCGTCGGCGATCAGCAGGTTCGAACCCGAGCCGACGACGTTGACGGCGACACCCGTCGTCTCGGCCCAGCGCAGGAGCTCGGACAGCTCGCCATCGCTGCCCGCGCGGGCGAAGAACTCGGCATCGCCGCCGGTCCTCACGGTCGACAGCCGCGCGATCGGGAAGCTCTGGCGCACGCCGTCGGGTGGCGCGGGCGCGCTCACGCGGCGACCAGCCTGCGGCCGAGCGCATCGACGTCGCCGGCGCCCATCACCAGACACACGTCGCCGTCGCCGAGCAGACGGTCGAGCACGGCCGCGGCGGCGTCAAACGAAGGAAGCCAGTAGACCGCGTGTCCGGCCGCGGCGTCGGCCGCCGCCTCGGCGATCAGCAGCCCGCTGACGCCCGGATGGTCCTCGGCGCGCTCGCGCGCCGGGTAGACGTCGAGCACGACGACGACGTCCGCGCGGGCCAGCGCGCGGCCGAAGTCGGTGGCGAGCAGCTGCGTGCGTGAGTACAGGTGCGGCTGGAACACGGCCACGAGCCGTCGCGGCTCCAGCGTGCGCGCGGCGTCGAGCGTCGCCGCAACCTCCGTCGGGTGGTGTGCGTAGTCGTCGTACACGCGCCCTCCGCGCGCGCTGCGCCCGAGCGGCTGAAAGCGCCGTCCGGCGCCGTGAAAGCGCGCCAGCCCGGCGACCGCGCCGGCGGCGACCGCGCCGGCCAGGCGCGCCGCTTCCAGGGCGGCGGCGGCATTCAGCGCGTTGTGCGCGCCGGGAACCGCCAGCTGAACCTCGGTCCCGCGCCAGTCAAAGCGCGAGCCGCCGGCGTCGAGCGTGGGCTCGGGCACGTCGAAGTCGGCGATCTCGGCTGGCCCGTCGGGCATCAGCTCCAGCAGCTCGGGCCGATCCCAGACGACGATCGCGCGCCTTGCCAGCGCGACGAACTCGCGGAAGGCCTCGCGCAGCTGCGCCAGCGACGCAAACGCGGTGTGGTGGTCGAGCTCGACGTTCGTCAGCACGGCGATCTCGACGCTGAGACTGAGCATCGAGCGGTCGGACTCGTCGGCCTCGACGACCAGCCACTCGCCGTCGCTCCAGTGCGCGTTGGAGAGGCCGTCGCCGACCGTGCCGCCGACCAGCCAACCGGGATCGAGCCCGGCGGCGCGAAGCGCGTGCACGGTCATCGACGCGGTCGTCGTCTTGCCGTGCGTGCCGGCCACGGCGATGGTACGCCGCAGCGCCGTGAGCTCGGCGAGCAGCTGCGCGCGCGGGCGCTCGGGCAGGCCGCGCTCGCGCGCTGCCACGCGCTCGGGGTTCTCCGCGGGCACGGCCGAGGAGTACACGACCTCGACGTCGTCGCCCGGCGGCACGTTGGCGGCGGCGTGGCCGATCTGCGCCTGCAGCACGCCGTCGGCGGCGAGGCGCTGGACGTAAGGGCCGTCTGCGCCGTCGGAACCGCTCACCTCGGCGCCGAGCGCACGCGCTGCGCGCGCATAGCCGCTCATGCCGGCGCCGCCAACGCCGACGAAATGCAGGCGACGGCCCTGCCACTGCCCGGCGGCGGCGCTCATCGGCGCGCGACCTCCTCCAGCTCGCGCGCGACCTCGCGGGCGGCGTCCGGGCGGGCGAGCCCGCGCGACGCCGCGGCCATCATCGCCAGGCCCGTGCGGTCAGCGAGCAGCTCGGCGACCGCACGTGCCAGCCGCGCCGCGGTCAGCTCGCCGTCGGCGATCACCACGGCCGCCCCGGCGTCCGCCATCCAGCGTGCGTTGGTCGTCTGATGGCCGGCTGCTGCGTGCGGATAGGGAACGAGGATCGCCGGGACGCCGTGCGCGGCGATCTCGAACACCGACCCACCGGCGCGCGAGATCGCGAGGTCGGCCGCCGCGAGCGCGTCGGCGAAGTCCTCCTCATCGAGGTACTCGCGCAGGTCATAGCCGCCCGGCAGCTCGCGCGCGGCCAGCTCGGCGTATTCGCGACTGCCGGCGATGTGCAGCACGCGAAAGGCGCTACCGATCGAAGATCGGCCAGCAAACGCCTCGGCGGCCGCGCGGTTGATCGTGCGCGCGCCGAGCGAGCCGCCGAACACGAGCACGCACGTCTCGTCGGCCCCGATGCCCAAGCGCTCGCGCGCGCCAAGCGGATCACGCGACGGAGCGGGGATCGGCCTGCCGGTCACGCGGTAGGAGCCGGCACGGCGCTCGCGCCGGCGCGAGCGCCATCGCCGTGGCGCTCGCGAGCCGAGGCGGCGACGCTGTGGCGCCCGCTCGTCGGCTTCGCCCGCAGAGAGCGGAAACGCTAGACAGACCCGCCGGACGAACGGCGCGAGCATCCGGTTGGTCAGTCCCAGGCGGCTGTCGGCCTCGGTGAGCACGACGGGGATGCGCAGCGACAGCGCGGCGAGCACGACCGGGCCCGCCACATAGCCGCCGCCGCCCATCACGGCGTCGGGGCGCAGGCGCGCCAGCAGCGCGCGCGCCCGCGGCACGGCGAGCGCCGCGCGCAGCAGCGCGCGCAGGGCGCGCAGCGGGTTCGAGCGGCTGAGGCCTTCGACGGAGATCGCGTGCAGCTCATAGCCGGCGGCCGGGACGAGCGTGGCCTCGGCGCGCCCGGCGCCGATGAACGCGACCTCGGCGCCGTCAGCCCGCAGCGCGGCGGCCACCGCGAGCGCCGGCACCACGTGCCCCGCGGTCCCGCCGGCGGCGATCACGATCTTCCTCGACGCTGTGCTCATCGCCCAATCGTGCCCTTTCGCGACCGCGGGCGTCGGCCGAGCGCTTGCGCGGGGTCGACACGGCGCGCACGTGCGCCGTCCCGCCCGAGGCGACGTTCAGCAGCAGCCCCATTGCGGCGAGCATGACGATCAGGCTGCTCGAGCCGTAGGAGACGAACGGCAGGGGCACGCCGGTGAGCGGCGCGAGGCCGAGCACGGCGAATACGTTGAGCAGCGCCTGGGAGACGATCAGCGAGGTCACGCCGACGGCGATCAGCGCGCTCTGCATGCTGCGCGCGCCCTTGGCCGCGCGCAGCCCCGCGTAGGCGATCAGGCCGTAGAGGAACAGCAGCGCGCACACGCCGATCGCGCCGAGCTCCTCGGCGATCACCGCGAGGATGAAGTCGGTGGGAGCCTCGGGCAGGTAGAAGATCTTCTGCACCGACTCGCCTGGGCCGACGCCGAACAGGCCGCCCGAACCGATCGCGATCTGACCCTGCACGGCCTGAAAGCCACTGGAGGAGGCGTGCGCCCAGGGATCCAAGAACGAGGTCAGGCGCGCCCGCGCGTACGGTTTGACCAGCGCGTAGAGCACGACCACGAAGAACGCCGAGCCGACGATGATCGCCAGCTTGCGCATCTCGATGCCGGTGGCGACGAGCAGCGCGATCGTCGTGAAGGCGATCACCATCGCCGTGCCGAGGTCCGGCTGGGTGACGACCAGCAGGCATGCGCCGCCGACGACCACGAGCAGCGGCTTGGCCAGTTCGCGCAGGTCGTGCACGCGCTCCGGGCGCTTGGCCAGCAGCGTCGCGCCGTAGAGCACGAGCGCGAGCTTCATCAGCTCCGACGGCTGGAACTGGAACGGACCGGGGCCGATCCAGCGCCGCGCGCCGTTGACGCTGACGCCGACATGCGGGATGTGCACGGCCAGCACGAGCACGAACGAGGTGACCAGCAGCGGCGCCGTGATCTTCTGGGCTTTTTCCACCCCGTCGCGCGCCAGCACACGCATCAGCACGAGTCCGATCGTTCCGTAGACGAGGTACTTGACCAGGTAGCCGCTGCCGTTGCCCCGGCCCTGCAGCAGCGAGGTCGCCGACGAGGCGCTGTAGACCATCACCGCGCCGAAAGCCAGCAGGCACAGCGTCGCGGTCAGCAAGATCCGCTGCTCCAGCGGCTGTGCGCCCTTCGCCGGCGCTTTGCGCCGCGCACGCTTGCCGTCGGGTCGCGGCGCGCCGGAGGATCCGGCGCGTGCTGCGGCTGCTGGCATCACGGCTGACTTCGACGTCCGCCGCGCTAACCCTGCATCTCCCCCACGAGCTCGGCAAACGCCTCGCCACGGGCCTCGAAGTCGGCGAACTGGTCGAAGCTCGCGCAGGCCGGCGACAGCAGCACGACGTCCCCCGCTGCGGCCGCCTCGCACGCCGCGCGCAACGCGGCGGCGAGGTCGGTGCAGTCGCGCACCGGCGTCGCGACGGCGCCCAGAGCCACGGCGAGCGCGGGCGCGTCTTCACCGATCAGGTAGACGCCCGCGCAGCCTCGCGCCACAGCGTCGCCGAGCGGCGAGAAGTCCTGGCCCTTGCCCTGGCCGCCGGCGATCAGGTGCACGCGGCGCCCGGCGAACGCGTCGAGCGCGACGAGCGTGCTCGCGACGTTCGTCGCCTTGGAGTCGTTGACGTAGAGCACGCCGTCGAGCGTCGCGATCTCCTGCAGGCGGTGCGCGACGCCGGCAAACGAGGCAAGCCCTGCACGCACGGCGTCGGGCTCGATCCCGCGCGCCAGGCAGGCGGCCGCCGCCGCCATCGCGTTCTCCGTGTTGTGTCGCCCGCGCAGGCGCAGCTGGTCGAGCGCGATCAGCGGCTCGTCCCGCCACCACAGCCGGCCGTCGCGCTCGAACAGCGACGCCGGCGGCCCCCAGGCGAAGTCGACCAGGCGCGCCCTCCCCGTGTCGATCTCCCCGGCCAGCTCGCGCGCGACCACGGCGACGTCGCGCTCGTCCTGGCGCGCGAAGATCTGCAGCTTGGCCTCGGTGTAGGCGTCGAGCGTGCCGTGGCGGTCGAGGTGGTCGGGCGTGATGTTCAGCAGCACGGCCGCCTCGGGGGCGAACTCGAGCGCGTCCTGCAGCTGGAACGAGGACGCCTCGCAGACGACCGTCGCCCGCGCATCGAGCGATCCGACCAGCGAGCTCACGGCCGTTCCCACGTTGCCCGCCACGGCGACCGGCAGCCCGGCCGTTCGGTGGATGTGGCCGATCAGCTCGACCGTCGTCGTCTTGCCGTTGGTGCCCGTAACGGCGACGAACTCGTTGTCGAGCAGCCGCCAGGCGAGCTCGAGCTCGCCCAGCACCGGCAAGCCCCGCTCACGCGCCGCCGCGACGACCGGATTCTGAGCGCGAACGCCGGGGCTCTTGACGACCGCGCGCACGCGATCCAGCAGCGCGACCCCATCCTCATCATCCAAATGAAGTTCGACCCCTACGACACGCAGCGCGTCGGCGCCCGCCGGCGAGCCGACGTCGAGACCGACCACCCTCTCTCCCCTCTTGCGCAGCGCCAGCGCCGCCGCCGCGCCCGAGCGCGCCAGGCCGACGACCAGGTACGGGCCGCCGGGGATCTCCGGCCGCGGGTTCACCTAGCCGATGCTCTGACGGTAGATCGTGAAGCCGATCGCGCAGCAGATCGCCGCGACGATCCAGAAGCGCAGGATGATCTTCGTCTCAGACCACGCGCGCAGCTCGAAGTGATGGTGGATCGGCGCCATCAGGAACACGCGTTTGCGCGTCGTCTGAAAGGAGATCACCTGGATCACCACCGACAGCGCCTCGATCACGAAGATCCCGCCGAGCAGCACGAGCAGCAGCTCGGTCTTCGTCATCACCGCCAGCCCGGCGATCGCTCCGCCGAGGCCGAGCGAGCCGGTGTCGCCCATGAAGATCGTCGCCGGAAAGGCGTTGAACCAGAGAAAGCCGATGCACCCGCCGACCAGGCAGCCGGCGAGCATCGCCAGGTCGTCCTCACCGGTGATGAACGTGATGCCGATGTACGCCAGCAGCACGATCGCCGCGCACCCCGCCGCCAGACCGTCGAGGCCGTCGGTCAGGTTGACCGCGCTCGTCGTACCGGCGACGACGAAGTAGATCAGCAGCGGGTAGAACGGGCCGAGGTCGATCTGGTAGTCGACAAAGCGCAGGCGCAGCGTCGGCGCCAGGTGCGCCTCGTGCTGGGCCACCCACCACAGCGCCAGCGAGATCGCGATCGTCACCGCGAGCTTCGTGCGCGCCCGCAGGCCCAGCGAGCGCCGTCGCACGAGCTTTACGTAGTCGTCGGCGAAGCCCAGCAGCGCGCACGCGATCATCGCCCCGAACACGCCCACCGAACGCCAGTCGTAGTCGGTCAGGATCAAGAACGGCACGGAGATCGCGACGAAGATGATCACGCCGCCCATCGTCGGCGTGCCGGCCTTCTGGTGGTGACCCTCCGGCCCCTCCTCGCGGATGTGCTGGCCGAACTCGCGCTCGCGCAGGAAATCGATGAACTTCGGGCTGAGAAACAGGCAGATGAGCAGCGCCGCCGTGCCGCCGAACAGGATCCGCCCCATCAGCGCCCCCGGGGCGCGCCCGCGCCGGCGCCCGAGTCACCGGGCATGCGCTGATGCTCGCGCGAGGCGGCGAGCTTCTGCGCCACGTGCTCGAGCCCGACCCCGCGCGAGGCCTTCACGAGCACCGTGTCGCCGTCCGCCAGCAGCGTCGCCAGCAGCTCCGCAGCCGCCCGCGCATCGCCCGTCGGATAGGACTCGCCCTCGAACTCCCTGCGCATCTCCGCCGCCAGCGGCCCGACCGTGATGAGCACGTCGACGCCGCGTTCGCCCGCGTACAGCCCGATCTCGCGGTGAAGTCGCTGCGCGTCGCCTCCCAGCTCGAGCATGTCGCCGAGCACCGCCACGCGGCGCGCGGGGGCCGTCTGAGTCAGGTCGTCGATCGCCGCGCGCATGGACATCGGGTTGGCGTTGTAGCAGTCGTCGATCACGACCACCTCGCCGGGGAGCTCGCGGCGCTCGCCGCGCAGTGCCGAGAAACGCACGTCCAGACTGCCCTGCGGGTCGATCCCCAGCGCCAGCGCCGCCGCGACCGCCGCCAGCAGGTTGAGCAGGTTGTGCGCCTGCCCGAACGACGGCCGCAGTGCGATCTCGCGCCCGTGCGCGCCGATCAGCACCTCGCCGTCCGGCAGCGCCTGGCGCAGCACGACGTCCGCGTCCTCGCCGAACGTGATCGTTTTCACGTCGGCGCGCAGGTGCGGCGTCAGCAGCGGCTCGGCCGCCGGGATCACGACGGTGCTACCCGCCGCCATGCCGGCGAGCAGCTCCGCCTTGGCTGCCGCGATCGCCTCGACCGTGCCCAGCAGCTCGAGGTGCACCGGGCCCACGTTGACGATCACGCCCACGTCCGGCTCGGCGATCGCCGTCAGCTCGGCGATCTGCCCGACGCCGCGCATCGCCATCTCCAGCACCAGCACCTCAGTGCCCGGCGGCGCGGCCAGCACCGCCAGCGGCAGGCCGATCTCCGTATTGCGGTTCTCCGGGCTCGACGCGACACGACGGCGCGCGGCGGCGAGCGCGGCGAGGATGTCCTTCGTCGAGGTCTTGCCGGTCGAGCCGGTGATTCCCACGACCTTCGCCCCGCTCGCCCCCAGCTCGCGCCGCCAGGCGCGCGCGAGCGCCTGCATGCCCGCCAGCGGGTCGCGATGGACAAGCACAGCGCCCACGGCAACACCCGCCTCAGCCGCTGCTGCGGCGGCTGCGTCGGCGTGCTCTGGGCTCACTAGGACTCCCCAGGCGCCGGCCCGCAACGCCTCGGCTGCGTGCTCGCCCCCGTCAGCGCGCTCGCCGCGCAGGCCCACGAACAGCTCTCCGCCCGACACCGTGCGCGAGTCGACCGTCGCCGCGCTCGGACCCGCCTCGGCGCCCAAGACCACGCTGGCGCCCGCCGCCTCGGCGACACGGGCGGCATCCCACTCCCTCATACGCGCGCCCTGCGCACGCGCAGCGCCTTGCGCGCGACCGCCACGTCGTCGAACGGCTGCTTGCGCCCCTGTGCGAACTCCTGGCCCTGCTCGTGGCCCTTGCCGGCGATCACCAGCACGTCGCCCGCCTGCGCTTGGGCGACCGCCTCGTCGATCGCCACCGCGCGGTCGGCGATCGAGCGCACCGCGGCGGCGCCCGCCGGCGCATCGCCGCCCGCCGGAGCGTCTGCGTTAGTCGTCGTCGCGGCGCCGTGTGAGCCCTCCGCGCGCGCCACCCCGGCCATGATCTCGGCGATGATCTGCTCAGGATCCTCCGAACGCGGGTTGTCGGAGGTCACGACGACGACGTCGGCCAGGCGTGTGGCGATCTCGCCCATCAGCGGTCGCTTGCCGCGATCGCGATCGCCGCCGGCGCCGAACACGCATAGCACCCGCCCGTCCGGACGCTCACCGGCGTCGATCAGCTCGCGTGCGGCGGCGAGCACGTTCTCCAGCGAGTCGGGCGTGTGCGCGTAGTCGACCAGCACGGCGAAGTCCTGCCCCTCCTCGACCGGCTCAAAGCGCCCCGGCACGCGGACGCCACGTGCAAGCGCATCGAGCAGCATCTGCAGCTCACCGCCGAGCGCGTGCGCGGCGGCGAGCGCGCCGAGCGCGTTTGCGACGTTGAAGCGCCCCGGCATCGGCAGGCTGACGGAGTGCTCGCCGGCGGGCGTGCGCAGCACGAAGCGACAGCCGGCGAAGTCGCAGCGCAGATCGGTGGCGCTGTAGTCGGCGGGAGCTTCCACGGCGAACGTCCGCGCCCCCTCGATCTCCGCCGCCAGACGGCGTCCGTAGGGGTCGCCGACGTTGATCACGCTTGCCGCCGGCGTGTGCTCGGTGAACAGGCGCCGCTTGGCCTGGAAGTAGTCCTCCATCGTGTCGTGGAAGTCGAGGTGGTCCTGCGTCAGGTTCGTGAAGACCCCCGCGGCGAAGTGAATCGCGTCGGCGCGTCCGAGCTCCAGCGCATGTGAAGAGACCTCCATCGCGCACCCACGGTCGCCGCCGTCGAGCATCGCGCGGAAGTCGCGCTGCAGGTCGACCGCCTCGGGCGTCGTGCGCGTGACCGGCCGGTCATGGCCGCCGACGACCGACTTGACCGTCCCCAGCAGCGCGCACTGCTCGCCCGCGGCCTCTAGCAGTGCGCGCAGCAGATACGCCGTCGTCGTCTTGCCGTTGGTCCCCGTGACGCCGACGACTTGCAGCTGCGACGTCGGATCGCCGAAGAAGCGCGCAGCGATCGGCGCCATCGCCGCGCGCGGCGAGGCCGCCATCACCTCCGGCACGCCGAGACCGAGCGGTCGCTCGACGACCAGCGCCGCAGCGCCGTTGGCGACGGCCCGCGGGGCGTGGTCGTGTCCGTCGCTCTGAGAGCCGCGCACGCAGAAGAACAGCTCGCCGCCGTGCACCGCGCGGCTGTCGTAGGCCAGACCGGTGATCTGCGCGTCGGCGCCCGCGCCGAGATCACCGGTGGCTGGCGTGGCCAGGCCGGCGGTCAACTCGTCGAGCCTCATGGGCTGATGCTATCCCGGCGCGATGCGCAGGTACGGGAGCGCGAAGCTCATGATCTGCCCGAACGCGGGCGCCGCGACGGTTCCGCCGAAGATCGACCCGGCCTGCGGTTCGTCGACGATCACAGCGCACAGCAGCTTCGGGTCAGAGGCCGGCGCAAAGCCCATGAACGAGGCGACGTACGCGGTCTTGGAGTATTCGCCGGTGGCCTGGTCGACCTTGCTCGCCGTGCCCGTCTTGCCGGCCAGCTGATAGCCGGGGATCGAGACCTCGCTCGCCGTGCCCCCGGGCGCCAGCACGCCCTCGAGCATCTGGCGCAGCGACGCCGCCGTGGCGCTGGAGATCACCCTGCGCCCGGTCGGCACAGCCTGTGGCTCAGAGCCGACCGAGCGGATGATGTGCGGTGCGCGCAGGATGCCGCCGTTGGCGATCGCCGCATACGCGCTGGCCATCTGCAACGGCGTCACCAACTGGCCCTGGCCGATCGGCAGGTTGCCCATCGAGGAGCCCGAGTAGTGGCTGACGGGCAGCACCTGGCCGATTTCCTCGCCGGGCAGCTCGATTCCGGTGCGCTTGCCGAAGCCGAACTTGCTGACCCAATTGGAGAAGTCGCTCTTGCCCTCCAGCAGGCCGATCTTGATCGCCCCGACGTTGCTCGACTGCGCGAGGATCTGCGCTGTCGTCAGCGACTCGTCGCCGTGTTCGGTGTCGTCGTGGATCGTGCGGTCGGCGACCTGGATCTTGTCGGGAATGTAGAAGCTGCTCGTCGGCTTGAGCAGGCCTCGCTGCAGCGCGCCCGCGACGGTGAACGCCTTGAACGTCGAGCCCGGTTCGTAGTCGAAGCCGACCGCGCGGTTCTGCAGCGATTCCGGCGACGAGGACGCCGGGTCGTTGGCGTTGACCTGCGGCCAGTTGGCCATCGCGAGAATCGCGCCGCTGCGCGGGTCCATCACGATCGCCGTGGCGTCTTTCGGGCTAAACACGCGCCCGACCGCCGAGAGAACGTCTTCGGTGCGCTGCTGGATGTTCGCGTCGAGCGTCAGCGAGACCGGCATTCCCGGCTCCTCCGGGTGGACTTCGTTGATCGACACCGGCTGGCCGAGCGCGTCGCTGACGACGTGGCGCTGTCCGGTCTGACCGTGCAGCAGCGCATTGCGCGAGTACTCCAGACCCGACAGCCCGTTGCCTTCGGTCCCCACCACACCGAGCACCTGCGCGGCGAGCGTGCCGCGCGGATACACACGCCGCATCACAGGCGCCCCCGCGACGCCCGGAATCTTCAGCGCCATCACGGCGTGGGCCTGCGTGGCCGGCAGCGCGCGCGCCAGGTACACGAAGCCGCTGCGCTCGGAGAGCTCGCGCAGCACCTTGTCCTGCGGCTTGCCGAGCAGCGGAGCGAGCTTCTGCGCCGCCGCCAGCGGTTCCTTGACGAGATACGGCGTCGCCGAGATGTCCTGCGCGGGCTCGGACACGGCGAGGTCGATGCCGTTGCGATCGGTGATCGAGCCGCGCTGCGCCGGCACGGCTTCGTAGGTCAGCTGCTGCGTGGCGGCCGCTTTGCGCAGGCTGCTGCCCTTCAGCGCTCCCAGATACAGCGTCCGCCCACCCGCCAGCACGAGCAGGAGAAAGAACAGCCCGAAGATCCCCCCGATCCGGCGCTGGACGATCGTCACCGCATCATCCGCCGGGCGCGCTCGCCTGAATCCCGCCGCTCTGGCTCGTTTCAGCCGAAGCGCCACTGGAGGATTCCGCTTCGCCCGTCGACGGCGAGCTCGTCGCGGCCGCGCTCGATTCGCTGGCGGAAGAAGATTCGCCGCTGGAGGCGGTTTCGTTGGAAGCCGGTTGCGAGGTCGGGCCGCTCGGCGTTTGCGATTCACCGGAGGATTCCGAGCTGCCCGCTTCCGCGCCCGCGCTTTTCGCGGGAGTCGACGATTTCCCGCCGGCCTGGGATCCGCTGGTTTCCGCGCCGGCTCCGCGGCCTTCGGCGCTTGCCACGTGCGTCGGAGCGCTCAGCACGCCGGCCGCCTTGGCGACGTCGCCGCGAGAGGACGCTGAGAGAAAGCGCAGCGCACCCGAGGGCACGGACGCCATGCCCAGGCGCGCAGCGCGCGTCTCGACGCGGGTGCCGGCCGCCAGTTCTGAGTTTTCGATGCTCAGCGCCGCGTTCTCGCGCTGCAGCAGCGCCTCGTGCTCGAGCGCGCGGCCGATCCCGCCGTTGAGCTTGAGCAGACCGAGCTGCAGCGTCACGATGCCGATCAGCGCGAAGGCCAGGATGCCGATCCACGTGCGCCCGCGGATCAGCCGATCGAGCAAGCGGTGCTGGGCGAGGCTCTCCAGCGCAGAGATCAGACCGAGCGCGAATCCCGCCTCGCCAGCCCCGCGCCGCGAGCGTGCAGGCCGCGCCGGAGCCGATGGACGCACGGGGCCCGATACGCGCCGCGGGCCGCGCGGGGCAAGCGGTCGGCGTGGCCGGACGGCCGGCGCCGCTGCGGCCGCCGGAGGCGTCACTCTCCCGCCTCGCGATCCTCGGTCAGCTTCCGGGCCGCCCGCAGGCGCGCCGAGGAGGCGCGGGGGTTGCCGGCGACCTCCTCCGGCGTGGGAACGATCGAGCGGCGCGTCAGCAGCGCACCCTCGGGCTCGCGACCGCAGGCGCACACCGGCAGGTCGGGCGGGCAGATGCAGCCCCGCGCGCGCTCCACCAGAAAGCGCTTGACGCGGCGGTCCTCGAGCGAGTGAAAGGAGATCCCGGCAAGCACGCCGCCCTCGCGCAGCAGGCCCCAGGCGAGCGGGAGCGCGCGGTCGAGCTGCTCGAGCTCGTCGTTGACGGCGATGCGCAGGGCCTGGAAGGAGCGCTTGGCCGGATGCCCGCCGCCGAACCGCGCGGGCGCGGGAATCGCCGAGCTGATCGTGTCGACCAGCTCGAGCGTCGTCTCGATCGGCGCCTGTGCGCGCCGGCGCACGATCGCCCGGGCGATCGCGCCCGCGTGGCGCTCCTCGCCGAAGTCGCGCAGCGCGCGCGCCAGGCTGCGCTCGTCCCATTCGGCGACGATCTCGCGCGCGCTCAGCTGCTGTGCCGGATCCATGCGCATGTCCAGCGGCGCCTCATAGGAGTAGGAGAAGCCGCGCTCGCGCGTGTCCACCTGCATCGAGGACATGCCCAGGTCGAAGTACGCCGCGTCGGCGCGTACGCCCTCCTCGCCCAGCAGCTCCAGCGCCTCGGCGTAGCCGGCGCGGATGAAGCGCACCGAGCATGCCACCTCCTGCGCGAGCTCCTGGAAGCGCTGTTCGGCCAGCGGGTCGCGATCGATCGCCACGAGCGTGCCCGAGGAGCCCAGGCGCTCGGCGAGCAGGCGCGCGTGGCCGCCGTCGCCAAAGGTGCAGTCGATCGCCGTCTGCCCCGGCTGCGGGTCGAGCAGCGCCAACAGCTCGGCGGCGAGCACCGGCGTGTGGCCCTTGCAGCCGGCCTGCTGGCCGCTCTGGGGTCGGTCGGTCCTCGCGAGCTGTCTCGCGCCGGAGGCCGACGACCGCCCGCGCGGGGGGCGCCGCTGTGAACGTCTCATGTCAAGCAGTGTCGTCGACATGCGCGGTGATCTCCGCGACGCCGCTGAGCAGCGTCGGTCGGTGGGCGTTCCAGGCGTCCTTGCTCCAAAGCTCCAGCCGCTCGCCGGCCCCGACGACGACGACCTCCTTGTGCAGCTTGGCGTGCTCTGAGAGAAAGCCCGGGACCATGATCCGCCCGGCGGCATCCAGGTCGGCGTCCTGCGAGCTGCCGTAGAAGAAGCGCTCCAGCTCGGTCAGGCGTGGCGACAGCGGCGGCAGCTCGGCCAGCGCGCGGCGGCTGTAGCGCTCGTACTCCTCCGGGTGCCAGACGCCGACGCACGGCTTCAGGTCGACGGGCATCGCGAGCACCACCCCCTCGGCGAGCGCGGCGCGATAGCGCGCCGGCACCGTGAGGCGGTTCTTCGCGTCGAGCGTATGGTCGAACGTGCCACGAAAAGGGACCACTGGGGAGAGCTCCGAAATTGATTACCGAGCCGAGGTGGAGGAGTGGGAGGAGCCCCTCCACCCCGGCTCGCTGACGCGAACATACCCCACTTCCTCCCACAACGCAACCCTAATTGCACATTTTCTCCCACCACGACGCTCCGCTGTCCTCTTTCGCGCGAAAACGCCTGCTAACGGCCACTTCTGCGCGATCCCGGCTGCACCTGCGCAAACGCTCGTGAATTGCAGGCGACGGTGCAGATCCGCTCGCTGGGACGGACCTTGCATCGGCCGCGCCGGACTCGACGCGCTGGCGTCAAGCGCGTCGGAGCAGCCATGCCAGCCGCTACGATCGCCGGCGATGGCGATCCTCTCCCTGCTCGACCGCGGCTGCCGCCGATCTCCTCGATCCACTCGCGATGCTCGCGGCGCGCTTCGCCGGCGCACCGCACGGCGGCTGGGCCGCGCCAGGCTGCAGGCCGGCGGTTGGACGCCACGCGCGCTCGCCGCACTCGCGCTCACAGCGCTCTCGGCAGCCGGCGCCGGATGCGGCTCGTCGGGAACCTCGGGAACGTCGATCGACCCGGCAAATGCCGTCCCGGCCTCGGCCGCCCTGTACGCAGGGGCTGTCGTCCGCCCCGAGGGAGCGCTGCAGACGGCCGCGCGGTCGGCCGGGCAGACGCTGACCCACCAGGCCGATCCCTACCTGCGCCTGCTCGGCGCGTTGCAGACCCCGGGCTCGGGCGCGTTGGACTTCAAGCGCGACGTGGCGCCCTGGCTCGGTCCTCGCGCCGGTGTGTTCCTGAGCGCGGGCGGGTCCGGTGGCTCAGAACAGGCCGTCAGCAAGCTGCTGACGCTCGTGCAGCAGGGCCTGCTCGGCCAGTCAGGCGGAGCATTCCCGTTCGCCGCCCATTCGGTGGAAGGCGCGATCGTGCTCGACACGCGCGACACGGCCAAGGCCCGGTCGTTCGTCAAGGCACTGGCGGGACGGGCGGGCGCACAGACGACCTCCTATCGCGGAATCTCCTACCAGGCGACGACGAGCGGGATCGCCTTCGCCGTCGTCGCGCACCTGGCGGTGATCGGCACCGAGCCGGCGGTGCACGCGGTGATCGACACGACCTCCGGCGGCCCGGCGCTGGCGCGCGCGCCCAGCTACTCCAAGCTGCTGGCCGCCGCCCCCTCGGGCGCGCTCGCGCACATCTACGCCAACCCCGATGCGCTCAGCGGGTCGCCCGGCGCAGCGGCGCGGGGTTCCTCATCGGCGCTCTCGCTGCTCGCGGGCGGGCGAACGGCGAACGTCTCGCTCGTTCCCTCGAAGACCTCGATCGCCGTAGACGCCGACACGCTGGACTCGGGCGCGGGCGCCGGCGGGTTGCTCGCCTCCAGCTCGCAAGCCGCCGGCGCAATGGGCGAGCTTCCGGGTGAATCGTGGCTGGCGGTCGGCCTCGGCGACGTCGGCGGCACGCTCGGCCGCGACCCGGGGGCACTGCAGGGCATCGCCTCGCTCGGCAGCCTGCTCACGGGCTCGGGCGCTGAAGGAGGGCAACCCGCGGGAATCAGCGTCAACGGCCTGCTCGCAGGGATCCTGCAGCCGCTGCGCGAGCTCGCCGGCGAAAGCGCGCAGGCACGGCACGATTTCACGAGCTGGATGGGCTCGGCAGGGCTGTTCGCATCGGGCACCGGCCTGCTCGAACTGAAGGGTGGGATCGTGATCGAGTCCAAGGACCCCGCGCTGTCGCGCGCGGCCGTCGCGAAGCTCGGGGCGAAACTGCGCAAGAGCGGCGGATCGGTGCAGAGCGCGACCATCCCGGGAACCGACGCGGCGGTCGCCGCGCGCCTGTCGGGGCTCCCGGTCGTGCTCTACATCGCCGACGGCAAGGACGTCAACGGCAAGACGAAGTTCGTCATCGGCATCGGCGAAGCCTCGATCGGGGCGGCGCTGAACCCGTCGGGCTCGCTATCGGGCGCCGCCGCCTACGGGACGGCCTCCGCGGCGCTCGGCGGCGGCCACCCGAGCGTGATCGTCGACTTCCCCACGCTGCTCGGGCTGCTGGAAGGCGTCGGGCTCAGCGAAGACCCGACGATCGCCCCGTTCGTGCCCTATCTGCGATCGCTGACGACGCTGTCAGGCGGGGGCACCAGCGCGGGCAGCGGCATCGAACGCTTCCGGCTGGTCCTCGGTCTGCAGCAGACCGGCTGAGCCGGCGGAAGCCGACCGCGCGCTCAGCGGATGTCGAGCGCGCGGTAGAACTGCGCGCGGCCGTCGACGATGCGATCGACGCCGTAGCGCGAGAGCGTGGTTTCGCCGTCGGCCTGCATCGAGTAGCGCCCGAGCACGGAGTCGCGGTTGGCGGTCGCGAAGTAGCGGTCGATGACCGTCTGGCGGTCGTTGCCGTGCGAGCCGGCCCGGCGGATCGCGTCCAGCACGACGCTCATCGCCTCGAAGCCGTACAGCGCGTAGGCACCAGGCTGTCCACCGAACTGGCGCCGGTAGTCGTCGAGCACGCGGCGCGACGCAGGTGGGTATTCGGCCAATGCGAGCACGGGCGTCGTCAGGTACGTGCTCGCCCCCGCCGAGCCGATCGCCGAGGCGAACGCCTCCGCGACCAGAGCGCTCGAACCGAGCAGCAGCAAATGCGGCTCGGCACGGTGAAGCGCGCGCCACAGCGTGACCGCTCCCGACCCGCCTCCGCCCGCGAAGAACACGGCTTGCGCGCCGCTGCCCACGATCTTTTCGATCTCTCCCGTGAACACGCTTCCGGGCGTCGTGACGATGCTGTCGTGGGCTGCCACGGCGACGCCGTCGCGTTGGGCTTGCGTGGCCACCAGCTGTGCGAGCGGCACCTCGAACGGGTTCTGGTCGTCGAGCACGAACAGCTTGTGCACGCCGAGCCCGCGCATCAGCTTGGCCTGCGCGGTCGCCTGCGCCTGGTCGCCGAGCACCAGACGGCCGAAGTTGCGTTTGCCGCTCGGATAGAAGCGCTGTGGCTCGTCCTGCCCGGCGTCCAGCGAGGACGTCAGCCCGATGTAGGGACTGCCGGGGCTGACCTGCAGGATCCCGGCTGCGTTGATCAGCGGCAGCGACACGGCGGTCGCTTCCGAGCCGAGCTCTCCAAGGTAGGCGATCGTGCTCGTGTCCTGCGCGGCGGTCTTCGCGTCGGTCGAAGTCGCGCCGGGGTCCAGTTCGCCGGTCTTCGGATTGGCGTCGTCCAGCGAGACGTAGCCGACCTTCAGAGGCCCCACGTGTCCCCCGGCCTGTGACAGCGCAAGGCGCTCTCCGTTGATGATTTCCTGCGAGATCGGCGCCGCCGGACCCTGCAGTGGCAGGCTGGAGTAGACCGCCAACTGGTTGCCGGTCGCTTCGGCGCCGCCCGAGATGCCCACTCCGCCGCACCCGGCCACCGCCGGGACCACCGCGGCGAGAGCGGCCAGACACAGCCAGCGCGCGCGCACGGGTCTGTTAGCTGCGACGACCGGGGAGGTAGCCGGAGAGGATCTTCAGTGAGGCGCCGACCAGGATGATCGCCGCCGCGAGCATGAACGCGTCGAAGCCCTTTGCTCCGAGTGCCCACAGCACGACCCACACGAGCAGACCGGCGGTGACGGTGAGGATGAATCCCATGCCGCGGGAATCCTAGCTGGCCGATCTGCGATCGGTCGCGGCGAGGCCCGCCGCGAGCTCGGCGACGAGCGCGCCCACGGCCCCCGCCGGATCCTGCGACTCCCCCGCCGCACGGACCAGACGCGTGCCGACGATCACCCCGTCGGCGCCGGCGTCGGCGGCCTGGCGAGCCTGCTCGGGGGTGCTGATGCCGAAGCCGAGCGCGACCGGCACCTCGGTGCTCGCCTTCGCGCGCGCGACCACCTCGGCGAAGCGATCTTGCATCGCCTCGCGCTCGCCCGTCGTGCCGACGACCGAGACCGTGTACAGGAACCCTCGCGCGCTCGCGCCGATCGCATCGAGCCGATCGCGCGGGGTCGTCGGCGCTACCAGCGGCACGAGCGCAATGCCGCAATCGTCGCACGCCTTGCGCACCTCGCCGGCCTCCTCGAGCGGCAGGTCGGGCACGATCAGCCCGCACGCACCGGTCCTTGCCAGTCGCTGCACGAACGCCGTCGCACCCGGCGCGAAGACGATGTTGGCGTAGCACATCAGCACAACCGGAATGCTCGGCGACAGAGCGCGCGCGACCTCCAGCACGCCTCCCACGTTCGCGCCCGCCGCAAGCGCACGCGTGCCGGCCTCGTGGATCACCGGGCCGTCGGCCAGCGGATCGCTGTAGGGCACGCCGAGCTCGAGCAGGTCGGCCCCGGCGTGTACGCACGCCTGGCCTATCGCGATCGACTGCGCCAGCGTGGGAAAGCCGGCCATCACGTACGGCATCAGCGCCGCGCGCTTGTGGGCCCCTGCGAACGCGTCGGCGATCCGCTGCACGCCTGTCGCCTGCTGCGTGCTCATGGCGCGGTGTGGCTGCCGAGCACCTCTGCCAGATCCTTGTCGCCGCGGCCTGACAGGCAGATGAGATCGAGCTCGCCGTCGTCCTGCTCAAGCACCCACGCCAGCGCGTGCGCGGTCTCCAGCGCCGGAATGATGCCCTCCAGGCGCGCCACCTCCTTGAACGCGCGCAGAGCCTGCTCGTCGGGCACCGCGACGTAGTGCGCGCGGCCGCTGTCGCGCAGGAAGGCGTGCTGCGGGCCGGCGCCCGGGTAGTCCAGGCCGGCCGAGATCGAGTGCGCTTGCACTATCTGGCCCTCCTCGTCCTGCATCACCGCCGAGCGCGAGCCGTGCAGGATGCCGGCACGGCCGCCGACCGTCAGCGGAGCGCCATGGCGCGCGGTGTCGATGCCCTCGCCGCCGGCCTCCACGCCGACCAGCTCGACATGCTCGTCGTCGAGGAACGCCGTGAAAGTGCCAATCGCGTTGGAGCCGCCGCCGACGCACGCGACGACGCGCGCCGGCAGACGACCCTCGGCCTGCAGAATCTGCGCTCGCGCCTCATCGCCGATCACGCGCTGCAGGTCGCGCACCAAGGACGGATACGGCGCCGGGCCGACGGCCGAGCCGATCACGTAGTGGGTGCTCTGCACATTAGTGACCCAGTCGCGGATCGCCGCCGAGGTCGCCTCCTTGAGTGTCTTGGCGCCGGCGTCGACGGGACGCACAGTCGCCCCGAGCAGTTCCATGCGCTGCACGTTGGGACGCTGGCGCCGCGTGTCCTGCACGCCCATGTACACGACGCACTCGAGGTCCAGCAGCGCGCAGACGGTCGCGGTCGCGACGCCATGCTGTCCGGCGCCGGTCTCGGCGATGATCCGCCGCTTGCCCATGCGCTTGGCCAGCAGCACCTGGCCGAGGGCGTTGTTGAGCTTGTGCGAGCCGGTGTGGTTCAGATCCTCTCGCTTGAGGTACACCGGCCTGCCCAGGCGCTCGGAGAGCCGTCCGGCGCGATACAGCGGCGTCGGGCGCCCGCCGAAGTCGCGCAGCAGGCCGTTCAGCTGAGCGCGGAAGCCCTCGTCGGCGCGCGCCCGCGTCCACGCGAGCTCCAGCTCGGCCAGCGCCGGCATCAGCGTCTCGGGCACGAACTGGCCCCCGTACTCGCCGAAGTGGTGCTCGACGAGCGACTCGATGGCGTCCGCGCTCACGCCTGGCTCCCGCCGACGGCAGCCGCGGTGTCCTCGGCGGCGCTGCCCTCGTCGGCGAGCGTCGGCTGCACGGACTGCTGCACCGCGGCGAAGAACGCGCGCAGCTTCTCTGGGTCCTTGTGGCCGGGCGCCGACTCGGTGGCGCTGGCCGTGTCGACCGCGTAGGGATGGGTCTGCGCGATCGCCTCGGCGACGTTCTGTGCGGTCAGCCCGCCGCTGAGGATCAGCGGCACCTTCGAGCGCCGCCGGCTGACGAGCGCCCAGTCGAATGTCTCGCCGGTTCCACCGCGCAACCCCTGCCTCTCACGCGCCTTGGCGCGCGCGTCGAGCAGGTGGAAGTCGACGTGGAAGCGCTCGACGTCGCGCACGTCGCCGGGCCCTGCGACCTGCACGGCCTTGATCACCCGCGTGCCTGTGCGGCGCGCGGCCTCGGCGCAGAACGCCGGCCCCTCGTCGCCGTTGAACTGCAGCATGCTCAGCCCGACGCTCTCGCTCTGGGCGACCACTTGCTCCAGCGGCGCGTTGACAAAAACCCCGCACAGCTCGGCCCTGCGTCGCAGCACGGCGGCGATCCGCTCGGCCTCGGCGGGCGCGCAGCGGCGCGGACTGCCCTCGTAGAAGATCATCCCCAGCGCCCACGCGCCAAGCTCGACCGCCAGCTCCGCGTCGGGCAGGTTGGTGAGGCCGCAGATCTTCACTCTCGGGGGCGCCTGAGACACGCCCCCAACGGTAGCGGGGTCCTACCCTTCCGGAGTGCTCGCGTTGGGAACCGAGCTGGGGCGGCTGGCGAGCTTGACGCTCAGCGACTTGTGTTCGTAGCCGCCCTTGCCGTTGCCGCGCAGCAGGCCGACAGCCACGGTATCGCCGGGTTTCTTGGCGGAGATGTCATTTGAGAGGTCTTCGGAGCTGTTGACCGCCTTGCCGTCCACCGTCACGATGATGTCGCCGCCGACCGCCACCTGACCGCCTTCGGTGCTGCCGCTCACCGTGCCGCCTTTGATGCCGGCTTTCTCGGCGGGGGTTCCCTTCTGCACGCTCTGTACGAGCGCGCCGCTTTTCACCGGGAGGTTGAGCGCCGACAGCGAGCCGTCGATCGTCAGCGAGGTCAGCCCGATGTACGCACCGCGAACGGTTCCGCCTTTCTCCAGCTGGGAGATCTCGGCCTTGGCCGTGTCGATCGGGACGGCGAAGCCGATGCCGACGCTGCCGCCGCCCGAGCCGCCCGTCTCGATCTGCGAGTTGATGCCGATCACGCGACCGGAGGCGTCCAGCAGCGGGCCACCGGAGTTACCCGGGTTGATCGGCGCGTCGGTCTGCAGCACGTTGTTGATGGCGAAGCCGTTCGGCGCTGTGATCTGACGCTGCAAAGCCGAGATGACGCCCGTGGTGAGTGTGCGTTCGAGGTCGAACGGATTGCCGATCGCAAGCACCGGGTCTCCCACCTGCGCGCCACTGGAGTTGCCGAGGGTGAGCGGGTGCAGGGCGAGGCCATCGGGGTGGATGCGCAGCACGGCGAGGTCGTTGGAGGGGTCCTTGCCGATGACCTGGGCGTTGACCGTCTTGCCCTTTTCCAGGCTCACGGTGACCTTGATCGCGTTCTCGACGACGTGATAGTTGGTGAGGATCGTGCCGTTCTGGTCGATCACGATGCCCGAGCCGGTCGCCTGGCCCTGGCGCTGGGATTCGCCGCCGCCGAAGAGATTGAACGGAGATTCTGTTTTCTGCACGATCGTCGATGTCACGAAGACCACGCCGGGCGCGTCTTTGACGTAGATGTCGTGCGGCGTCAGCCCGGTGCTCTGCTGCGATGCGTTGGACGGCGCGATCGGCGCGGCCTGCACCGTCGTGACCGACTTGCCCGTTCCCCCCAGGTCGCCGAATGCGGCAATCACGGCGACGACGATGCCTCCGCCGAGCAGGGCCGCGATGAAGGGAATGAAGAACGTGCGTTTCATTGCGACCCAAGGATGAGCGCGGCCGATGAAGACGAAATAAAGGCTACTGACGCAACGGCTAAGACTGCGCCGCGCGCAGTCTCGCGGTTTCTGACTGCGCGCCAGTGCCACCGGGTGCCGGCGCGGGAGTGCCGCCGATCAACTCGCGCAGGGCCTGCGCCGGGTCGGTCGCGCGCATCAGCGACTCGCCGATGAGCACGGCGTCCACGCCCTCCTGTTCGAGGCTGCGCAGCTGGCTGGCGTCGGCGATGCCCGACTCGGAGACGACGGCGATGCCGTCGGGAATCGCGGCGCGCAGCAGCGTCGTGCGACGGACATCTACGGAGGAATCGCGCAGGTCGCGGTTGTTGATCCCGACCAGCCGCGCGCCCACGCCGAGTGCGCGGTCGAGCTCGTCGCGATCGTGCACCTCCACGAGCACGTCGAGGCCGAGCGCGCCCGCGGCGTCGTGCAGCTGTGCAAGCGCCGCGGTCTCCAGCGCGGCCACGATCAGCAGCACGGCATCGGCGCCCGCCGCGCGCGCCTCGATCAGCTGGTACTCGTCGACGATGAAATCCTTGCGCAGGACGGGCAGCTCGCAGAGGTCGCGGGCGGCGCTCAGATCGTCAAGCGAGCCGCCGAAGTTGGGCTGCTCGGTGAGCACCGACAGTGCGCTCGCCCCTCCGCGCTCGTATGCTCGGACGATCTCCTCGAGGTCCGCAGCCTCGCGCAGGGTCCCGGCCGACGGCGAGCGGCGCTTGAACTCGGCGATCACGGCGATGCCCGGCCGGGTCAGCGCAGCGCGCAGTGCGCGCGCCGGCGACGGCGCTGAGAGCCCGCGCGCAGCGCCGCCGCCGGTCGCGGCCCGGGCCAGGCGCTCCTCGAGCATCGGCTGCGGCACGTCGCGCTTGCGCCGCTGCAGCTCCTCGCGCGTGCTCTGCAGGATTCGTTGGAGCACGTCCGGCGTCTGCGCGCTCACGACGCCACCTGAGACGGCGCGTGGGCCTGGCTGACATGGACGTAGCGCTCCAGCGCCTGTGCGGCGCTGCCATCGGACACCGCCGCACGGGCGACCTGCACGCCCTCGGCGATCGAGGGTGACGCGCCCGCCGCGTAGATCGCGGCACCCGCGTTGATGACCGCGAGCTCGGTGCTCGCGGACGATGGCGCGGAGGCGCCTTTGGCGCCGAAGATCGCTCGCGTGACGGCCGCGTTGTGCTCGGGGTCGCCGCCGGCGCAATCGCGCTCGAAGACGTCTGCCGCGACCGGCTCGATGCCGACGTCGCCCGGCGCGAGCGTGTAGCGCGTGATCTCCTCGCCGTTGACCTCGACGACTTTCGTCGCCGCGACGATCGACAGCTCGTCGAGCCCGTCCTCGGCCGTGACCACGAGAGCGCGATCGACACCGAGCCTCGCCAGCGCTCCGGCGATCGTGTCGAGAAAACCCGCGTCGGAGACGCCGATCACCTGGCGCCGCGCGCCGGCGGGATTGGTCAGTGGGCCGAGCAGGTTGAAGGTCGTGCGCACCGCCAGCTCGCGCCGAACGGGCACGACGAAGCGGGTCGCCTGGTGGTGCGCCGGTGCGAACATGAAGCCGAAGCCGGCATCCTCGATGCAGCGAGCGACGCCCTGCGGATCGAGGTCGATTCGCGCGCCGAGCGCCTCCAGCAGATCGGCCGAGCCGGAGGCGCTCGTGGCCGAGCGGTTGCCGTGCTTGGCGACCGCGCAGCCGGCGCCCGCGGCGATCAGCGCCGCTGTGGTGGAGACGTTGAACGTGCGCCGCCCACCGCCGGTACCGGCGGTGTCCAGCAGATCGTCACGAGCGACGGGCACGGGCACTGCAAGCGCGCGCATCGTGCGCGCCAGGCCGGCCAGCTCGTCGACCGTCTCGCCCTTCGTGCGCAGGGCGATCAAGAAGCCCGCGATCTGCGTCTCGGACACCTCCCCGTGCATGATCTCGTTGAGCACGTCGGCAGTCTCGTCGGCGCTCAGATCCCGGCGCGAGGCGAGCGCGTCGATCGCGCTGGTGAGGGTCGCGTTGGGCATCAACCCTCACCGAGGAAGTTCGCGAGCAGCTTCTTGCCCTGGTCTGTCAGCACGGACTCGGGGTGAAACTGCACGCCCTCGGCGGGGAGCTCGCGATGGCGCACGCCCATCACGACGCCGCCCCCGCGCGCCGACTCCTCCAGGCAGTCCGGCAGCTTGGGATCGACGACGAGCGAGTGATAGCGACCGACGGTCAGCGGCGAGTCCAGGCCGCGAAAGATCGTGCGGCCGTCGTGCTCGATCGTCGTCGCCTTGCCGTGCACCGGCGCGTTCAACCGCACGCACCCGCCGAACGCCTGCGCGAGCGCCTGATGGCCCAGGCAGACGCCCAGCGTCGGCACGCCGGACTCGGGCATCCGCCGGACCAGCTCCAGCGTGATCCCGGCCTTGTCCGGCGTGCACGGGCCGGGCGAGATGACGCAACGCTGGAAGTCCTTCTCCAGCAGCTCATCGACGCTGGCGCGGTCGTTGCGCACGGTCTCCACCTCGGCCCCGAGCTCGCCCAGATACTGGACGAGGTTGTAGGTGAACGAGTCGTAGTTGTCGAGCACGAGGACTCTCATGGCCAGTCCGCCTGCCCGCACGCGAGCTCTATCGCGCGCATCGCTGCGGTCGACTTGGCCACCGACTCCTCGTACTCGTAGGCCGGCTTGGCGTCGGCGACGGTGCCCCCGCCCGCTTGCACGTGCGCGATGCCGTCCTTGACGACGACCGTGCGGATGTGGATCGCCGTGTCGAGATCGCCGGCGTAGCTGAGATAGCCGATCGCGCCGCCGTAGCCGCCTCGCTTGACCGGCTCGAGCTCGTCGATGATCTGCATCGCGCGCACCTTCGGCGCGCCCGACAGCGTTCCCGCCGGTAGCACCGAGCGCAGCGCGTCCATTGCCCCGACGCCCGGGCGCAGCGTCCCGGAGACCGAGGAGACGATGTGCATGACGTGGCTGTAGAACTCGATCTCCATCAGCTCGTCGACGGCGACGGTGCCGTACTCGCACACGCGCCCGAGATCGTTGCGCCCGAGATCGACGAGCATCACGTGCTCGGCGCGCTCCTTCTCGTCGGCCAGCAGGTCGGCGGCGATCCGCCGGTCCTCCTCGGGCGTCGCGCCGCGATGGCGGGTGCCGGCGATCGGCTTGGTGCTCACGTGGCGTCCAGTGACGGTGAGCAGCGGCTCGGGGCTCGCGCCCGCGATCTGGAAGTCACCGAAGTCCAGGTAGTACATGTAGGGGCTCGGGTTGACCGCGCGCAGCCCGCGGTAGATCGAGAACGCCTCGACCGGCACGGCGGCCGACCAGCGCTGGGAAGGGACGACCTGGAAGGCGTCTCCCGCGTGGATGTACTCGACGATCCGCGCAACCATCGCTTCAAAGCGCTCACGCGTCATGTTCGACTCAAACGCCGGCGGCTGACGTTTTTCGGTCGGGCGCTCGGGGCGCGGGACGGGCCCGGTCAGCTGGGCGCGCACCTCGGCGATCCGCTGCGCGGCGATCGCGTAGGCGCGCTCGACGTCCGGCTCGGCGTCGAGGTCGGCGTTGGCGAGGATCGTCACCGTGTGCTTGAGGTGATCGAAGGTCACCAGCAGGTCGGTCAGCATCAGCGCCATGTCGGGAAGCCCCAAGGCGTCCGGATTGGCCGGCTCCAGCGGCTCGACCGTGCGCACGAGGTCATAGCCGAAGAAGCCGACCGCGCCGCCTGTGAACGGCGGCGCATCGGCAATCGGCGCCTGGCTGAAGCGCGCCAGGTCGGCGGCCGCGAGCGCATACGGATCGCCCCCGTCGGCCAGCGACCAGCGCAGCACGGCGCGCGGGCGAACGCCGATGAACGAGTAGCGCCCGACGCGCTGGCCCTGCTCGGCGGACTCCAGCAGGAACGCCGGCTCGCCCGGTGCAAGCTCGCGCAGCTTGAGAAAGGCCGAAACCGGGGTCTCGCAGTCCTCGATGAACTGGTGGCGCAGGGGGATCAGGTTGTGCTGCTCGGCGAGCGAGCGCGCCTGCGCAAGGCTCGGCTGGAGCTCCGGCGCGCCGGTCAGCTGATCAGTCGCGGCGGTCATCGAGCACCCGCTCGGCATCGGCCAACGACCGGCCCCTGCTGTGCAGGAGCACGAGCAGGTGATAGACGACATCGGCCGCCTCTTCGTCGACGCGCTCGTCAGACTCCTCGCGGGCGGCGCGCGCGACCTCCTCGGCCTCCTCCATCACCTTCGCGCCGATCAGCTGCGGATCGTCTAGCAACTCGACCGTGTAGGAGCCGGCGGGACGCTCGCGGGCGCGCTCGACGATCGTGCGCTCCAACCCCGGGAGAACCTCGCCCGGAGCGGCCGGCTTCAGCTCGCCGCGATGAAAGCACGTGCGCTCGCCGGTGTGACAGGCCGGCCCGGCCGGCTCGACGAGGGCGAGCACCGTGTCACCGTCGCAGTCCAGCCGCAGCGCCTTGACGACCTGCACGTTCCCGCTGGTCGCGCCCTTGTGCCACAGCTCGTCGCGCGAGCGGCTGTGCAGGTGCAGCTCGCCGGTCTCGCGTGTGCGCGCGAGCGCCTCCGCGTTCATGTACGCGAGCATCAGCACCTCGCCCGTCGTCCAGTCCTGCACGACGCACGGCACGAGGCCGCGCTCGTCATAGGCGATCTGCGAGTCGATCCGATCGTCTGTTCGCGGCGTGCTCATCCGCACGATTGTAGGTCGCACCGGCATGGTCGCGCCCGCGCACGGGCGTTTGAGAAAGACTCCCCGACAGGATGTCGCTATTGGAACGCGAGCTACTCGTGGTGACAGGCAAGGGAGGGGTCGGCAAGACGACGCTTGCGACCGCCCTGGGCCTGCTCGCGGCCGATCGCGGTCTGCGCACGATCGTCGTGGAGATGGGCGAGCAGGCGCGGGTCCCCGAGCTATTCGGCCTGCCCGCAGGGGAACCCGGAACGGAGACCGAGCTCGCAGAGCGGCTGTGGAGCATCTCGATCGACCCCGACCGAGCGCTGCTGGAATGGCTGCAGGCGCTCGGCGGGCGCGTGTCCGGAAGGCTGCTCGCGTCGAGCAGCACCTTCCAGTACTTCGCCGCGGCCGCGCCCGGCGCGAAGGAGCTGGTGAGCATGGTGAAGATCTGGGATCTGACCCAGGCCAAGCGTCGTCGCGGACGCAGCTACGACCTCGTCGTGCTCGACGCCCCGGCCACGGGGCACGCTCTCGGCCTGCTCGACTCGCCGCGCACGTTCGGGGCGATCGCGCGCGTCGGCCCGATCGCCGGACAGGCCGACCGGCTGGGCAAGCTGCTCGAGGATCCCACGCGCTCGAGCTACGTCGCCGTCGCCCACCCGACCGAGATGGCTATCACCGAGACGCTCGAGCTGCAGCAGCGCCTGCACGACCAGCTCGGGCGCGAGCTCGATGCGGTGATCGTCAACGGAGTGCTGCCACAGCGCTTCAGCGGACCTGAGCTCGAGCGTCTCGGGCCTGCTCCCGACGGCACCGCCAACGGCGCGGGCGGGACCCGCGGCGCGGGCGGCCGCGGGACATCGGCGACGGCGATCAGACGTTCAGCGGTCGTCGCCGCGCACGCGGTGTCAGACCGCGCGCGCTTCCAGCACAATCAGCTCGCGCGTCTGCGGCGACGGAAGTTCGATGTGATCAGCGTGCCTTTCCAGTTCGCCGCCAAGCTGGATCTCGCGGCGATCGGCAGCATCGCCGAGCACCTGCGGCGCAAGCTGTGAGAGCGGGCTGGGATGCAGCGTCCGTGGATCACCTCGCTGCGAACCGGTAGCTGGCACCCATCCCGCCTCATCGAGGCCTACTGGGAGATCAGCCGGTACTTGCGAGTGCCGGGGTTGCGCTCGAGCAGCCCGACGGCGAGCAGCGTGGTCACGTAGCGATGCGTCGTGCTCGTGTTCATGTCAAGCATGCGCGCGAGTTCGGCGATTCCCAGATATCCCCCGTCCGAGGGAAAGCACGACAGCACAAGCAGGCCCGAAAGCAGCGAGCGTGACAGGCGACGGTCCTCCATCTGAGCCGGGTAGGACCACTCCTCGGAGTCGAGCGCCAGCGGCCAGTGCGGATCCTTGACCGCCGAGAGCAGCACCGACAGGGTTCCACCCTGACCGGCGCTGCGCACCACCTGGTCGACCTGCGACTTGGACAGCTCGATCACCACAGCCTGCCCGTCGGACTCGCCATCAGTGCGAGCCGAACGCCGCGAAGGGCGTCCGGCTCGCTGCCACTGGCGAGACGACGCGGCTTTGGATGCGGCGCCGGAGGCGCCAGCCTTAGCGCGCCGCGAACGACGCTGCTTCTCTCTCGTGGCTGGCAATACCCCGGTCCCGTTCTCATCCGTCATCGCGTTGCGCCAATCATGCCGGTGCCCCTGGCGTCCGCAAAGGCTGTTCTGAATATTCAGTTCTGACTACTCCTTGCAACCTGGCCTCGCCTCCCATCAGGCGGCCTGTTGCGCGAAGGCGACGCGCCAGAGACGCAGAATCGGGAGCAGGACGCGTGTCAGCGACCCGCCCGCCCGCACGATGCTGGCCGTGCTCGCGCGCATGTCAGGCGTGCGCGCGCTGTCCTTGGAGAGATACATGGCGACCATACACGCGGCGATGACCGCGTGACGGTGGCCGTTGCTGAGCCGCCGGGCCTCGCGCGCCGATCGTGTGACGAGCTCGCGCACGCGCTCCCCCGCGAGCGCCTCGCTCGGGTAGTGGGCGATGTAGCGATGATCGCCGTTGAGCTCATCTTCGGACTGGTCGACGTAGCTGTCGAGCATCGTCGTCGCCGCCGATAGCCAGGGAAAGTACGCGGCACACGTGCGCCGCACGTCGGCGTCTGTGCAGTCGGGCTGCGCCGCAAGCGCGAGGAACGCGTGGACGGTCATCGAAGCGCTCGCGGCGCCGCTGAGCTCAAACCAGCTCAAGCGCTGCTCGCCGGAGAACTCGCGTGCGGCCCATGCCCTGAGGGCGGCGTCCCGGTCCAGCGGATCGGTGTCGTGGTTCAGCGCGAGAACCTGCGCGCGCCGGGCTTCGCGCACGACCACCGGACGGACGCGTCCGTAGGACGGGAGCGCCGCACAGCTGTGACGGCACGTTTCCACGAGCGAGCGCAGATAGCCGCCATCGTCGTGCCACGGGTGGTAGCAGTAGTAGTCGGACATCGGCGCGGCGGGGTCGAGCGCCTCGATCAGCGCGAGATGCAGTTGACGACCGTTGGCGGTGCCCGCACCGGCTGCACGCTCGTTCACACAGTCGAGGAAGTCCCAGATGATCTCGTACGCGACGAGCAGCCGCAGCAGGCTCAGGTTTCGATGGCGAGGAAGTATCCAGAACAGAGCGGCGCCGTCGGTGTGCCCGCGCTTGCGCTCGATCGAGTTCAGCGCGTCTTCGCGGATCGCTGCGTCGGGAATGCTCTGCGCGCGCGCCTGCCACACGTGCATCTCGCGCGACACCGCTCTCAGGCCCCAGAGCAGCTGCCTCGCAGCGGCTGCCAGAAGGGCCCATACCTGCCTCGGAGAGAGTGGTAGCGGGTCGGGCATCTATCCATGGATCGGAATTCTCCCGGATAGTAGTTAGCGCTTCGGTCGACTCCTTTTGCTTTGTTTCTCACTCCTGCATGCCGACCGATGGACGTACGCGCGCGGCCGCATAGCCGGGCACGGCGACGATCGCGACGGCGACCGCCGTGATCAGCGCGAAGTTGCCGAGGGCTGCCGGCAAGGGCGTTGTTTCGATCACCGGGAAGCCGTTGACGAGCGACAGCGCCCTGCTCAGTACGAGCTGGCCGTACAGTCCGAACACCGCGCCGAGCGAGCAGCCCACTCCGAGCAGGATCGCGCTCTCCCACAGCAGGGCACGCCACAGGACGATCCGGCTGAACCCGTCCACCTTCATGTCGGCCAGGCGCGCGCGGCGCTGCCAGATCATCGCTCCCATCGCAGCCGCCATCGCGAGCACCGCGGCAATCAGCACGAGTGTTCGGATCTGCGTGAGGCGAGACAGGCCTTGAGCCGCTTGGGCGTAGTGCAGACGCTCGCGCTGGGGACGGGTCTGCACGCGCAGGCCCGACTGTGGACCGATCACCTGCTGCACCTCGCGACTGACGCCGGCCAGCCCCGCTCCCGGTGCGAGCTCGATCTGGTAGGCGCTCGGATCGCCGCTGCCCCACGCGCGCGCGTAGTCGTCGGCGTTCATCACGACCGCGCCGGGCGGCCAGCCGAGGTTGGTGCTGAGCGCCGCCACGCGCAGCGTGACCGGCTGTGCTGTCGGGATCGTAAAGGCCTGGCCGATGTGCAGATCGTGTCCGTTGGCGATCGCGCGCGAGAGCACGACCCAGCCACGACCGCGCAGCCGCGCATTCGCGAGATCGACGCTGCCGCTGACGATCTGGCTGGCCGCGATCTGCCGCGAGTCCGAGCGCGGCGGTGCCAGGACCCACGTGCGGCGATCGCCCCAGTCGAGAAAGCTCCCGCGATACAGCTCGACGGCTCGCACCCCCGGAAGGTGCGCCAGCGCGGCGCCGTAGACGTTCTTGAAGGAAGTCGTCGCGAACGAGTTCGACACGCCGGCGGGCGTCACCCAGATATCCGCCCGAGAGTCGATCCCACGCGCCGAAGCCTCAAGACCCCGCTGCAGGTTGCCTCTGGCGCCCTGAATCGAGACGCTGCCAAAGACGGCGATCGCTCCGGTGGCGGCGATGGCGAGCGAGCGAGCGCGGTTCGATCGCGAGCGCAGCTCGATCAACGCCAGATAGGAGGCGGCGCCGGAGAGCAGGTGCTGCAGTCGCCCGCTGACTTTGACGGCGAGGTCGAGCAGTCCCGGCAGGCACAGCAACAGCGCCGCGGTGAGGCTGACGACAGCGACAATCGCCGCCTGCGTTGCCGCGAGGAGGATCGCGGTCGTCGCGGCAAGGCAGATTCCGGCGCCGATCAGCAGCCACCGGGAATGCCGATACAGCGGCTGCGAGGCGGGCGCACTCACCGCCGGACGCTCGATGATCGCCGCGCGCAGCGGCACGAGCACGCCCGCGACGGCTGCGAGCAGGCCACCGGCCAGCGCGAGCGCGATGCTCGACCCCGTCACCACTCGTTCAGTGCCGATCGGAAACGCAAACGACAGATAGCCGGGGTTCGCGCTGAACAGCGCCACCGACAGCACCTCGCCGAGCACCAGGCCGAGCACGGAGGCGAGCACGCCGAGCACGAGCGCGTCGAGCAACAGCACCTCGATGATCATCCGGCGCGTGTAGCCGTCGAGGCGCAGATCCTCGATCAGGCTTCTGCGCTGCGGGACGGTGAGCATCAGCGCGTTGAAGGCGAACAGGAAACCGACGAGTGCGCTGAGCGCCGAGAACAGTCCGGTCGACTGATCGACCGGACCGGCGGCGCGGCGGAACAAACGAGTGGTGATGTCCGCGGGGCGCACGTTCAGCCGCCCGGCGGCCAGGCGCTGCAGCGCGGCCCTCACCGACCGATCCAGACGCGCCGGCGAGCGCACATAGATGCTCGTCAGACGGCCTTGCATGCCCGACATCTTCTGCACCGTCCGCAGCGGGGCGAGCGCGATCGGGCTCTCGCCCAGCGTGGCGGCGCCGCCTTCGAGCAGATGTGGAACCAGCAGGGCTTTGACCGCGCGGGCGCCGATCTGCAACGTGACCGCGCGGATCGAGAGCACGCCGATCTCCTGCGCGATTGGGGCAGGCAGCGTGAAGACCCTCGCCCCACCGATGGGCACCGCGTTGACATGTCGAGCGATGCTCCCGCCCAGGCGAGCCAGCCGGGGATCGGTGCCGACGAGGTCGACCGAGCGCTGGCCGGTCGGGCCGACGACGTTGGCGCTCTGCTCGATCACCGGCGCGGCGGCCTGCACGCCGGGCACCCTGGCGACTTCTCTCAGCAGGCTTTCGTCAAAGCCGGCGCTGTCGCGGGCTGCCACCTGAAAGCGCATCTTCCCGACGATCCCGTCCGTGAGTCGTTGCACAGAGCTGTCGAGGCTCGTGTTGGCGACCTGCGAGGCGAACAGCAGAGCGACGCCGATGGCGATCCCGAGCACGGCGAAGAGTTCCTGCGTCAGGCGCGCGCGAAGGCGAACGCGATAGAGCCGCAGGATGCTCGACAGCTTCATGGCGAACTTCCGCCACGGCGATCAGCTTGCATCGATGGAGGCGCGCGCCTGACTTGGCTCGTAGTCGGTGAGCTGTCCGTCGCGCAGGGCGTAGACACGATCGGCGAAGGCCGCAGCCTGGGGATCGTGCGTGACGAGCACGACTGCGACCTCCCGCTCGCGGCACGTCTCGGCGATCAGCGAGAGCACCTGGCGCCCGCGCCCGGTGTCGAGGCTGCCGGTCGGCTCGTCTGCGAGCAGGAGCTTCGGTTCGGTCGAGAGAGCGCGCGCGATCATCACACGCTGGCGCTCGCCCATCGAGAGTTGCTCGGCCCGATGGGTGCTGCGCTCGGCGAGTCCGAGCCGTTCGATCAGAGGAGCGATGCGACGGCGCGCCTCACGCGAGCCCACGTCCGTTCCCATCAGCTTCAGTGCCGCGTTGTCGAGGGCGTTGGCACCCGGGATCAGGTTCAGCGCCTGGCGCACGAAGCCGAGTTCATGCAGGCGGAAATGCGCAGCCTCGCGGTCGCTCAGCTTCGAGACATCGCGGTCGCCGAGCACGATCGAGCCAGCGTCGGGTCGAAGTAGCGCGGCGATCAGCATCAGCAGCGTCGTCTTCCCCGAGCCACTGGGCCCGTAGAGCGCGACGAACTCGCCACCGGACACCGACAGCGAGACCCCGTCAACCGCGCGCACGGGCGGTCCCGAGACAGCAGGGAAGTGCTTTACGAGCTCGCGCAGCTCTAGCATCGGCGCGGCTCTCGGTGGGCCGGGACGGGCATCCCTGCGGGCGCTGCGCCGGACATCTAGGCCGAGCGCTGGTAGCCGGGAAAGTTGATCACGTTGTCCTCGCCCTGCGGCCCCGGCGATGGTGTGAGCAGCCTTCCGCCACTGAGCGCCCTGAGCTGGTGGGACCCGAGCGCGGTGGGCATGTCGGGCACGGTCATCAAGACCGCGAGATTGGTCTCCTGCACGAGCGTTCGCAGCAGCAGCAGGATCTCCTCACGCTCGCGCAGATCGAGATTCGCCGTCGGATCGTCGACTAGCAGCAGCCGCGGAGCCCGCGCGATCCCGTGGGCGATCGCGATGAACGCGCGCTCTCCGTCGGAGAGGCTCTGCCAAAGCTGGCCGGCGCACTGAGCCATGCCCACCCGCCGCAGTGCGTGATCGGCGAGGCGATTGGCCTTGCGCCGGCCGTGCTCGACGAGCAAGGGCAGCGCGACGTAGTCCAGCATGCACAGCTCGCTCTTCGGCCCGGACCGTCGCACCAAGCCGACCTCTCCTCGCCGCAGGCGAGCATGCGCGCGTTCGGACAGCGTCGACAGATCCTCGCCGGCGAAGCGGACCGAGCCACGGTCTGGCGTCTCCAGCCCTGCGGCGATTCGCAACAGCGTCGTCTTCCCTGCGCCGCGCTTGCCCCACACCCCGATGAACTCGCCGGCGTTGATCGCCAGACACGCGTCGGACAGGACGCGTACTTCCGACGTCCCCCGCCAGTAGCTCTTGCTGACCGCGTCCAGCGAGAGCAGAGCGTCGGCCATCTACAGCCCTCGCAGCCGCTCGGTGGGGGCGGCGACGGCGGCGGTGATGCCTGCGCGCTGGGCCTGCTCGTGCTCGTCGTGCAACTGCTCGAGCAACTCACGCGCGTTCTGCAGCCATTCGATTCTCGCGTTCCAGAAGGCGATCTCGGCTTCTGCCGCGAGCATCCGCATCAGCCCCGGCCAATCGCGCGACGACGTCGAGGCCTCTTCAGTGAGGCGCTTGAGGTCCTGCAGCCGGCCCAGGCACACAAGTTCCTGGCCGCCGACCATCTCGATCAGACGCGGCAGGTTGCGCGGCCGACACAGCGCTATCTTCATGTGCAGGTCGTCGCGCAGCGGCGGTGCGGGCGACGGATCGAGCATCCACGCTTCGAAGTGGTCGACGCCCTCCTCGGTTGCCTCGTAGATCGTCCGCGGCGCCGCGCGGCGCGCTGGGCCGGCACCCATCTCGCCGGCGCTGCGGACGAGATCGTCGCGGCTCAGCTGATCGAGCGCCGAATACACACCGGAGGGCGCAAAGCCTGACGAGCCAAAGCGCTCATCGAGCCGCTGAGCCAGCTGATACCCATAGCCGGGACGCTCGATCACGAGTCCCAGTACCGCATGCTTGGCCGACATTCCGCGCCCTTCCTTGTCAACTGGCGTCCGCGCAGACGGTACTCCAATTGACGATCAGCTGCATTCCAATGGTGCCACGAATCAGATCGGCTGGAACTTTCGCCCAGCCGAGAGGATGTGCTTATCGGGACGGCGCCCGCGCGGCGCTACGTTATCCCAAGACGGTCGAGCAGGCCCTCGTCGCCGCGCCAGTCGCCGCGGACGCGCACGGACAGATCGAGATGCACGTGGCAGTCGAGCTCACGCTCGATCTCCCGCCGAGCGGCAGTGCCTATGGCCTTGACCATTCGGCCTTGAGCGCCGACCAGAATCCCCTTCTGCGAGGCGCTTTCGACCCATATGAGCGCACGAACACGGGCGAATCCCGCCCGAGGATGCTCGATCTCCTCGACCATCACCTCGACCGCGTGCGGCACCTCCTGGAACGTGCGCCTGATGACGGCCTCGCGCACGAGCTCCGCCAACACGACGGCCATCGGCTGATCGGAGATCGCGCGCTCGCTGAACATGAACGGCCCCTCGGGCATGCGCGCCGACAGGTGCTCAACGAGTGCCGCCACGCCCGATCCGGTGCGCGCGGAAATTGGAAACACGTCCTCGCCAATCGGCAGCTCGGCGGCCTGCGCGAGCGCCGCGGCGGTGGCGGCGCGCGAAAGCCGATCGATCTTGTTGACGGCGATCGTCACAGGCAGCTTGGCGTCGGCGAGCGTCGCGGCGATGAATCGGTCGCCCGGCCCCACGCCCTGCTCGCCGTTGAGCACCAGCAGCGCGACGTCGGAGCCGGCGAGCTCCTGCTGCACGCGACCGGCCATCCGCGCGGTGAGCGTGTCGCGGGGGCGCTGCACACCGGGCAGGTCGACGAGCACCAGCTGGCAGTCGCCGCGTGAGCGGATCCCCCTGATCGCGCGCCGTGTGGTCTGAGGACGATCAGAGACGATCGCCACCTTCTCCTCGACGATCGCGTTGACAAGCGTCGACTTGCCGACGTTCGGACGGCCGGCCAACGCGACGAACCCGCTGCGCGTCAACTGTCCTCCCGCCCCAACAGCTCGTGCTGCAGCGCGAGCATCTGGCCGTCGTCGGTCTCGTGGTCCATGCCGACCAGGTGAAGCACGCCGTGCACGATCGCCTCGCGCACGTCCTCGGTGTGCTGCAGGCAGATCACGACATCGCCCAGCTCACGCGCGATCTGCGGCGACTCGGCGCCGTCGACCGGGAAAGACAGCACATCCGTCGGCTCCTGCAGCGCTCGGTGGCGCGCGTTCAGCTCGGTGATCCGCCGCTCGTCGACGAACTCGATCGCCACGTGCCCGTCGCCGATCCCCGCCGACCCCGCGGCAAGCGCGCACAGACGGCGCATCTCCTGCAGCGAGGGAACGGCTCGGTCGCGCTGGGCGCCAGTGACGGCGCCCGGACGCGACGTCTGCACGCCGAAGATCTCGACCTCGATCATCGCCGCTCAGGCGCTGCGATCGGCCGACCTCAGCCCGGGCGCCTCACGCTGTGCGTGCACGTCGTATGCCGCGACGATTCTCTGCACGAGCTTGTGCCTGACCACGTCCTCGCCGCCGAAGCGCACGAACTCGATCCCCTCGACCGCATCGAGCACATCGCCGACGACGATCAGCCCCGATCGCTGGTCGCGCGGCAGATCGACCTGCGTGATGTCGCCGGTCACTACCATCCGCGAGCCAAAGCCAAGACGCGTGAGGAACATCTTCATCTGCTCGGGCGTCGTGTTCTGAGCCTCGTCGAGGATGACGAAGGAGTCGTTTAGCGTGCGTCCGCGCATGAACGCCAGTGGGGCGATCTCGATGACACCGCGCTCGATGTGCTGAGAGACCTTCTCGGGATCGAGCATGTCGTGCAGCGCATCGAACAGCGGGCGCAGGTAGGGATCCACCTTGGCCATCAGGTCGCCGGGCAGAAAGCCCAAGCGCTCACCCGCCTCGACGGCCGGTCGGGTGAGGATGATCCGGTTGACCTCGTGGCGCGAGAGCGCCGCCGCCGCCATCGCCACGGCGAGGAACGTCTTGCCCGTCCCGGCGGGGCCCACGCCGAAGGTCACGGTGCTCGAGCGAACGGCATCGACGTAACGCTTCTGGTTGACCGTCTTCGGCGCGATGCGCAGGCCGCGGTGGCTCCAGACGACGTCCTCGAGTACGCGCGCGGGCGACTCGTGCGCGTCGAGCGCACCGGTGACGGCGGCGATCGTCCCGGGGCCGATCTGGTGCCCGCGCGCGATCAGCTCCGACAGCTCGCGGACCACCCGCTCGCCCGCGTTGTTCTCGCTCTCCTCGCCGTCGAACGTGAGCACGTTGCCGCGCAGGTAGACCTTGCAGTCCAGATGGGCCTGCAGCGCACGAAGCACCGCGTCCTGGCTGCCGGCCAGCTCGACGGCGACTTCGTTGGAGAGCTCGACCTGCGTCCTCATCCCTGCAGCGACGCTCGCACGAGTCCCGATACGCGCTTGCCATCGGCGCGGCCGTCGACGGCGGCCATCGCCTGCTTCATCGCCTGACCCATGTCCTTGGCCGTCTGTGCGCCGCTGTCGCGCACGGCCTGCGCGACGATCGCGTCGAGATCGGCGTCGGAAAGCTCAGCCGGCAGGTAGGCGCCGATCAGCTCTCCCTCGGCCTCCTCCCCGGCGGCGAGATCCGCGCGCCCGCCGTCGCGGTAGGCCTTCGCCGCCTCCAGGCGTCGCTTGCGCTCACGTCGCAGTACCGCCAACTCGTCGTCGGCGCCCTCCTTGGCGGCCTTCTGCAGCTCTGAGAGCACCAGGCGCAGCGCGCCGACCCGCTGCTTCTCACCTGCACGCATCGCCCCGTGCAGGTCGACTTTGATCTGATCCGCTATCGCCATCCTCGATTCAGGATACGCTGGTCGGGCGATACCCGGGGAGATCGGCCGGTGTTCGGGTCGCGCTCGCAGCGTGGCGAGCGAGCGCGACAGAATATGGTCTCGCGCGTGAATGACTCGCTGTACGCTGACGCGCTCGCCCCATTTCTCGCGGAGGCGGCCGAGCTGCGTCCGCCGGGCGCCGAAGTGATCGACGCCCACACACACCTCGGCCTCGACGAGGACGGGCGTTCGCTGACGCTGGAGCAACTGCTCTCCCAGCTCGACGCGGCCGACGCACGCAGGGCGTGCGTGTTTGCACTGCACGACCCCGAACGCCATCCGTCCTATCGCCTGCCCAACGACCGAGTGCTGGCGTGGGCGAACGAAAGCGATGGCCGGCTGGTGCCGTTCTGCCGGCTGGATCCGGCGGAAGACCCTCGCGACGAGGCCGAACGCTGCCTGGCGGCGGGAGCACGTGGAATCAAGCTTCACCCGCGCGCGCAGGAGTTCGTGTTCGACGGGCCGGAGATGGGCAGCGTGTTCGCGCTGGCCGAAGAGGCGGCGGTGCCGATCCTGATCCACGCCGGACGCGGCCTGCCGCCGCTCGCCGACGGCCTGGCAGAGCTCGCGCTGCGCCACCCGGGTGCGGTGCTGATCCTCGCTCACGGCGCGATCTGCGACCAGGGGATCCTGACTACGCGCCTGGCCGACCATCCGGGCGTGCTCTACGACATGTCCTGCTTCTTCCCGCTCGACGTGATCGAGCTCTTTGCGCGCGTGCCCGCCGAGCGGATCGTGTTTGCCTCGGACCCTCCCTACGGCATGCCGGCGACCACGCTCTACCTCGCGTTGCGCCTCGCTCGCCAGGCGCGTCTGGACGAGCAGTCCACGAGGGCCGTGCTCGGCGACACGATGGCCTCACTGCTCGACGGGCGGGGCCTGCCAGCCGTGCGCCCGCCCCGGCGCGGGACCTCGATCACCCTCTCCGGGCGTCTCGCGCGCGTCTATGGATACGCGAGCCTCGTCGGTCCCGCGTTGTTCACTGGGGCAGGAGAACAGGCGCAGGCGATGCTCGACATGGCGCTCGCCGCTTGTCGCGACCCGCAGCCCGGTGGCGACGGCGAGGCGCTGGAAACGATCGGCGCGGCGCTCGCAGCGGCCAAGGCGCTCGTCGGCGAGCAAGACGGGCCGCGCGCAGCGATCGACCTCGTCTACCGAGCGATCGTACGCGCGGCGACGGAGATCCCCGACGACGAGACAATCGCGGCCGGCTGAAAGGCCTGCGGCGCTCCCACCCCTCGAAGCATCCGCGGCGCAGCGTCAGCCGGCAACCAGCCAGACCGCCGCCCACTCCCCCTCCTCCGAGCGCGTTCGCTCGCGCAAGCCCAAGCGCCGTGAGAACGCCTGCACGGCCTCGTCGACCTGGTCGCGCAGCAGGCCGCTGGCGAGCAGATGTTCGGGCCGCGCGGCGATCGTGCCGGCGAGATCGAGCAGCAGCGGGCGCAGCAGGTTGGCAAGCAGGACGATCGCACCCGCCGGAGCGTCGCGCGCGCCGAGCCACGGCAGCTCTTCGCTTCGCAGGTCCAAGCGACGCAGCTCGATCTGCACCTCGTTGACCGCTGCGTTGACGCGCGCGGCGTGGACGCTCAGGCGATCGTGATCGAGCGCCAGCACGGGCGCGAAGCCCAACCGCGCCGCCGCGATCGCCAGGACACCGGAGCCCGTCCCGACATCGAGCAACGGTCCGAGCTCGCCCTTGGTGGCAGCCAGCTCCAACAGCATCCCCAGGCAAAGCCGAGTGGTGGCGTGGCCGCCGGTGCCAAACGCCTGTCCAGGATCGATCACGATCTCCTCGACCGGGCCGGCGCCCCCCACGCTCGCGGGCTCCCACGGCGGACGCACGCGCAGCGCGGGGACGTGGCGGGCGAACGCGGCCCAGTGCGGGGACGGCTCGACGAGCACCGGGCGGTGAAACTGCCTCCAGCGCTCCTGCCAGTCATCGGCCGTCTCGCTCGTGGAGATCTCCACCAGCGCATCGCCTGCAGCGGCTTTGAGATCCGGGAGGCTCGGCAGCTCGCCGGGAGCGCCGTAGACGGCGTACTCGATTATCTGCTCGCCGATCTGCGCCTCCTCGACGCCCGCCGGCGCCAGCTCGAGCAGCTCGGCCAAGACGACCTCAGCGTGCGCGCGCTGCACGCGGACGGCGAGGCGGATCACGCAGCCTGGCTACCGAGCGCGCGCCGCAGCTTGGCGAACATCGATTCCTCTGAGCGGAGGT